>NZ_AGAF01000243.1 GCF_000224515.1 Desulfosporosinus sp. OT | reverse complement strand
GGTATAAGCTGCCATATCAATCGCTATGCCTAAGTGGTGACCTGAAAAACCAATCTCTTTAACTCTAGTCTCAAATGTTTCTTTTAATCGAACAATCTCTAAAAGACATATATCTTCAAATGGTACGGGGTAACCTGAAGTACAACTATAAATCACCAAGTCATTATTACGATTTTTATCTTCAAACAATTGAACGATTTGTTCTTCTTCGTCATGTGTTGTCATCCCAAAAGAAAGATGAATTTCGCCTTTATAGTTATCACAGAGCCATTTGAGCATTTCATAATGATTGTTGCAAGCCGAAGGAATCTTAATAAATTCTGGTCCCAAGGAAGCAATCTCTTTTGCTGAAGTCAAATCCCATACGGATGTGCTATAAGTAATTCCTAACTCTTCACACCATTTTTTAAGCTGTGCATGCTGTTCTATCGTAAATTCCAGAAATTCACGATGCGCACCATAGGTATCACCGTAAGAATTTACTGGATTTGGATGGGGGGCGAAGTACTGCTCCGCCGTTAGTAACTCTTTGTTGCATCTTTTCTGAAACTTGATCGCATCTGCCTTGCAGAAAACAGCTGCAACTTTAATTAACTTATGTGCAATCTCCATTTGCCCCATGTGATTGCATCCTGCCTCTGCGATTACGTAAGGCTTTTTGTAGTTAGTCATGATTTATACCTCTTTACTTTAAATTAATTTACAAATTCAACATTCGCTGAGCAAAATTGACATAACCTCTATATGACTAATAGGGCGGTATCATTGGAAGGTAGATTAGAACAAAAGGAATTTTATGTGTAAGAAAATATCATGAATTGAAAGTTCAAACCAGTCTTCGGTAACTATTTAACAATTCAAAAAAGTCATGATAAGTTGGTGTCAGGAATCAGCACTTAATCGTATCACCTGAGACACATAATTTCAATTATTGAATTACACTCTGAAGCTGAAAAAGACATTTGTTACCGAGCAAAATAGCTAAATAGCTTTTCGACAAATTCCGGGAAGTACCAGTCCCCCGGACGCATTAAAACCTTGAGGCCACTGGACGGTAAATCGCTCATTGTTCACAACATTTTAACGGCACTAACGTGTCCGCAAATTTCCCGCTGCATCGTCAGTACTGATGATGCGGTGATTAAGCAGGTGAGTGTGGCTTGGGGAGCAAGAGGTATTGGATCGTCCGACCGAATTAGTTACAGATACCGCTCTGAGTAGAGACGTAGTTATGGCGGTGTTGTTATCGTTGCGGGAACAAGAGTGTTTGCCGGATTATTTTGTGTTGTTGCAGCCTACATCGCCCTTGCGAAATGCTGTACATATCTCTGAGTGTATTCAGTCTTTTTTTTGTTGCCCATAAAACATCTGTACTTAGCGTTACTGAGACAGAGCACACCATCCCTATGAAAGTGTTTATATATGCGAAAGATTATTAGCAATGTTTATTCTGAAACTGGAAAGTGATACCCAAAAACGATAAAATACTCTTTTATTCTTAAAGTCATTGCCATAGTAAAAAATCCTTTCGAGCAGAATAATGCCGTGGTCATTATAGCGGGGTTGACTGATCATGTAAAACTAGATATGCAATGCAAGGCTAGTGATGCGAGCACAAAAAATAGCCACTAGTTTAGGTCTAGCGAGCGAGTGACCTTAGTGATCTTAAGAGCTAGGAGCATGCTTTAATATATGAATAAAGAAAAATAATTGAGTAGCCCTAAAGATTTCTCTCCAGTGTGCCGATAAAGAACTAAGAGAAAATCGAGTTGAGGTGTTCAATTTGGATATAGGTGCCATACAAACAGCTGCCAAGGAGGGGTCTGCCTATGCTACTAAGGAGACTTTGATTGTTCAGCCTGTAACCAAGGTTCAAGTCGGGGTTAGCAGTGATGTATCCGCTGCAACGGTGATTAGCCCGGATAAAGTCCATCAAGAACCGGTCAAGGTACAAGATGTGAAAAAAATGACCGAGGCCGTGAATCAGTTCATGCATGAAATTGATACGAATATTCATTTTAAGTATCATGAAAAGGCACAAGAACTGATGGTTCAGGTTGTTGACCAAGCAACAGATAAAGTGATCAAAGAGATTCCTACCCACGAATTTCTTGATACCATAGCTTCAATTCGCAGTCTAGTGGGAATTCTCTTAGACAAAAAAATATAATTGCAAATTCTAATCTGGTTAGGAGGGATCTAATATGTCAACTAGTTCAACCAGTTCAACCAGTTCAACCAGTTCGTTAGCCGGGACTTATGGACTTTCTGGTTCGGGTATTGACGTTGATGCCATCGTAAAGGCCTTAATGACTGCTCAGCAAACAAAATTGGATAAACTAACCCAACAGAAAACAGTCTTACAATGGCAGAAGGCTGCCTACAATACGGTATATGATGATATCAGTACTTTCAGTAGTGCGATGTCTAATTATAAACTTCAAAAAACGTTGTCCCCCAATACGGTATCGACGAGCAACACCTCGGTAGTCACTGCCAAAGCAAGTGCAGCGGCCTTGGACGGCACACATTCCTTGGTGGTAGCCCAACTAGCCAGTAGTGCAAATCTGACGAGTAGGGCTGATATTACCCCAGCCGGTACGGCTGTGGGTGGGAAAATCGTTGATCAGCTTTATGGCGGGACTACGCCAACTGGATCGCTTACTGTGACGATAGCTAATGGAGACTCGAGTGCGGAGATTACCGTGGATCCCGAGGGAACTCTGAATGATCTTGTAAGCCAGATCAATAATGCAGGGATCGATGTTCAGGCTAGTTATGACAGCACCTTGGATCGTTTTTTTTTGACGAGCACGAATACTGGGTCTGCAGCTGAGATTAGCATTACGGACAGCACCTCAAACGTTGCTGGTGATACGAGCGGGACGGATTTTTTTGTCAATAAGTTGAAACTAGATTTGACCTTGGATTCAGGTTCTTACATCAGCAAGGGCAAAGATGCAGTGTTTCAACTTGATGGAGCAATTTTAACCGAGGCCAGCAATTCTTTCACTATTTCGAATGTCTCTTACACACTGACTGGGGTCTCTTCGGGTGTAACCGGTTTTGACGTCGCTGCTAATACTATTACCGGGGGGATAGCGACGAGTGTGAGTGTGAGTAACGATGTAGATAGTGCGGTAAAGAATATCCAGTCCTTAGTAGATTCATATAATACAATCTTGGAGGAGCTCAATGATAAGGTGTCGGAAGCAAGGTATACTGATTATCCTCCGCTTACGGACGCTCAGGAAGCCGATATGTCAGAGTCAGAAATTAAGAAATGGAATGAGAAAGCAGAGAGCGGGATGCTCTATAACGACTCTACCCTGACAAGTCTGATCAACACCATGAGAAGTGCTTTTTCAGCTGTTGTTTCAGGTAGTAACAGTACGTATAATAGTGCCTCATCAATTGGGATTACCACGGGCGAATATACTGAGGGCGGCAAGCTGCACTTGGATACAGATAAACTAGAGGCCGCCTTGAGTGCTGATCCCAATGTGTTGTATGAACTGTTTGGAGCACCTGGAACAGCGGTGACAACAACAACTGCTGGGGGTGTGACAACCACAACGAAAACGGCAGCTGATGGGACAACGACAACCACAACGGCAACGGCAGCGGCCGGGGCAGCGGATGGGACTACAACGTCGACTGAATGGTCAAGCCAAGGAATTTCCGGACGGATTTATGATAGTCTGAACAGCGTAAGATCTAAATTGAGAACGATAGCCAGTACTTCGTCACTGACTGAAACAGATAGCAGTAGCAATTATGCCCTGAGAATCATTGCGCTCAACAAACAAATTACATCTGCCGAAGATACCTTTGACATGATGCAGGATACCTATTATAAGCAGTACAATGCTATGGAGGTAGCTTTGCAATCGCTGAGTTCGCAGAGCAGTTGGATAACATCAATGCTCGACTCTAGTAGTTGATTAGTAGGGGAGCAAGGAAGTAATTAGGAGGGAATGCAGATGATGAACGCCCAGATGGCTAATGTCTATAAAAATCAGCAGGTGATGACGTCCTCACCTGCTCAGTTGACTTTATTGCTCTATAATGGAGCTTTAAGATTTCTGAGTGAATGCATTTTGGCGACCGAACAGGGAAATATTGAAAAAGCGCATCACGCTAATCAGCGTGTGCAGGCTATCGTGCACGAATTTGTCGTAACATTGGACATGAGCTATGAAATATCGAAAAACTGGGCCCGACTTTATGAATACACGGAACACTGTTTAATTCAAGGGAATATCAAAAGAGATGTGCAACAACTGCAGCAAGCTAAAAATGTGTTGCAAGAGTTACGAGAGGCGTGGGTCGGGGCTATGGAACAGACACATGTCGCTAGAGCAGTAGGCAAGTAGGATGGCTGGCAGGAAAACAAGTGATTTGTGGCAGAATTTTCGCTTTTTGACTAAAGAGATGGAAAAATTTTTGATCAAACAGGATATGCAGCTCTTTTACGACTTGCTGAGTCAGAGAGAACGCCTTCAGACCATCATCTGCCAGACCGCCGATGATAACTATAAAGACTCGCCCGAGGGGCAGAGGGTACTGAATGAAATCCAGCAAGTTAACCAAGTTATCATTTCGAAACTGCAGTCGAGGATGTTGGTCAGTAAGCGGCAACATCAGGTTCGAGAAACCTATAGTGGTGGGAGTCCTACGGATGCTAGTCGGCTAAGTTGGCGACGTTAGCAGAAAGAATGATTTGGACAACAAATTTATGAAGTGAATGAACAAAGCAAAACCTTTTGGCTAGACGTTCTGTGCAAACTAACGTAAGGAGTGATCTATATGGATATAGCGGCTATGTCAGTTATGCTTAATCAAAGTAAAGTTCAAGAACAGGTGGGCATGTCGGTCATGAAAATGGCGATGGGCGTTGAAGCGACGAATGGTGATTCAATTACGTCCTTAGCAGGTGAGTCAACCAAGGCTATGGAATTGTCCGTTCAGCCAAATTTAGGAGCTAGGCTTGACATGCAAGCTTAAGGAATAGCCACTAGTTTAGATTATACCTAGCTAGTGGCTTTGTTAATTTTGAGAGCCGGGGTCTTTGTCTCTGGTTTTTTCAGAGAAGAGCGGGGTGGCAATGAAACTAAGCTTATGTATGATTGTGAAGAATGAAGAGGAGCTCCTGGAGCAAAGCTTACGCCAGCTTTGCCCTTATGTTCAGGAGATCATCGTGGTAGATACGGGCTCCACAGATCGGACGAAGGAGATCGCGTTGAATTTTACCCAGCAGGTCTATGATTTCCCTTGGGTGGATGATTTTGCTGCTGCCAGGAACTTCTCTTTAGAGAAGGCGTCTAATGATTGGGTGTTAGTGCTGGATGCAGATGAAGTCATCACCGAATTTAAGACTGAATCCCTCCGTACTCTCCTCAGGGTCGAAGATCCGATTGTGGGTCGCATCAAACTGATTAATATTGTTGAGGAGAAGCGGATAAGTGAGAGAATAAGCCGTCTTTTTAAGCGCAGCCTGTTTCATTATCAAGGGGCTATTCATGAACAACTCGTCAGAAAAAATGGAGCGCCGTATTATACCGTTTCGCTGGAGATTACGGTTGAACATAGAGGCTATACCCCAGCGGTGATTCAACGTACTCAAAAAATCGCCAGAAATATTAAGCTTTTAGAGAAGGAGGTGGAAAAGCGTCCTTCGGATCCTTATTGGCTATATCAATTAGGTAAAACCTATTATCTGGCCAAGAACTATGATGAGGCAGTCGCTTGCTTTAAACGAGCTTTAGCCTTGCCGTTGAATTTTTCCCTAGAATACGTGGAAAATCTGGTTGAAACTCACGTGTATGCCTTAATTAATTGTAGAAGTTATGCTGAAGCGCTATGTCTCATAAACTACGAGAAGCATTATGCTGGTTCAATTGATTATTTGTTTCTAATGGGCCTTGTCTATATGAATAACGCGAAATTCTCTCAGGCAATCGAACAATTCTTGCAGTGTATTGGGAACCAAGAGGGGAGGGTAGAAGGTATTAATTCCTATTTGCCAAAGTATAATATTGCTGTGATCTATGAGTGTTTGGGATATCGGGTTGAAGCGATTAGTTACTACCAAAAATGCGGAGATTATCCTGCTGCTCTTAAGCGTCTCAGAGAAATTTAGCTTATAGAGTTAAAGTTTCAAAGCTGGATTTCCAATATTAAAAATGAAAATTTTTTAAAAGTCGGTTGTTTTTCAATTGTACCGTTTAGCTAATTTGTGAATAGGTAATTTGAGGAGGAATTTGCCTATGATTAATCCCATTCAACCAAATACCCAATCTACCACGATACCTATGGATACATTTTCTGGGCAAAAAATGGAACGGTCTCAAGAGACTCCTCGGCCCGTCGTCGATCGCAAGCAAGAAATTCCTTCTGCTCGCGAAGAGATTCCACGAGAGGAAGTAGAAAAGGCTGCAGAAAAGCTCAACCGGCTCATGGGAATTATTGATAAGCGCTTAGAGTTTAGGGTTGACGAAAAATCCCAACGAGTTGTGGTAAAGATTATCGACCAACAAAATGGGGAATTACTGGATGAAATTCCATCTCAGCGGGCTTTGGATATTCTAAATTCCTTTAGAGATATGATTGGCTTGCTGTTTGACAAACAAGTCTGAAAGAGCTTTGAACGAAAATAGACTTAAGAAACAAAATAGACTCCGATAAACAGAATGCAAGTTACGCGTTCTGTTTATTTTTTTCCCAAAAGTCCCATAGAAATTTGTCGAATTAACTATATACTGTTCTCCAAGTAGATGCTACTATAGAAAAGAAGTGGATTTACATTGTTTTTTTGGAGGAATTCTAAAAAAGATGGCGAATAATTTATTCGTGCAATATGTCTATTTGTCGGTCGAATAAGGCTACATAAAAATCCTGTGCAACTTTCCAGATAGTATAGCCGGTAACTCATAAAGCAGTTCATAAAATGTCTTATGAAGAAGATAGGAGTGGCAAAGCATGAGCCAGGATGACGACAAAAATCAAGGGGTCGATCTGGGGGAGTTCTTAGAGTTTTACCTGTTGGATTCCCAAGAACAGATCGAAAAGCTCGGAGCAGGACTCTTACAACTGGAAAAAGAAGGGGGAAATATCGGGCTTATTAACGATCTTTTCCGCTCAGCTCACAGTTTGAAGGGTGCTTCGGGGACCATGGGATTCACACCAATTGTGGCGATGACCCATGCTGCTGAGGATTTATTGGATCGTTTGCGTCAGGGGAAGATTGACGTTTCTCTGGAAATGATCGACATCCTTTTAGCAGTAACTGATCGTGTCAAAGCGATGTTGTCTCAAGTTGAGCAGCGATTGGAGATCACCCTGGGCTATGAAGACTTAGTCTCCTCGATGAAAGACTTAATAAGTGGTGAAAAATCTGCCGCTCAGACGAGTCTGCAGCCTGTCCCAGGAAATGAACAAGCCTTGGAGGATGATTTTGTCCCTCTGAATTTCTCCCTAGATCAGCCAGAAAGTGCAAAGATTAACAATGCTCATATGATGGGGTATGGTATATATCAAGTCGATGTGAAACTGGCGCCTAATACCCTTATGAAAGCAGTTCGGGCGGTTATGGCGACCCAACGGCTCGAAGGAATGGGCACAGTGATTAAGCTTTTTCCCAGCATCGAAGACTTGGAGGCCGGAAATGATGAAGGCTTTTCTCTTCTTGTGCTCTGTGATGAACCCATTGAAGAGATGCGGAGAGAACTATTGGAAATTTCTGAGTTAGTGGATGTTGTCATTCACCCCTACCCAGATGGCATAGGGGGAACTGAAAAAACTGCGCATACAACTAAAGATACGGCAGAGGTTTTAGAAACAATCATTTCAGAACTGGAGACAACGCCTAGTATAAGCTCTAAAGCTGTGACACAAGCGAAATCTCTAAAGACCATCCCCAGTCAAAAAGCTATGGTTGAACCGAAAGGGATAGGTTCAGATTCTGCAGTACTTACTGACGGGATTGCCAATGGTGAAGGGAACACGCAAGTGCACACGATCCGAGTGGATACGGTACGGATGGATAATTTGATTAACCTTGTAGGGGAAATGGTTATTACTCGGACTCGTTTGGTTCAAATTGGCTTGGATTTGAAAGCTCAGTACCAAACGGATAATATGGTCAATAGTTTAAACGAAGCCAACGTCTATTTGGGTCGTTTGATGAACGACCTGCAAGAGAGTGTTATGCGTTTGCGTATGGTAGCGATTGGGACTGTTTTTAGTCGTTTCCCTCGTTTGGTTCGTGATCTTGCTAAAAAGACTGGCAAAGAAATAGAACTCGTTTTAAAAGGCGAAGACACGGAATTAGATAAGACTGTAGTTGAAGTTATCGGAGATCCTTTAATGCATCTCATCCGAAATTCGGTTGATCATGGGATTGAGTCGCCGGAAGAGCGGCGTGCGGCAGGTAAGCCAGAACTTGGTACCGTGACGCTGGATGCCTACCATGAAGGGAACCATATAGCGATCCTGATTTCTGATGATGGGGCTGGATTACCCCTCGATAAAATCAGGAATATTGCAGTATCTAAGGGTTTAATTGGCGAGAGGGAAGAACTCTCTGAACGGGATATCGCTAACTTGATCTTTTTACCGGGCTTTAGCACGGCAGAAAAGGTGACCGACATTTCTGGTCGGGGTGTGGGGATGGATGTTGTCAAAAAGGCTCTAAATAATCTAGGCGGAATGGTGGATATTACAACTCGTCAAGGGTTAGGAACAACGTTTACCATTCGGTTGCCACTGACCTTGGCGATTATTCAAGCGCTTCTCGTCGAAGTCGGAGAAGAGATTTATGCAGTTCCGCTCTCTTCTGTTCTTGAGACCCTATTGGTCAATCGAACGGATATCAAAACTGTGGGTCGGTTGCCGATGGTTCAACTGCGTGGAAACACGCTGCCGCTGATCTCTTTACAAGAAAAATTTGGTCTTCCTGCTCCAGAAAACGAAAGTAGTGAGGTCTTTGTTGTCGTTGTCGGCTTTGGCGATAAAGCACTGGGACTCATCGTTGATGAACTGCGCGGACAGCAGGAGGTTGTCATCAAGTCCTTGGGCGATATCTTGAGTAACTTGCCCGGAATTGCCGGCGCAACAATTCTCGGAGATGGCAAAGTGACATTAATCTTAGATATCGGCTCATTAATTCAGGACGTTTTAGTTACACGCAAATCGTAGTTCGATATTCGATGTTCGTGGTTCGAATAAGAGTGAAAATTTGTTAATTTTCAGGGACGATTTAAATTTATCTTGATCAATTACCTGAACTTCGAACATCAATTATAAGAAATTTTTAATTATGTTCTAAACTTTCAAGTATTTATTCCAGTTCGAACTACGAATATCGAACCACGAAAATCGAAAAGGGGGGCATAAACAATGGCTGAAGAACAATTAGTAACCTTTAACTTAGGATCAGAAGAATTTGGGGTGGATATCATGCGTGTCCAAGAAATTATCCGCATTCCACCCATCACACGGGTACCAAAAGCACCGAGTTATGTAGAAGGTGTCATTAATTTGCGCGGAAATGTGATTCCGGTGGTCAGTTTACGCAACCGCTTTGGAATGACTCGCGTGGAAGAAACCGACCTGAGCCGGATCGTCGTTCTGCAAGTTCAAAGTAAAGTTTTTGGGATTCGAGTTGATGCGGTAACGGAAGTCTTGCGCATAGACAGCGAAGCCATTGAACCGCCGCCGCAAGTTGCTTTAAGTATGGATTCCCAGTTTATTCGTGGCGTAGGTAAAATTGGTGAACGCCTGCTTATCCTTTTGGATCTGGATAACATCATGGGTGGAGAGACAGGCCATGAGCTCAGTACTTAAAGCACCTATTGGGGTTTTGATCGTTGATGACTCTCCCTTTATGCGCTTAACACTCCAAAAGATCCTTAATCAGGACCCGGGTATTAAAGTTTTAGACGTTGCGCGAGATGGGCGAGAGGGGATTCTGAAACTGCAATCTCTTCATCCACAAGTTGTGACGATGGATGTTGAGATGCCGGTCATGGATGGACTTCAGGCGTTAGATGAGATCATGCGCTGGCAGCCAACACCCGTTATTATTTTGAGCGCAGTGACGACAGAAGGAGCGCAGGCTACGTTGAAGGCCCTTGATTTAGGGGCATTCGATGTAGTGGCTAAACCGTCGGGTAGTCCGGGAGCTGATCTGAAGGCCCTCTCGCGTGATCTGGTGGAAAAAGTAAAAGCGGCAGCCAGTGTAAATCCTGCACGTCTCGGGCGCAAGGGATTAAGCTCTTCCTCTACAGGAGCATCTTTAACCACGGGGATTGCTACGCAAACGACTGGGACAAAGATAGTGACTCCGGTTTCAACGGCTGGTACCTCTTTAGGATCTGGTCCGCGCCTTTCTGGTACGGGAAAGATAAGCTTGTTACCTAAACATACGGTTGAAATTGTAGCCATTGGTACGTCTACAGGGGGGCCTTCTGCTTTACAAGCTGTCCTGCCAGTCTTGCCTGCCAATTTCCCTGTTCCGGTGCTCGTCGCTCAACACATGCCCGCGGGTTTTACTGGTCCGCTGGCTCAACGCCTAAATGGACTTTGTCCTTTAAATGTTAGGGAAGGGATACATGGGGAGGCTCTTAAAGCGGGAACAGTGTATGTGGCTCCGGCAGGTAAACAGTTGCAGGTTCAACGCAAGTCCGGGCAACTGACTCTGAATATTGGCATGGAAGCCCCCATTCCTACGCTGTATCATCCTTCGGTCGATGTCATGTTTCTTTCTTTAGCAAAGGAAGTTGGCAGAGGTACCTTGGGGGTGGTCATGACTGGAATGGGAAATGACGGTACGAAAGGCATGAAAGAAGTCAAGGCCTTAGAGGGATTTGCGATTGCTGAGTCAGAGGAGACTTGTGTGGTTTACGGGATGCCCAGAACCTTGGTGGATGCTGGTCTAGCAGACAGAATTGTACCGCTCGGGGAGATTGGACGAACGATCGTGGAATGTGTTATGAGGAGGGGATAAATCATGAGTCTTTTCGGGGCAATAAACATCAGTGCTTCCGGTTTAACCGCCCAGCGTTTGCGGATGGATCTCGTAGCCAACAATATCGCTAATATTAATACCACGCGTACAGGAGAACAGACCCCTGCTGGAAACCCCATTCCCTATAGTCGTCAAGTCGCTACGTTTGTTCCACGTCCCCCGGAAACACCGTTTGCTAGTGTCCTCGGGAAAACCTTGGAAGGACAAAACGTGGGAGATGGGGTACAAGTGGCAAGAATTGATCAAATTTCTAATGCCCAAGACCCCTTTCGCTTAGAATATGATCCCAATTCTCCAGATGCAGTTAAAGTGGCTGAGCCGGGCTTACCCGTAGGCTATGTCCGTCAACCGAACGTAAATATTGTAACGGAAATGGTGGATATGATTTCCGCTTCTCGTGCGTATGAAGCGAATGTGACGGCTCTCAATGCTAGTAAGTCAATGGCAACTAAAGCTTTAGAGATTGGAAAGGGGTAATGCTTAAATGAGTATCCAGCCAATAGTACCCATTATGCCCCTGGGGGCAATGAGTCCCCTTGCCTCTACAGGTCTGGAAAGTACACCCAACATCAGTTCTGGAGATGGAGCTCAAAAGGCGGGGACGGATTTTGCCAAATTTTTAGACGATGCCTTAAGCCAAGTTGATGCTTTACAAAAAAACGCTGATACCGCTAGTGTTCAATTAGCAACCGGTCAGGTTCAAGATTTGTCTGAGGTAATGGTAGCTTTAGAAAAAGCTAGCTTGTCGCTGTCCTTAACGGTATCTGTACGTGATAAAGCGTTGGATGCTTATAATCAAGTAATGCGTATGCAAATGTAAGGAGTCAAGGTGTTATTAGTGAATACGTCTCGAGTTGCACTTTTTGGTGGGTTAATTATAAAAAAAATCCAAGTTTTAAAGAAAGGAGGAGCGAAGGATGGATTTTTCTTGGGCCGGAATTCAACAATCGGTAAAAACATTCTGGAACAAGCTTTCTAGCCCACAGAAAATAATAACGGTAATTGCTCCTCTTTTGGTGGCTGGTGCGTTAGTTTACTTAATTACTTGGGCGGGAACTCCGCAATATGTTCCGATTTTCACGAAACTTAGTGACACGGATGCAGCAGCAATAACGACTAAACTGAAGGATTTGAAAGTGGATTATAAGCTGGAGGATAATGGTTCAACCATTACGGTGCCTCAACAGTCATCTGCTGATATTCGTCTACAGCTGGCCAGTGCAGGGCTGCCTGAAGAAAGTAAATTCAGTTTTGATAGCTTAAATACCATGCACCTTGGAGAGACGGACGCTGATCGAAAATTGCGTTATGTTCTCGGACTGCAGAATGAATTAGAGAATACATTAAAGACATTGAATGGTGTACAAGATGCGCGCGTACATATCGTCATACCTGAACCTTCACTATTTATAGATAGTGAAAAATCGGCTACAGCAGCGGTGACGGTAAAACTTGCTCCGAGCACAAAACTCGGTGATGATCAGATACGTGCCATTGCCAATCTTATGGCAGGATCGGTAGAAGGACTGCAACCGGAGAATGTGACGATTGTGGATACGAACGGAAATGTCCTATCGGACGTATTAGGGAAAAGCAGTGATCCTCAACGTCTCACGGGAACCCAATATCAACTTCAACAAACAGTTGAAGAGGACATTCAAAAATCAGTCCAGACTATGTTAGATCGAGTGTTGGGTGTGGGCAAAACTGTCGTTCGAATCAATGTGGCGTTGGACTTCGATCAAATTAAACGAACAAAGCAGACGAATGGACCCGGAGCTGTGGTGAGTGAGCAGAGTTCCACAGAAAATACTACCAATGGTACGGGTACAGCTGCAGGAGGCACTCCAGGAGTGACAGCAAATGGGGCCCCGACGTATGCAACGGGAGCTTCCGATGTGAATTCGACTTCCACCAAGCAAAATACGACGCGGAACTATCAGGTGGATACAACGCAAGAGGAACAAGTGGTCAGTCCCGGCGCTGTAAAACACTTGTCTGTGTCGGTGATGGCAGATGCGGATACTGTTAATCAAGCCCAGCTGGATCAAATTAAAACCATTGTGGGTTCTGCAGCGGGAGTTGATCAAACCCGAGGAGATCAGATTCAAGTGGCTGCCATCCCATTTAATAAAACAGATCTACAACAAGAAAAGTTAGCGATGGAGGAAGCTCAGAAACGGCAACAGCTCGTTAACTACATTGAGATTGGTGTCGCTGCTGCGGTGGGCTTAGTGTTTTTCCTCGTGTTGCTCCGAAACCGTTCGAAGAAAGCGCGCGCTGAAAAAATGTTGGGTCTAAACGGCCCTGAGCCGGTAACACTTGCTGACGCAGAGCTTCTTATGGCCCAACAGTCTGCCGAGGAAGAGGCCAAGTTAAGAATGGCCCAGAAAAATATTAAGACAGTCGAGGAAACTCAAAAACAAAAAACCAAAGAGGCTGTCGAACTATATTCGCGAAATAACCCGGATGAAGTTGCTCGGCTTATGAAAACCTGGCTATCGGAGGAGAGTTAAATGGCGCTGGCTTTATCGGGAATCCAAAAGGCTGCGATTCTCATGATCGCCTTAGGTGCGGAGAATTCCGCTCAGGTGGTAAAGCACCTCGCTGAGGGAGAAATAGAACAGTTAACCCTAGAGATGTCTAATGTTGGTAAGATTTCACCGGAACAGCGGGATTATGTCGTAGAAGAATTCCATCAGATGTGCATGGCCAATGATTATATCTCTCAGGGAGGCATCGAATATGCGCGGGAAGTTCTGGAACGGGCACTTGGAGAAACGCGGGCGTTTGAGATCATTAGTCGTCTATCCTCATCATTGAAAATGAGACCTTTTGATCTCGTGCGCCGGACGGACCCCAAACAGCTTTTTTCCTTCATCCAAGGTGAACATCCTCAGACGATTGCCCTGATTATGACCCATCTTCCAGCGGATAAAGCGGCGACCTTACTTGCTAGCATCTCGCCTGAACGACAGGCTGATGTAGCGAAACGGATTGCGACGATGGGCCGCACAAGTCCGGAAGTGCTCAAGGAGATTGAAAAGGTTTTAGAGCGCAAAATCTCTAGTTTGGCTCCTACTGATTATACGACATCGGGTGGAATTCAAAGTATCGTGGATGTCCTTAACCGCACTGATCCAGGAACGGTTAAAGTGGTCATGGATACTTTAGAGATGGATGATCCTGAGTTGGCTGAACAGATCAAGCGGCAGATGTTTGTCTTCGAAGACATTGTCATGCTGGACGACCGCGGTATTCAGCTGGTCTTGCGCGAAGTGGAAACCAAGGACTTGGGTCTGGCCTTAAAGGGATCCAACCCCGAAGTGGCGCAAAAGATTACGGCCAATATGTCCTCAAGGGCTGCTCAAATGCTCAAAGACGATATGGAATTTATGGGGCCAGTTCGGTTGCGTGATGTCGAAGAAGCCCAGCAACGCATTGTGAAAGTGATTCGTAAGCTCGAAGAAAGTGGCGCAATTGTCATTTCTAGAGGAGGTAGCGATGAAATCATTTATTAAAGGACGCGTTGTTAAAAACTATGACGTAGAGGTGTCTACCCCGCGAATGGTGGAGTGGACTGAAGGGTTTCAGCAGCTGGACGCGTTTTTAACGGTGCTAACCGAAGAAGTTGAGGAGCAAAATCCGGCCCACCCCGAATGGCTGGACACTTCTGCGTACGAGGAAGAGGCGCAGAAGAAGGTAGCCGTGATTTTAGCGGAGGCTGAAGCGGGTGCCCAGGCAGTTCTCGCTGAGGCAGAAAGCCGTGCTCAGGAAATCCATGCTCAGGCACAAGCTGATTTAGAACGCTTGCGTCAGGAAGTTGTAGAGACTGCGCAGGCGGAAGGATATCGAGCAGGTTTTGCAGCAGGTGAAGCAGAGGGAAAACGCTTATCTGAAAATGTAAATAAACTCTTCCAGTTGGCTCAGCAGGCAGTCCAAGAAGAATACGCTAAAGTCGATGAGGATTTACTCCAGCTGGCGCTGAAAATCGCAGAACGTTTAGTGCGTTCCAGTATGGCTATTGAACCCCAGCGCTTGGTGGAAATCATTCGGGCTCTTACTTTGCTGCCTCAGGAACGTTTAGGGTGGAGACTCCATGTGGCTGTGGAAGACGCTGGTTGGCTTGAAAAATTGCCCGAGGGCAGTTTACCCCCTTGTCCGTGGGTAATGGACGAATCTCTAAATCAGGGAGATTGTTTCCTGGAATGTCAGGAAGGAGTTTTTGACGCTCGGCTCGAAGCTCAATTAGATAAATTGGAACATATCCTACGAGAGGAGCTCGAACATGGGGGCTTGGAATCGATTAATTCCGACAGTGGAACATACTGATCCGATCTCGGCTCAGGGACGAGTCTCTAAGATCGTGGGTTTGATGGTCGAAGCAGCTGGTCCAAGGGCTAGTGTTGGGGAATATTGCCATATTGTCACACGAGGCGGAATTGCGTTGCCGGCTGAAGTGGTCGGCTTTCGGGATTCAACAACCCTGCTCATGCCGCTGGGAGAACTCGAAGGAATTGCTCCTGGAGATCGTGTGCTTCCCCAACGCGAAAAGTTAACGGTCCCGGTAGGGCCGGGGTTACTCGGTCGGATCCTTGATGGACTTGGAAATCCTCTGGATGGGCGCCCCTTGCTGACTGAAACGGTGTACCCTCTGCAAAACAAACCACCCAATGCCTTATTGCGTCCTCGAATTCAGGACGTACTCAGTGTTGGTGTTCGAACGATTGACGGAATACTAACCATTGGTCGGGGTCAACGGATGGGGATTTTTGCTGGTTCTGGGGTTGGAAAAAGTACTTTACTTGGAATGATGGCCAGAAACACTGTAGCCGAGGTTAATGTCATTGCTTTGGTTGGGGAACGTGGCCGAGAACTGCGAGATTTCATCGAGAAAGATTTAGGGCCTGAGGGGTTGGCTCGTTCGGTGATCATCGTGGCGACCTCAGATCAACCAGCACTTGTGCGTTTGAAAGCCGCATTTACAGCGACCGCCATTGCTGAATATTTCCGGGATCAGGGTAAAAATGTACTGCTCATGATGGATTCAGTGACCCGCTTTGCCATGGCCCAACGGGAGGTGGGGCTCACGGTTGGTGAACCACCGGCCACTCGGGGATATCCTCCTTCCGTTTTCGCTCTTCTGCCGAAACTATTGGAACGCTCGGGCATGGCGGAAACTGGAAGTATTACCGGAATCTACACAGTATTAGTCGATGGGGATGACCACAATGAACCGATAGCGGATTCGGTCCGAGGGATACTCGATGGGCACATTGTCTTAACCCGAGAACTAGCCATGCAGAATACTTTTCCAGCCATCGATATATTGCAATCCGTTAGTCGGGTGATGAATGATGTCATCAGTCCGGAGCACAAGGCCTTATCCGGTCAAGTGCGAGGCCATTTGGCGATTTACCGTGAGGCGAAGGATTTGATTGATATCGGGGCATATACGTCGGGAAGTAATCCTAAGATTGATGCTGCCATTGCGCATATGGACCGCATTCAGGCGTTTACACGGCAAGGGGTGGACGAACACGCTGGTTTTGAAGAGATGCTAAAGCAGATGCGGGAGATTATTGGGCCAGCGTAAGTGACTATCCAGTACTCAATTTTGGCTACTGATACAGAGGTCAGAAGGCAGAGGCCAGAAGCCGGAATACAGAGTCTCTTCCATTGAAACGGGGCATAGAACCTACACTTATTATTATAGTGGTAGTTTTGGAAAGTGGATGAAGTTGAGTGCTGGACAGCTTGCGGAGGGAGTGGAAACGATGGCTCGATTTCGGTTTCGCTTGGAAGCAAGCCTCCAAATAGCTGAACAGGCTTTAGAAATGACTCAGAGGGAGTATGCCCAAGCGGTGCAGCGTTTGGAGCTTTGTGTCCAGGCCTGCGTGATTCAACAAACACGTTTTAGTGAGGCGGAGGAGGGGCAACGGGACGCAGGGCGACATCGGCCTGAAGATTTAGGAATGTGGCAAATCTTTGTATTAGAGCAAAAGCGGAGGCTGGGGCAATGTGAATCAGACCGGATAGAGCAAGAACGGGTTGTAGAGAATGTGCGCCGCCTATTATTGGAAGCGCACCGTGAGGTCGAGAAATTCCGACGTCTTAAGGAGAAACAAGCCAAGGCTTTCTTGGTGGCAGAGCTGCAGAAGGAACAGAAGCTGTTGGATGAATCTGGCCAGGTTCTTCACTGGCGTCAGCAAAATAAATCAGTCTAAGATGAAGGAGGGCGTATTTTATGATTTATGTCACTCGCTTAAATGGCAAATCTTTTGCCTTAAACCCTGACCTGATTGAAATGATGGAGGAAACTCCGGATACGGTCATAACCTTAACTGGAGGAAATAAATTCGTGGTCTCTGAGCCCGTTGAAGTTCTTATTGAGCGGGTTGCTGAATTTCATCGGCGCTGTCGCCAGATTAGTAAAGTAGAGGAGTGTGCAAATTCATGAACCGAAAGTCTCTCATCTTTATGATCCTCGCCCTGCTCGTGGGCTTGGTTCTTGGTGTAGGAGGGACAGTTGGAGCTCAAAAGTTTATCTTCAAAACTTCTGGACAAAGTACATCAAGTGCGAATGCAGGTCAACCGAAAAAAGCAGGCGTACTTCTACCCATCGGTGATTTCACTGTAAATCTGCAAGGGGGAGCTTTTCTGAAGACGACTATTACGGTTGAAGTGACAGATGCGAAATCTGAAGAAATTCTGAAGGAAGAAGACGCATTCTTGAAAGACCGGGTCAATACAGTTTTAGCTAACAAATCCCTCGCTGATGTGCAAACTTCGGCTGCACGGGAAAAATTACGAGAAGAGTTAATTAAACAACTGAATGAAGTCGGAGATAACAAAATAACGGATGTCTTATTTTTGTCCTTGGTTTATCAGTAATCGTGATATAATCGTCTCAGTTCGTGGTTCTTGGATTCGAACATCGAAGCACGAACATCGAATATCGATATGAGAGGGGGGATTCTATGGGAGACGTCTTGTCTCAAGCAGAAATCGATGCTCTGCTGAATGCACTGTCCGACGGGCAAGTTGATGCGGAGGAAATGAAAACAACCAAGACTCAAAAGCGGATTCGAGTGTACGATTTTAAGCGTCCGAATAAGTTTTCCAAGGATCAGATTCACTCCCTCCAAAACATTTACGAAAATTTTTGTCGTGGATTGACCACTTACTTTTCGGGACATTTGCATTCTGTCATCGAAAGCAAAGTGCTTTCAATTGAGCAAATTACGTATGATGAATTTATTCGTTCGCTACCCAATCCCACGGTCTTAGGACTTTTCTCGTTGAATCCGTTGGAGGGGACTGTCTTATTAGAAATGAGCCCCACGCTGGCGTTCACTGTAGTGGATCGTCTTTTAGGAGGGCAAGGACAAGGCGCTGAAAAAAACCGGGATTTAACGGAAATTGAACGAACCATTGTCGAACACCGTCTGACCCAAATTATTGATTTGACAGAAGAGGCCTGGGCAGAGGTCTATGAGCTTAAACCGCAGTTTATGGCCATGGAGATCAATCCTCAGTTCACTCAGATTGTGGCTCCAAACGAAATGATTTTGCTCGTTACTCTGGAAGTGAGAATCGGTGAAGCAGTTGGGATGATTAACATATGTATGCCTTATCTCGTCCTCGAACCCATTTTAGATAAGCTTAGCACGTTCTTCCTCTTTTCCACTCAAGCAAAGATCACCTCACCGGAGCAGGTTGAGGCGATACGGCGAAAAATAGAGTGGGCGAAGGTAGATATGGTTGCCTTCTTGGGACACTCGGAAATCCTTGTTCGGGACCTCCTCGATCTGGCTAAGGGGGATGTTATCCCGCTCAACCAGTCGGTAAATGATCCACTGCCGATTTATGTAGGAGAATTTATGAAATTCAAGTCCGTTCCAGGATTGAATGGAGAACATCTCGCCGTTCAGCTTACAGAAATAGTAAAGGAAGGAGGGGAACAAGATGGGTAATGGTATGCTCTCCCAGGAGGAGATTGACGCCTTACTTCGGGGGACGCTAGAACCTGATCCAGATGAAGATCAAGGATCCGATTCAGCAGTGTTTTCGGAACCGATTCAAGAGACTCCGTCGATGGATGGTTTTTTAGATGCGATGGAAAAAGACGCTCTTGGAGAAATTGCCAATATTTCAATGGGTACTGCTGCAACAACTTTATCTCAGTTGCTGGGTAAAAAGGTAGATATCACCACGCCAAAAGTTGATCTGACGTCCTCAGATCAGATTCGCAAAGATTATCCGATCCCTTCCGTGATCTGTGATGTCAAATATAAGGCCGGCATAGAGGGCTCAAATCTTTTGATTCTTTCCCAACGAGACGGTTCAGTAATTGTTGACTTGATGATGGGGGGCGACGGTAAAAATCCATCCGTAGAACTCTCGGAGCTTCAAATTAGTGGAATTTCTGAGGCCATGAATCAGATGATGGGGTCAGCGGCTACCTCAATGTCGACCATGTTTAATGCCATGGTAGATATTACTCCACCTAACTTAGTGCTCAATGACTTGTCGCTGGAGGATGATGTCATTCGAGGTTTCCTGTCCGCCCATGAGCCACTCGTACGGATTTCCTTTCGGATGGTTGTAGAAGAGGTTATTGACAGCATTCTTATTCAAGTGATCCCGCTCAGCGTGGCTAAAGGGATGGTCAACAAGTTGATGAGTGTGATGTCGGGTGGCTCATCAGCAGCTCCGGCGGCCCCAGTTGCTTCACCTGTTCCCACTCCGCAATCTGCTGTCCCCACGCAACCTGTGCCGACAGCCTATCAAACTCCGCCGCAAGCGCCACCAATTTATGAAGCACCGCCTTACCCAGCGGCTCCAGACGGCTACCCTCCATATGGGACGCCACAGGTCAATACTCAAGGCGGCTATTATCCACCGCCATCAAATTATACTCCTGGGCCTTCGACACCCGTTCAACCGGCTCAGTTTGCACCTCTTCAACCAGGATATCCGCCAGTACAGCCAGATAACCTGAGTTTGATTCTAGATGTTCCGTTACAAATTAGTGTAGAACTAGGGAGAGCGAAAAAAACAATTAAAGAAATCTTAGAAATGGGTCCAGGTTCAGTCATTGAACTCGATCGCCTGGCCGGAGAATCAGTCGATATGATTGTCAATGGCAAGCTGATTGCTAAATGTGAAGTCGTTGTCATAAATGAAACATTTGGAATTCGCATTACCGATATCGTGCATCCTATGGAACGGATGAATTCTCTTAAATAAAGGAGGCCAACTAAGTTGAGTGCTACAGTGATGATTGTTGATGATGCCGCGTTTATGCGTATGATGCTGAAAGACATCTTGTCTAAGAATGGATTTACCGTTGTTGGTGAAGCTGAAAATGGTGCCGTGGCCGTAGAAAAGTATGTTGAATTGCAACCGAACTTGACGATTATGGACATTACTATGCCAGAAATGGATGGACTGCAAGCAGTAAAAGAAATCCGCAAACGGGATCCTAAAGCACGTGTTATCATGTGTAGTGCCATGGGGCAACAATCCATGGTTATTGAAGCGATTCAATCTGGAGCTAAAGACTTTGTCGTTAAGCCCTTTCAAGCGGAACGTGTGGTTGAGGCTGTTACGAAGGCGTTGAAGTAGTATGTCCTTCAACGAAGACCAAATGCTTCCTTCAATTGGGGCAGCTCCGGCTGCTGCGCAGTCAAATTTTTCGTTGTGGGGGCTTCTGGGAACGTTGCTGGTTTTCCTCCTTATTTTACTCGTGTCCCTTTGGGTTATCCGTCGCCTCAATCGGGCGGGTGGTCGGAATATGAACGCCCCATGGGTAAGGGTTCTCGACCGACAGATGTTAGGTGGCACTCAGAGCCTCTACCTGGTTGAGATTGCCGGACAATTACAAGTTCTTGGGGGATCGGATCATAACTTGGTGAAAATCAGTGAGATCAATGATCCAGTCGTTGCAGCTGAAATTTTGCAAGAGATTGCGATGCGTCCAACTGAAAGAGTGGAAGGATGGGCCCATAGCTTACAAAAACTTATGGTCAGACCTTCCCGAAAGAAAGAGTCTTTTTCTGCGGAATTGGAACGTTTGCTTGACGAGGTGGAAAAATAATGTCTTCTCCAAGCCGTTTAACGAAACTCTTCACAATCGGGATACCCGTTGTTGTTGTTCTGGGGTTGGGGATCTTGGTAAATCCCAAAATGGTCTGGGCGGCAGGCTTGACTTTGGATCTGGGAAACACGACGACTCAACAAACGAGTACGTCTATACAACTGTTGCTGCTTACGACTGTGTTGTCCTTAGCTCCGGCTATCCTCATGCTGATGACCTCCTTTACCAGGATTATCATCGTGCTGTCCTTTGTGCGCAATGCGCTGGGAACTCAGCAACTTCCCCCTAATCAGGTAATGGCGGGATTAGCCCTGATTTTAACCTTTTTTGTCATGGCTCCGACGTGGAACCAGATTAATACGAATGCGGTTCAGCCCTATATGAAGAATCAGATCACCCAGACGGAGGCTTTGACCAGAGCGGAAGAGCCCTTAAGGAATTTTATGTTTAGACAGACTCGGGAAAAGGATTTGGAGCTTTTTGTAGGATTGTCTAAAATGGAGCGCCCCAAAACCTATCGAGAAGTTCCAACGTATGTACTCGTCCCCGCCTTTGTTATCAGTGAGTTGAAAACGGCCTTTCAAATGGGATTTGCGATATTTATCCCGTTTATCGTCATCGACATGATTGTCTCTAGCACGTTGATGTCAATTGGGATGATGATGCTGCCTCCCATGATGATTTCATTGCCTTTTAAACTGTTATTATTTGTGTTAGTTGATGGGTGGCATTTAGTGGTTCAGTCTTTGGTGACTAGTTTTCATTAGGAAAAGTGGACTTGTACAGAAAGGGGACTGTCGGCAGTGAGCCAGAATCAAGTACTATATATGGCTAAGGAAGCTGTAGGCACTGTGCTTCTTGTGGGAGGACCTATCCTAGGAATGAGTTTGTTGGTCGGCCTGCTGGTTAGCATTTTCCAGGCTATGACGCAAATCCAAGAACAGACGCTCTCCTTTATTCCTAAAGTAGTCGCAGTGGTTGCCATTCTTCTTGTGCTAGGTCCGTGGATGTTATCTATTCTGACCGCATACACTTCGAATTTGTTGACTCAGTTAGCGACGTTTGGAAGCCAGTAAGCGTAGTTCGATGATCGAGGCACGAGGTACGATACTTGAATTCGATTCTGAGAATTGAAGAACGGAATTGGGACTCAAAATCTTAAATTATTGCGCAAACTCTGTTCGCTTCAATTCGAATATCGGACTTCGAACCACGAGTAGGGGGTATAGAGATGTGAGCCTAACTGAGCTGCTCCAATGGAACCTTTCTTTATTTCTTCTGATCTTATCCCGCTGGACTGGTATGATTATGTTAGCTCCAGTATTTGGTGCTCGAGGTGTTCCTGGAGTTGTCAAGCTGGGTTTGGCTGCAAGCCTGTCAGTGATTGTTTACCCCTTGATTTCTGCGGCCAAGCCGTCAATTCCTCTTGAACTGTTACCCTATGTTGCAGTGGTAATTAAGGAGGTCTTGGTGGGACTAGTCATTGGATTTCTGATATATACTATGACTGCTGTTTTAATAGGAGCAGGGCAACTGATTGATTTTCAAATGGGGTTTACTATGGGGGCTGCGATTGACCCGGTTTATGGTGTACAAACCCCGATGATGGGTAATTTTCAGATGGTTTTGGCCACAATGCTGCTATTAGCTACTAATTCGCATCACTATCTAATTGCCGCTATGGTCAAGAGCTATGCCTATATTCCCATTAATCCAGCCACCTTGCCCAGTAATTTTACCTTTTACGCCCAACTCATTGCCCATGTGTTTGCTTTAGCGATTCAAATGGCCTTACCTGTGTTTGGGGCTCTTCTAGTTTCAGATGTCGGGGTGGGACTTTTATCAAGAACTGTACCCCAACTCAATATTTTTTCGGTAGTTTTTCCGGTCAAAATTATTTTTGGATTTATCATACTGTTTCTCTCGCTTCCTTTTTTCGGGGAAGCCATATCGCATCTCTTTAATCTGAACATGTCTTGGCTCCTAGAACTTTATCAGGGGTGGAAGCAGTGAGCGAGAAAAAACATGCAGCCACGCCCAGGCGTAAACAGGACGCTCGTAAAAAGGGCCAGGTTTTTAAAAGTCAGGAAGCAATCTCAGCACTAATGCTCTTAGGCTTAGTAGCTGTTCTTAAATACTGGATTCCGAATATGTTGCAGCGCATGGAGCAGCTCTTTCCGTACGTTTTAGGCCTCTCTTCAGAGTGGACTGAACATTCGGTGTCAAGTATGATGCTCAACATCCTTTGGCAAGGAATACAAATCATGTGGCCTATTTTAGGCACAGGATTACTGATTGCTTTAGTCGCAAATTATATGCAGGTTGGAATCCTCTTCACAGGGGAGTCAATGAAACCTCAACTTTCCAGGATTAGTCTGATCAGTGGCGCGAAACGGATGTTTGGCGTTAAAGCTTGGGTCGAATTGGCTAAATCACTAACCAAAGTAATCCTCATTGGTTATTACCTTTATGCCTGTATCAGAGACCGGATTGAACTCTATCCCGCTTTACAACAACTCGACGTTGGGCAAGGGGCTATTTTCCTAGGTCAAGCCCTGATGGAACTCGCCTGGAAGATCTCGATTTCTTTTTTAGGGATAGCCGCCTTAGATTATCTCTACCAGCGGTGGGACTATGAAAAGAACTTGCGGATGTCGCACGAAGAATTAAAACAAGAATTTAAACAAACAGAAGGAAATCCCGAACTTAAAAGTGAGATTAAGAAACGACAACGGGCCATGGCTATGAGTCGAATGATGCATGATATGAAAAAAGCCGATGTTGTCATCACGAACCCCACCCACTTCGCCGTTGCTCTGCGCTATGACCAAGCTGTTAACAGAGCACCCTACGTGGTCGCCAAAGGACAAGACCAACTCGCCCTGCGCATGCGCCAACTGGCAAAAGAATATGACCTTGTGATTATGGAAAATAAGCCGCTGGCACGAGCCCTCTACGCTCAAGTAGACATTGGGCAAGGAATTCCAGCGGATCTTTATAAAGCAGTAGCCGAAGTCCTAGCATTTGTTTATCGGCTGAAAAAGAAAAGGAAACGGGCATAATATGGGATAAATGCAAACAATATTGCGTTCACCAAAGCTCCAAATAGGCTTGTTAACAGATGGATGCTGCGGTGCCAAGCAGCAGTCTATGCAGAAAAGCCATCATGTGTGCAACTAGCATGCATGAACCATCCCCAGTTGCACAGTGGCACGCTCGTGTCAAAAGCTTACAAAGCGAATTTGCGTCAACAACGCAAACAGCGCCACTCCATGGAATGCATGCAACCAAGAACCGTCCCTCGTCCCACTCGTCCCATCCACGCTCGTGTCAAGAGCCTAATAAATCGACTTTGCGTCAACGACGCAAATAGCGCTACAACTCCCTTGAATGCAAGTAAGAACCGTCCTCCTTCCCACCAGTACCGTCCCGAACGTACTAAGCCCAGACGACGCATTAAGAACAAGCCTAATCCCGTCGACCCAAGCCAGAGGAAGTTTCTTAGCTTAGTGAGCACTTTAGTGGAATTGCGTCAATGAGCGCAGACGATAAGGCGTGAAGAAACTCAACGGTTAACATGCAGAAAGCCCAGAGGTTTTGAGTTTTAGCCTTAGCGACAAGCGAATAGCAATGGAACGTGTGCGAATACGATAGTCTCCAGTGAAGACTATCGCCGAAGGCGCAGAGCCATTAACGCATACTTTCGCGCCGTAGGATGCTAAGAAACTTCCTCTCGCTAGAGAGGCCAGGCAGACTTGAAAGGAGGAACACCAATGGCCATCATGTTGAAACGTAAAATACTAGATAATACCGACATCATCGCCGCAATGGGAATCGTTGGCATCGTGGTCATGATGGTTGTTCCTTTGCCCGCAGGGTTTCTGGATATCTTAATTACTTTGAATATTACAGCTTCGGTTCTAACGATGATGTTGGCAGTGTTTGCCCAAGACCCGTTGGAATTTTCGGCTCTACCTTCACTTTTACTAACTCTAACGTTGTTTCGGTTGTCGTTGAACGTCTCAGCTACCCGTCTTATTCTCCTTGACGGCCATGCGGGGCAGGTCATTCAACAGTTTGGGGAATTCGTCATTCGAGGAAATCCGGTCGTAGGTTTTATTATCTTTATTATATTAGTACTTGTTCAATTTATCGTGATCACCAAAGGGGCAGAGCGTGTTTCGGAAGTTGCGGCGCGTTTTACCTTGGATGCTATGCCGGGAAAGCAAATGTCGATTGATGCTGACCTCAATGCTGGCATGATAACCGAACAGCAGGCTCGTGATCGCCGTAAAGCGATTCAACAGGAAGCGGATTTTTATGGAGCAATGGATGGTTCGACTAAGTTTGTTAAAGGGGATGCCATTGCTGCTATTATCATTTTATTCATTAATATTATTGGAGGGTTCATTGCTGGTGTCGTAATGCAGGGGATGCCTTTGCTTGACGCTCTCCACAAATATACCTTGCTAACGATCGGGGAGGGACTTGTTTCTCAGATTCCGGCGCTCCTGATCTCTACCGCTACTGGTCTAGTTGTTACCCGGGCAGCTTCGGAAAGCAATTTAGGCAATGATTTAGCTAAACAACTGTTTCGAAATCCCAAGGCTTTGTTCATCACAGCAGGTGTATTAACCCTGTTAGCGGTTCTCGGTTTACCGCCAGTGCCAATGTTACTCGTTGCTGCTGCTTTAATCGCTGCAGGAGTTATGTTGCAACGAAACTCCAAGGTATCGGTTGTCGAGGAGACGGCGGCTGCTCGAGAATCGGAGATCGAAGAAAGCAAGAAACCAGAAAATGTCTTAAACCTTTTGCATATTGACCATATGGAACTCGAACTGGGTTATGCGCTGATCGCCTTAGTCGATGTTCAGCAAGGAGGAGATTTGCTGGATCGGATCGTTCTTATCCGGCGTCAAATAGCCAGCGAGCTGGGATTTATTGTTCCAGTGATACGGGTGCGCGACAATATGAATCTGCAGCCAAACCAATATATTATCAAAATACGAGGCTCAGAAATTGCTACAGGTGAAATTCTGGCCGACCATTACATGGCCATGAGCAGTGGGTTTGACGATGATAGCATACCGGGTACTCCTACAAAAGAGCCCGCCTTCGGGCTGGATGCTAAGTGGATCAATGCTATGTACCGAGAACAGGCGGAACTGAGCGGATGGATGGTAGTCGATGCACCGACCGTTCTGGCGACACACATCACAGAAGTAATCAAAACTCAAGCTTGGGAGATCCTCAATCGTCAAGATGTTAAATCTCTTATTGACCATGCTAAGGAACAAGCTCCCGCTGTGGTGGATGAATTAATCCCAGATCTACTAAGCCTGGGCCAAGTACAGAAGGTTCTAGCTAATCTGCTGCGAGAGAGAGTCTCGATACGGGACATGGTGTCGATTCTCGAAACTCTTGCCGACCAGGCCCAAGGTACAAAAGATTTGGACCGTTTGACCGAACATGTCCGGCAGGCTTTAGCTCGCCAAATCTTGCAACCGCTCGTCGGTAAAGATAAAACCTTACCAGTCATTACTCTAGATCCGCAGGTTGAACAGCAGATTCTGGACAGTATTCAGCCGTCCGATTATGGCACTTTCTTAGCGCTCGATCCAAAGATGTTACAAGTGCTTGTGCAAAATCTTACGCGAGAGATCGAGAAGGTTACGCTCAAAGGGTTTACACCAGTGCTTGTCTGTGCTCCGCTGGTAAGAATTAATTTGAAACGAGTTACGGAGCGTCAACTCCCACAACTTATGGTTCTTTCATATAATGAATTGGTCCAAGGAGTACAAGTCCAAGCTGTAGGAATGGTGGGGATGAATCGTGCGAGTTAGGCGTTTTGTTGGTGATAATGTGGCCGAAACCATGGGAAAAGTGAAGCGGGAGCTGGGGTCCGAAGCGGTTATCCTTCAGACCCGTGAGTTCAAAGAAGGCGGCTTTCTGGGCTTATTTGGGAGAGTGAAGGTGGAAATCACAGCGGCTATTGAAGAAAATCCAGTGGCAGCAATGAAACCTCCAGCGCCTAATTATGTGTATCACGTCAATGATGTGAAGCTTCCTAGCACTGGGCCACTGTCTGAGAGTAAAAATTCCTCTGGAGCCATTCAAGACGAACTTTTGCATATGCGTCTGATGCTTGAAAAAATGAATAAACATATGGAAGGACTCGGAGAGGAGAACAGTAGTTGGCCCCCGATGCTAAAAAGATGGGCGGATCATTTACAGAACCGAGGAGTTAATGAAAACCTAGTTAAGCGTCTGATCCGCCAAGTGCAACAAACACTCCCTGAAGATGACTGGGGCGATGACCTCCAGGTGTATGCTCGGATTGAAGCAAATATTCGCCAAATCTGCGGACAGACAGGGCCCATCCAGCCAGGCATAGAGAAGCCGCGGATTGTCGCTTTGATTGGGCCGACTGGGGTGGGCAAAACAACTACGATTGGCAAACTTGCAGCCGGATTTAGTATTGTCGATAAACGCAAAGTCGCTCTGATTACGGCAGATACTTATCGAGTCGCCGCAGTGGAGCAACTTAAAACATTCGGTGAAATTATCGGAGTACCCGTCGAAGTCGTGATGACACCTTCGGGATTGCGCGAGGCGCTCGATCTCCATGCAGATAAAGAACTTATCTTTATAGATACAGCAGGACGCAGTCCTAATCACGAGTTACATATGTCTGAATTGCGGGCTTTTTTAGACAAGGCAAAACCAGATTTCACGATGCTTGTTATGAGCGCAACAACTCAATCCTCTGATCAACTTCAGATTTATAGACGTTTCGAAGCTCTCACTACGCATTTTATCTTTACAAAATTAGATGAAACAATGAGTGCTGGGTCAATAATAAATCTGCTAGGACAGACAACACTCCCCACGGCCTATTTGACGAACGGCCAGAATGTCCCGGACGACATTGATGCAGCCACGCCCAATGGGTTGGCTCACTATGTGTTAGGGGAGGAGATGCCTCATGCATGATCAAGCAAGTGAATTGCGTGTGTTGGCCTCGAAGGAGAGGCGTAAGATAAGGGTTATCGCGGTGACCAGTGGCAAAGGCGGCGTAGGTAAAACTAATTTTACAGTTAACTTAGCCTTAGCTCTTGCTGAATACGGACATCGGGTCATAATTCTCGATGGAGATTTGGGTCTCGCGAACGTAGACATCGCCTTTGGTCTCACTGCGCGGTATACGATTGAACATCTATTATCTGGAGAAAAGACAATTGAACAGATTTTGTTGACCGGGCCTCGCGGTATAAGCATCATACCAGGGGGGTCTGGGGTTCAAGAACTCGCGAATTTAGATCGAGATAAATTAACGAATGTCATAGCTAATCTTGGACGGTTGGAAAAAATGGCCGATCTGTTGATTATTGATACTGGGGCAGGGCTGGGGAATACGGTGACGAATTTTTTGCGAGCTGCAGACGACATTATCCTAGTGACCACGCCAGAACCAACATCGTTAACGGATGCCTATGGTTTACTTAAAACTTTGAATAAAGAGGCTGGCGAAATACCAATTCATGTGGTCATTAACCGGGTCCCAACAGAAGCTGATGCCCGGGCGACGTTTGAACGATTGGAAATTGCTGTGCGTAAATTTTTACACGGATCGATTAATTTGAT
The DNA here is from genome assembly GCF_000224515.1 of Desulfosporosinus sp. OT. Lineage (GTDB taxonomy): Bacteria > Bacillota > Desulfitobacteriia > Desulfitobacteriales > Desulfitobacteriaceae > Desulfosporosinus. Next base: position 19,070 of record NZ_AGAF01000243.1, on the reverse strand, counting down.
GGGTTGGGTTTACGATGACCCGCTCATGGGTCGCTCCGTGATGCAGCAGGAACCGCTGGGAATAAGTTATCCTGAAAGTCCAGCCTACCGTTGTATTCAGTGGATCGCTGGTACAGTTACCGGCATTTACCTAAGCGCGCCTCGCCAAGGAGGCGGTGTTCGAGGTTTCTTGAGTAAGTTGCTGCGTTCATTTTAGGGATCGTATTCACTTAGAACCTACTTCAGAAAATATGGAGTTTAATGAATTTATCCCAGAACGCAATTGATTGTCTAACCGCCAACATCGAATATTGAACTTAGCAAAGGAGGTGATTGATTTGTCGTATAGGAAGAAGCTCTTGCCGGGGTTGCTTGTTGAGCTTGTTGTACTGGAAGGCGAGTATGAAGGAAAATATCGGACGCGTATCGAAGAGGTGGGAGATAGGCTCCTCTCAGTTGGTGCTCCGTTTGAACATGGCGAGGTGGTTCCTTTACGAGAAGGCACAAAAGTGAAATTAATATTTTGGGACGAAGTGTCGGCTTACTCGTTTGTGGCCAAAATTATGCAACGAATTGCAGCTCCGATTCATATGTTTGTTTTAGAGCTGCCAGATTCCATATTGAAAGTTCAACGTCGTAGCTATGTTCGAGTTCCAGCTCTCTACCCGATTACGTTTCAGACAGTGACCAAGGAAGGATTGAGTGACACTTATAAAGGGACTATGCTTGACTTAAGTGGTGGAGGTATGCGCTTCTTGACGGAGGAATGTTTGGATAATAGGGCGATACTCTATGCTCAGGTAGGATTGCCAAATGGAGATCTGCTGACCCCAATTCGAGTTTGCCGGGCTGAAAAGGTAGAAGATAGCAAACCCCAACGTTACTGTATTTCAACAGAGTTTCATGAGATCCTAGAGAGAGATCGAGATCGAGTCATTCGCTGCGTCTTTGATATACAAAGGGCAATGCGTAAGAAAGGGTTGGTATAAAAAATGGAGATTACACAGTTCCAACTTGACGCCTTGCGTGAAATCGGAAATATTGGTTCAGGCCATGCGGCAACAGCTTTATCTACTCTTTTGCAACGTCGAATTGAGATGTCTGTACCGAGAGTTTGGGCGGTCCCATTTGAACAGGTCTCTGTCATCGTAGGTCAACTCGATACGCCTCAAGCTACAATCTATGTGAAAGTTGAAGGGGAGGCTCCGGGAAAAGCTGTTTTTTTCTTTCCAATAGAAAGTGCTGAGATCGTGGTTCAAGCTTTGTTTGGGATGGATGAACCGCTAGATCTATATACTAATGAGATGGCTCAATCAGCTTTAAAAGAAGTTGGGAACATCTTAGTTAGTTCTTTTCTAATTTCCTTAAGCCAATTTTCGGGAATTCCCCTTCAGCCTTCCGTGCCAGCGTTAGCAGTGGATATGATTGGGGCGAGTTTAGATGCTATTTTTCTTGAAGAGGGCTTACTTGACGACACGGTGTTGTTTATCGATACGCAGCTCTCCGGAATCCCTAAGATTAAAGGGCAATTTATCTTTTTACCAGACGATGGGTCCTTAAAAAAGTTGTTAGGAGCAATAGGAGTATGAATGGTGTAATCAGTGTTGGGATGGCTGATTTTAAAACGGCAAGATCTCCTGATATTTTGTTAACTGCTGGGTTAGGCTCTTGTATTGGTATTTGCATTCATGACCCACATCTGAAAGTGGGAGGGATGGCTCACATTATGCTTCCGTCAGCTAGTGGGAGTTTAGGGGGGAATCCGGCAAAATACGCAGATACCGCGCTTGTTTTATTACTTAAAGAGATTACTAGTATGGGTGCTGTGAGTTCTCGTCTGAGAGCGAAAATGGCAGGTGGAGCCCAGATGTTTGCTTTTCCAGGAAAACCCCCAGTTCTTAAGATCGGGGAACGCAATGCCGAAGCTGTAGAGCAAGAACTGAAGAAAAATGGAATTCCGCTTCTGATTGCAGATATCGGAGGAAGCTTTGGGCGCACAATTCATTTTGATGTTGGGACAGGGGAATTGCGGATTCGAACAATTAATCATGGCGAAAAGGTGATTTGATGTCCGGTCAACATAGTGAAATGTTTAAGGTTTGGGCCTTGCGTCTTGCCATAATAACTACTTTTCTTGTTGTGTTACTTAGCTGGCTCAATGGGGTAAAGCTCTTCGACCTAATTGTTCGGGCAGGGGTTTCTTTTGGAGTTATGTACCTCTTATTGATTGGATTTTACACTTTATTTGAAAGGACTGCACCTCCAAAACCTCAAGATGAACAGCCGGATTCCGGGCGGGGAGGATTTATTGATATATCTGTCGGAGATGATCAGCTCCAAACCCCACCAGAACAAGACGCAAGATTTCCAGGCCAGGTTGACAAAGATTTGAGCGAAGGACTGCCAAATAGTGAGCGACAAGCGGAAATTGTGCGCCGCATGGGCTGGGAGTAACTCGGGGCGATATTCGAACATTTACTTTTACTTTGAGATTTCGGTGTAGAATCTAAGAAAACTTACTTTAGTGGACCTTCAATCTTCATCTATAAAGTAAAGTATCGTTGTACTTGTTAAGGAGCTAAATTTACGATTTGTGACATTTTGATGTAGCAACTTTCGAACTACGAACCACGAATATGCGAACTACGAAATGGGGGGTGAGCAAGACTTGGTACCAAAAGCTTATGAATCTGCTTCGCGAGGACCTTTGAAACAAGAACAGATCGAAAGATACTTGCCTATGGTCAAGCGCATTGCGGGTCGTTTAGCAATGTCTCTTCCGCCTCATATTGACGAAGATGATCTCATCGGCTATGGGGTCTTTGGGTTGCTGGATGCCTTGGAACGATTCGAAGCCGCCCGGGGGGTTAAATTCGAAACGTATGCTTCGATCCGCATTCGTGGAGCTATGATTGATGGACTCCGAATTATGGATTGGGTTCCACATTCGGCAAGACAGAAGGTGAAACGGGTTCAAGATGGGTTTGCTGAATTGGAATACCGACTAGGACGGGTCGCCACAGTGGAAGAAGTGGCAGATTTACTTAAGGTAGATGTCAAAGAAATTGCAGGGGTTTTAGTTCAGGCCCAGCTCTTAACTCTAACCTCGTTTGATGAAACTACCACGGATCATGAAGGAGACAGTAGTGGTACGCCACTTAATTTACTCATGGACTTTGAAGCTCATGAGGCCTTTCAAGCGATAGAGAAGGAAGAACTTAAAAAGATCCTTGCTGAGGCTGTGGAAAAATTGCCTGATAAAGAAAAGTTAGTGGTTGCACTTTATTACCAAGAAGAACTTACGTTAAAAGAGATTGCAGCAGTTTTGAAACTCTCTGAATCTAGGATTTCACAACTGCATTCCCAAGCGATCCTGCGCTTGCGTGGAAAGCTTAGTCGACACAAAAGGAATTTACTGTAGAAAATAATGGTCCTAATGTTTCATTGGGATTTTGCCGATATAGATGATAGATGTAAGTGGGAGGTGAAAGAAGTGGCAGGTATTAATGTCCTTTCGGATACCCTCAAGGGTGGAAATAAATTGGAAAAAACACTAACTCTTAAGGGAAAAGACGTGGCAGACAGCTCTGAAAACGCTGCTGCAGCGTTTGCTGCGATGCTTGGTAGCTCTATGAATTTGCACGCAGATTCGAAAGGGCAGAACTCCTCTACAGCAGGCCAAGAATCTGAAGAAAAACAGAGCGCTGATAATCCTGTGCAAAGCGTACAGAATCAAAGTATGCTAGGGTACGGTAATTTTGCGCTTTCATTTGTTTCGGAGCCCATGCTGCAGAGTGACCTTCCGGCAGGCAAGGAGGCCAATTCCGGAGACGTTGTGAGCCGGAGGAATGAGAATTTATCATCTGCTAATTCAACTTTGGCCGATGCGTCTGTTGTTTCGGCCATCAATCTTGGATCAGCAAAGTTGAATCTTTCTTCGGTATCAGATGAGATTTCTGCGCAATCAGGGATGACGACGCTTAAACCTCAGGGGGATAACCCCGGAATCACGGAGTTGGATAAATATAGACAGGTTATTGCAGATCTTTTAGTAGCACTCTCTGGAGAAATCTCGGAGGCCACTTCAACAGGGACTCTTTTAAGTAGGGGCGATTCAGAGAACTCGATTCTTTATCAGGAAACGATGAGGGTTGCTCAGGGTTGGATGACCGCTACGGGCGACGTCGCTAAAGACGATCCGCTTTCGAGTGGTAATCTTACGGACGGCCAAATTATTAGAGGTCAAGCAACGGTGAGTGAAGAGACAGCTAAGGCATTGGACCTCTTAAAAACACTCTTCGAGACGTCTGGGGGAAGCACAGCCTCATCTTTCAAGGGGAGTCCCCTAAGTTTAGAAAGCAAAGAAATTAAATCGTTGCTTAACGATTTAACCACAGGAATTGGAACCAGCGATCCAGCGTTAAAGTCGAAGATAGTGACCCTGCTAGCAGCCCTAAACCCTAGCCTAAGTCAAGGAACTAAAGATGTAAAAGGGTATCAAGGGATGAATGAAATAATTGACCATGAGGGTAGCCTTACCGTAACTGCGGCTAAAGGGAGTTCGGAACCCTTCATAAAACAATTGAAGGAAACTGACTTTGACGCTGTCAAAACGCAAGCGAAAAACAATGTGTTTCTTAGAGACCCTCAGCAGAAATTTGCTGGAGCGAATTTACAAGAGGAAAAGAAAACATACTCCAGCGAACTCGCTGAGGTGAAGGACTCGAAAATTCAGAATTTAAGCTCAGGCGCTGAGGTTGCTAGCAAAATCATTGCAGTAAACGTTTCGGATGGGAAAACAGTCGTTAGTCCGGTATGGGAACAGATCTCCACCGTACTTCGTGAGCAAGTTAAGAGCAGATCACAGGATTTGAAACAACTGGACATTCAGCTGCATCCGGAAGATTTAGGTAAAATCCAAATCAATATACACTGGGAGAATGGGCGGGTCCATTTACAGGTACACACTTCTGACGCAGCAACTGGCCAGATTCTTCAGAATCAACTTTCAGATTTGCGTCACACCCTTACTGGTCAGGGTGTGAACTGTGGTTCGCTGCAAATGGGACAAGGTGGGGATCAACAAAAGAATCCTCAAGGGGATGCTTCACAAAGGACATTCAAGCAAGGCTCTGATCTTAATGAGGATGAAGACCTAATGCCAGCCACCAACCTCTCACTTGAACAGAAAGAGATCAACCTGATTAATGTCACGGCTTAGGAGGCAATAACATGAGTAACACAATTAGTGGGACAAGTTCTACAACTAACACGGGCAGTACAACGAATACGAGCACAACCGCGGGTGATTCGTTAGGGAAAGACGATTTTCTCCAGTTATTAGTGGCTCAGATGCAGAATCAAGATCCCTTGAATCCAACGGATAGTAAAGAGTCTATTGCCCAATTGGCTCAGTTTAGCGCTTTGGAGCAGATGACCAATATCTCTACATCCATGGACGCCTTGAACGCAACTATGACCTATCAGTCCCAACTATCGTCACTCTCACAAGGGGCAGCTCTGATCAGCAAATGGGTGGGCGGAGTAGATACGGATGGAGAGACTACTATTGAAGGAACGGTTGAAGCTGTGAATTGGCTCGACGGCGATCCTAAGTTGCAAGTTCGTAAGGCAGATGGAACTCTTGTGGATTTGGAGTTGGGACTGATTACATCGGTTCAGGATCAACAGCCTAGTACTAATGATGATACTACAGATACTGCAGATACTGCAGATACTACAGAAACTACAGATACTGTAGATACTGCAGCGGGGGCTGTATAATGAAACTTTTCTAAGGGAGTTTTTTACATTAGGAGAAGTATAGACTGAACTTTATCCAGTGGCGGTTAGTCGTCGGATAACATAAATGTCTGGTTTTTGTGGTCACTAGAATACAAAGAGGAGGAATATCGATTATGATGCGTTCGTTATATTCAGCAGTTTCGGGATTAAAGAATCATCAAATTAAGATGGATGTTATTGGCAATAACATTGCTAATGTCAACACAACGGGTTTTAAAAAGAGCAGGACGACGTTTGCTACTACACTGAGCCAAACTCTTCGGGGTGCATCCGCATCGTCGGCGGATGCCACTGGAATAGGAGGGACGAATCCAATTCAGATTGGGTTGGGATCCGCCCTCAGCTCTATTGATCAAATGATGACCCAGGGAAGTGCATCGTCTACGGGAGAAGATTCGGATTTGATGATCAATGGGCCGGGCTTTTTTGTTTTGCAGCAAGGATCGCAAACAGTTTATTCTCGAGCGGGTGCCTTCCATACGGATAGCGATAAATATTTAGTTGATGCAGCAGGATCAAAGGTATTGGATGGTAATGGTGATCCAATTAAAATGGAGGATGATACAACAAGCTTTACCATTGATTCTGCGGGAGCGATTACAGAGATTGATTCGGACGGAAACAGTACTACAGATAAATATATTCGGCTGGCAACGTTTGCAAATGATACTGGCTTAACAAGTATTGGCGGAAGCTATTATACACCATCTAACAATTCCGGGGACCCTGTTTTCTATAGTGCTGATGATGCGGGCTATCCCGCAGGAACTACGTTATCTTCAGGTAATTTAGAAATGTCCAATGTTGACCTATCTTCGGAATTTACGGATATGATCATTGCCCAGCGTGGCTTTCAAGCGAATTCACGGGTGATTACCGTTTCAGATAGTCTTTTAGAAGAACTAATTAACCTTAAACGCTCATAATACCTGCTTTAACTTCATTGCGAGAAGACGGGGGGGGCCTCATGCGCTTAATAGGAACAGCTGCGTCAGGGATCCGTGCGCAGCAGGTTGCGATAGATACCATAGGAAATAACATAGCTAATGTGAATACACTGGGATTTAAAGCGAATCAGGTCGATTTTGCTGAGGCTTTATCGACAGAGATACTTGCCAGGAACACAAAAACCGGAGGAAATACTGACGTAACGACTCTAGACATAGGGTCTGGGATAGTGTGTAATGCCATTGGAACGAATTTTCAACAAGGCACACTTACCCAAACGGATCGTTCTTTAGATCTAGGGATAGATGGAGCGGGGTTCTTTCAGGTCAGGACGCCTGACGGAACGATGGGCTATACCCGTGTTGGAGCTATGCAAGTAGATGGGTCGGGGCAACTTTCTGATATGCAGGGAAATATTGTACAAACGAATGGTTTGATTCCTTCAGGGGCTACGGAAGTGGCAGTTGCTGCGAATGGTGATATAACCGGAGTTAGCGATGGAGAAAATATGACATTCGGGCAGATTGTTTTAGTAGGATTTCAGAATCCTGAGGGGTTACTAAGAAAAGAGAACAATCTCTTTGTGCCGACTGTTAATTCAGGCGAACCACAGGTTGGACAACCAGGCAGCACCACAGCCGGTAATCTGGTACTTGGAACGATTCGCGGTCAGTCTTTAGAGCAATCAAATGTCGACTTGGCTACCTCAATGACGGATCTTATTCAAGTCCAGCGAGCTTATCAAGTGAATGCCAGGTTGGTTCAGGACGGTGATCAGATGTGGGGCATTGCTAATGCCTTGAGGAGGTAAGGAGAATGTTCGGTTGGTTAGACGGGCCAGTATTAAACGTTTTGCAGAAAGGACTGGATGCTTCGAGTATGAGGCAGAAGGTGCTATCTAATAACGTAGCCAATATAGATACCCCACAGTTTAAACGTTCGGATGTTGATTTCCAAGTGGTTCTTGGTGCTGCCTTAGGAGAAAAGAGTACAGCCTTGCCCATGAAGCTGACGGCTCCAAAGCACATCCGCGGTATTGGCGAAGGTGATGCTTCGGGGATTGAGACGGATTATTCAACTGCATTGCGTAATGATGGAAATAACGTGGATATCGACCAAGAGATGTCCTATGTAGCTGAAAATGGGCTGTACTACAATTCCCTTACTCGTACTATCTCTTCTCAACTAGGATTGCTGAGGATGGTTTTAAAGTAAGGGCAATCTCAGAAATTCTTCGACAATTAGAACTCGAAGTAATTAACAAAGGCGGGGTATAACATGATACGAGGATTATACACTTCAACCACAGGAATGTTGGCCGCGCAAACACAAAGCGAAGTTATTGGGGATAATGTTACCAATGTGAAGACACCCGGTTATAAAGAAGAGCTGTCTAGTAATATTTCTTTCCCTTCGATGCTGATTCAACGTATGGGAGGAAACCAAGCTTCTGAAGTTGTAGCAGTTGGTGGCATGGGGACGGGGGTAGGAGTTGATCGTCTCACTCTGTCAAATGTTCAAGGATCTTTAGACACGACGGATATTAATACGGACTTGGCCTTAAGTACACCAGGATATTTTGTAGTCCAAACGCCGGCGGGAGAACGCTTTACGCGTGATGGGCATTTCCAGAGAAATGCCGATGGTATGCTTCAATCGCCCGACGGGTTTGCTGTCCTAGGAGTAAATGGCCCAATAGGGCCTCTTAGTTCTGATTTTGAGGTAAGCTCAGATGGCACAATTATTGATCATGGACTAAGCCTTGATCGCTTGCGAGTGGTAGAGATTCCGGAAGATGCGTTGCAACGTGAGGGGCAGTCATTATATAGTGCGACTCAACCGGTTCAAGTTTCGGTCGAGGCAAAAATTAAACAGGGAGCGGTTGAAGCATCTAATGTCGACCTTTCAGGACAAATGGTTCAAATAATGTCTGTCATGAAAGCCTATGAAGCAAATCAAAAAGTGATTCAGACTCAAGATGAGATGTTAGGAAAGGCAGTTAATGAGGTCGGGAAGATCTAGTTGTGAAGGATGTGTCAGGATGGCTGTTCAAGTCGTTGTTTTTACCTTAGGTCTAGAAGAGTATGCTATGCCTATCGAGGTAGTTCGTGAAATTACCCGTTTAGGAGAGGTGCGTGCAATTCCCAAAGCTCCTCCATACGTGCGCGGCCTGATTAATATCCGCGGCATCGCCATTCCTCTGATTGATTTGCATGTGCGGTTCGGGATTGAGAGGACGCAAACCACTACTATAACAGATGGTAAAACTCCTAAAGAAAATGCCTTTGCGTTAATCACTGAAGTTCATGGAAATAACGTGGGTTTTGAGGTGGACCAAGTTCGCGAGGTTAGGATTTTGGAGAACATTGATCCCCCCCCGCCATTGGTTACAGCATCCTTTATCGCTGGAATTGCAAATCTTTCGGAAAGGATGATCATCCAACTTATTCCAGAACAGATCTTGGAAAGTAACGAAATCCAGAGACTAAGTCAAATCACTGCAAGGTAGAAGCAATTGCTTTTTGGAGACCTATTTAAAGACAGTGAAAGGAGGTATACTGGAATATGAATGCCGCCCAAATGTTTCTTTTGTTGCAATCTCAACAGATGAATGCTGCTTGGCAGACGGCTCAAACGGAACAGACTGGGTCGTCTATAGCTGATGGAATGGGTAGTTCAAGCTCGCTGCTTTTTGCTGCGTTACTTCAAGCGGCTATTGGAGGTGGGACGAATGCTTCCCATGCTGTAGCGCCGGTCGATAGCTATACCGGAGCCTCTGTCGATCAGATGAAGGGTGAAAGTGTTGGTTCTCTAGGAAATGTTATTAATTCGATGGCCCAAAAATATGGAGTTGATCCAAACCTTATTCATCAGGTTGTCAAAGCAGAATCAGGGTTCAATTCAAAGGCAACGTCATCAGTCGGAGCAATGGGCTTGATGCAGTTGATGCCAGGGACAGCGGCTTCCTATGGAGTGCAAAACGCCTACGACGCGACACAAAACTTAGATGGAGGAACGCATTTCTTAAAAGATTTACTCGATCGTTTCCAGGGAAATGTTCCGTTGAGCTTAGCGGCTTATAATGCTGGACCAGGGGCGGTGGATAAATACCAGGGAGTCCCACCCTATAAGGAAACACAGGCCTATGTGCAGAAAATCATGGCGGGGTTGAATCAAAAGGATTGGAAAGTTTAATTATGAAGAGCCTTCTAAGTCCAGAAGGCTCTTTGTTGTTCAGGCATCCAAATTTCATAACATAGGCTAAGTAGCTAGTATTCTTGATACCGGCTAGGGATACTGAGGAATTAAAATTCTTCAGTTACAAGAAATATTGACTTTAGCACAAAAAATATATAGAATCTGCTTAACTTAAGAAGTGTTACTAAATTAAGGAGGATTACCATGGCGATTTGGAAATATTCCCAATGTCGTGCAACTTCTGAGGGCCGTTGTCGTCCTAAAGTTTCTCCGAGCTGTGGTGCTGGCAAAGAACAGATCGTTAAAGCGGAATAGGACTCAAGAGGTAAGAAATGATAGACTACTATCGTTATCTATGGAGTACGACGTGGCCGAATATGATCGTGCTTTTTTTGATATGGGGGGGCGTCCTCTCTCGATTAGGTTGGAAAATCCTGAAGATGTGGCGTTATGAGCGCGATGCTTGGGGTTTTTTGTTGCTGACGGGGAAAGTTTTAGTCTGGGCTGGGGTTTTAGCAATTTACACAGAACTATTATTTTTTTCCCAGCCAGATTGGTTGGCCCAACCAGGTTTTATCCAAGGTTCGGTTCAGGGAAAAGCTTATGATTCAGGCTCAAGGTCCTATGTCTTAGATGTTCGTAGTGGTTCAGAACAAGAACAGTTCTATGTCGACCAAATTGTTTATGAGCAAATTAAGGTGGAAGACCAGGTTAAGCTGATGTATCTCCCGGAACGTCGAGAGGTTGTGCGCTGTGAGCTTGTGGGAAGTTTGCTTTAGGAAGCAAATTCTACTAAAATAGGAGTACAAAGTAAGAAGGAGTGCTTTTTTTTGAGTTGGGACTGGTCTTTTCAGTTTTCTATGGTGAAAAGATTGGTTTGAGGAGCTAGAATACGTTATAATTCAGACTAGTTTCAGTAAATTTAAGCTAAAACCTTAAATTTCACAAAAAAAGTTATGGCGTAATATGCTATAATGGGAATAAGATAGGGTAAGAACATGATGCGGAAAGGAGAGTGGGGATATGCGTGTTCAAAAAGTTAACGAGCATACCATCCGCATCTTTATCTCCTTGACAGAACTAACTGACAGGGATATTACGATGGCTGATCTGTTTCAACGATCAGCGAAGACGGAACAATTGTTTTGGGAACTCATCGCGCAGGCAAGAGAAGAAGTAGAGTTTAATTTAGATCAGCCCTTTTGGATTCAGGCAACTGTGGCGACGAATGACGAGTTTGTGATCACGATCATGAAGCAGGAAGAACAAATCGAGGGGTTTATTAAAGATAAGGCCGCTCGTAAGTCCTCTAAAGGTCGTGTGACGGAATTGGTTTATGCGTTTGCCGACTTTGAAGATGTCTTATCCGCAGTGCGGCGCTTACCTGAATTTAATCAGTTGCGTTCAGGCCTTTTTGAGTTTGAAGAAGAGTACTACCTTGTCTTGAACCGTATGGGAACGGGTAAAAAAAGACTTTTGGCAGAGGCAATACTGGATGAATACGGAGAAATTGTAGCCACGACTGGTGTTTTCCTGTCTGAACACGGGAAAATTATCATCCCAGTAAAGGCTGTGCAAACGCTTAATGCTTCTTTCAATAAGCCTTCACTCAGCTAAATGGAGAAGGCAGGAATAAGAAAAAGGGAAGCAAATTTTGCTTCCCTTTTCTTATTTTCGATGGTTGCCACCACCATGTTTCATTTATGCATATATATTATATGTAGATAAGTGAAGTTTAAGCTCTTGATTAATTCGCCAAATTTCAGTTGGAGTTATAAACTCCAACTGAAGTAAGTTTTCGTTAAGTCCAGTTTAGAGAGAATGGATCTTACCCACAGGAAAAGATAGCTGGAATTTGGCGTAGACAATGGATACAAACGGCTTTACCTTTAAATTTATGAACTTTTATGGTTTTACCGCAAAAGATGCAGGGCTGGAACTTTTCTTTTGTGAGAGAGAGCCTATCGAACGGAATAATAATAGCCTGACGAACTGGTTGCTTAAGTGGGGGGGTTGAACTAAGCTTGGACATCAAATACCTCCTCGAAGTAACTTATGTGTTGTTATTATCATATGCCAACTGTGATGTCGAAATCCTAAAAAGTGTGCGGGCCGGATTATAGAAAATTGGTCGATAATCATTATGGCCTATAAGGAGTGGCAATCGGTGGATCAAGAGAAACAAAAGCGGTTGAGGGCACTTCCTGCTGTTCACGAAGTGATTTCTCGGCTGGAATACGAAGCGGAATTCAGTCCGTTTTTGACGAATGAAAGGCAGTTACCTCGTTTAACGCAGGGCGTTCGACAGGTTCTCCAAAAAGCAAGAGAAAATGTCAATCGAAATTTTTCGGATTCCTTTGCTGAGTCGGAATCTTCCCTCTGGGTATGGTTGAAAAGCCAGCTCTTACAGGAGCTGACCCATCCAGAAACTAGTTTGCGGCGTGTTATTAATGCCACTGGGGTCGTTTTACATACGAATTGCGGTAGGGCTTTACTTGTACCAGAGGTCGCACGTTTTGTTGCCGAACAAGCTGAAAGGTACAGTAATCTTGAGTTGAATATTGAGTCCGGGGAGCGGGGGTCGCGTTATGTTCATGTTGAATCGCTACTCTGTCGTCTGACTGGGGCAGAAGCGGCTATGGTAGTTAACAATAATGCTGCAGCGGTTCTTTTGATGATGAATACGTTTGCCCAAGGGAAAGAAGTCATTGTTTCGCGTGGCGAACTGGTGGAAGTTGGCGGGTCATTTCGGATTCCTGAGGTTTTAAAAGCCGGGGGGGCCAAACTTGTCGAAGTTGGAGCGACGAATAAGACTTGGCTTAGAGACTACGAAGCAGCTATCGGACCAGAAACAGCGCTGATTTTAAAGGTGCATACTAGCAATTACCGGGTTGAAGGATTTACCCATTCCGTTTCGGGAACAGAGTTGGTGGAGCTCGGTGAAAAGCGAGGTTTGCCCGTCATGGAAGATTTAGGAAGTGGAAGTTTTCTTGATGGGACAAGTCTTGGATTTCCTATCGAACCGACTATTGAGCAAACGGTTAAGGCCGGGCTTTCCCTCGTGACCTTTAGTGGAGACAAATTACTTGGCGGTCCACAGGCTGGGATTATCGTAGGCAAGCGAGCGTTTATCGAACGTTTGAGTGCGAATCAGTTGACTCGGGCGTTGAGGGTCGACAAATTGACCTTAGCAGCCCTCGAAGGGACCCTGCGTTTATATGAAAATGGAGGGATAGCTGATATCCCCGTTTGGAGAATGCTCTCCCTCCCTCTGGATACTTTGAAATCGGTCGCGTTTGAGCTTAGAGCAGCGTTGCAGTCGAATCAGGCCATCGTCGCAGAGTTGAAAGAGGATGTCTCTCAGGTGGGTGGTGGGGCATGGCCCACAGTTGGGCTCCCAACTTGGGTGTGCGCCATCCGTCCAAAGAGTGGAAGTGTCATTGAGTTAGAGAAGTTTTTGCGTCTAGGTCCGGTGGCTATTCTGACTCGAATTCACAAAGATTGGGTGCTTATTGATGGGCGAACTTTGTTGAGTGGGGACGTTGCAGAAATTGTACGGCGTTTAGAAGATTGGGGCGAGGAAGCTTAAGAAACTTCCTCGGGTTTGGGTTGACGGGGGAGTTTTGACTCTGTTTGCGTTTATGGACGCAAATGTGCTTGGAGGTTCTTTATGCAACTAGGACGGATCTTGGTTGCGTCGGTTTGGAAAAATTGCGATTTCGAATTGAGCATGGTAAAATACCCACGTATACAGGAATGGTAGTGGGGGGATAGATATGAAAGATCCAATGCAAACTATGGCTACTTGTTTTGAACAGGTGGCTTTATTCTTTCCGAGCGGTAATCCAAAGATTCAGGAAAACTTTGAGCGGCGTGCAGCTTATCTCGATACTAAGGATTATTTCAGGGATAGTTTGGCTGACACTTTAAAAACGTATCATACTCATTTAGGGGCCAGTGTGGAAACCCAACGGATGATTGAAGAGCTTAGACAAAAAGAAACGCTTGTGGTGATTACTGGTCAGCAGGCAGGGATTCTGACTGGGCCGTTGTATACCTTATATAAAGCGATGACTGTCATTCGGTTGGCTAAAGAGCAACGTGAAAAGCTGGGCCGCCCGGTTGTGCCAATTTTTTGGATTGCCAGTGAAGATCATGATTGGTTAGAGATTCAGATGACTTCATTTTTAAATTCAGACGGGAAACTACTCCTTTGTCGTCTGCCGGGCGATGGGGGAGGGGAGTCCGTTGGAAATCAACAGGTTCCCTCATGGGAAACGATTGAAGCCCAACTAACGGGGATACCGGACAGTGAATTTCGCTCGTCTGTGCTAAATCAATGTCGCAACTTTGCGGAGCAGGCCGAGAATTTGACGCAGTGGTTTGTGCTTACCTTACAATGGTTGGTCCAAAAGTGGGGACTTATTTTCTTTGATCCCTTGTTGCCTGAATTCAAGCGGCTCGCGGCTCCGATGTATGAGCAGATTTTGAAGATGCACGTCGATGTTCGAGCTGCCTTGGCTCAACGGACGAAGGAATGGGTTAACCTTGGTTTCAAACCCCAGATCCAGCCAACCGGTGGGGAGGTTAATCTTTTTCTTGCTGTACCAGAACGAAGGGCGATCCTGCGTAATGATCAAGCATTTTATTTAAGAGGACAAGAGGGACAGTGGGATTTAGATGCCCTCAACCTTTTATTAGCTCAAGAACCGGAGCGTTTTTCCCCTAATGTGGTGACCCGTCCGATTGTTCAGGAATATCTGTTTCCGACCTTGGCCTATGTTCCAGGACCAGGTGAACTAAATTACTGGGCCCAGTTAGGTGAAGTCTTCTCAACCTTTGGATTCGTTATGCCTATTCTTTACCCGCGTCTGTCTGCCGTTGTGTTAACAGCATCCTGGCAGAAATCTTTAAGCAGAGAAAGGTTAACCCTTGACGATGTTTATCGTGGCTTGGAGGAACACCGTGCACGCTGTGTGCGAGAAAGCGATACGCAAGACATCGATCAGCGCTTAGAGCGGTTGCGTTTACAAATTGAAGAGGGATATGCGGAACTCGAACCCCTGGAAGAGATCCATGCCAATGTCCATGAATGGTTGGTTCGAAATGAACAGAAAGTTAAATTTCAGTTAGAGTATTTAAAGAAAAAGGTTTGGCAGGCGCAGCGCAAACGATGTCGTGAAGCGCTTAATCGTTTGCAACAACTCGAGGATGGGATTACCCCCAATCATAGTAGACAGGAACGTGTTTTAAATCCCCTGAGCTTTGTCACGCTTTACGGACTTAGTTTTGTAGATCGGGTTGCAGAACTCCCTATGACCGGAGATTTTTCGGAAAAGCAAATATATTTATGATTTTGGTTTAATAAGAAAGACGTTAATTGTAACTAAAAAATCTAGTGACCAGGATTATTCACTCAGTACGGAGGCGAATAATCCTTCTTTATTATTGTAAATATTTTTACAAATTTTCTATCATATAAACTAAAGTTGGTTATAATAGTACAAAGATGTTGAATGATGGAGTTGGTAGTGTGCGGCGCACGATGAGTTTGATCCTCCTGGCAGTTGCTTTATTGGGAATTTCGACAGGGGGCTTTTTTTGGTATACAGGGTTGAGCGGAGCTAGGACTAGCGGTATATTACCTGATTCTAGTCCTATAGACTCCCCCAATGATGGTCTGTCAAAACGAGTTAGTGTTTTACTCATTGGTGCCGATCAACGACTTGATCAGGCAAAGTATAATACCGACTCATTGATTTTAGCCAGCGTTGATCCGGAAACACAACGGATTAGCCTGCTTTCGATTCCTCGCGATACAAGGGTTGCTGTGCTAGGGCATGGCTACGTTAAGATAAACTCTGTCGTGGCATTAGCTGATTTGCCCACTTTGCAAAATACGGTGGAAGAGCTGACGGGCGAAACGATTGCAGGGTATATCCAGACGAATTTCCAAGGGTTTAAGCAAGTTATTGATACTTTAGGTGGAATTACGGTTAATGTCGAGAAGAATATGTACTATGAAACAGGTGATATTGAAGATGGGTATATTAACCTTCATAAAGGCGTGCAGCGCTTAGATGGCGCTAAAGCGTTACAGTATGCCCGTTTCCGTTACGATTCTTTAGCAGATATTTCACGGACGGCAAGGCAGCAAGTTGTTCTGAAAGCAGTTGCCCAAGAGATGTTTCAGTTAAGCACTGTTCCCAAGCTTCCCGTCCTTATTCCACAGCTGATGCAGGCGGTAAAGACTAATTTAGCGAAAAGGGATATTTTGGAATTAGCCAAGGTTGCCAGCGGGTTTCAAAGCTCAAATGTGATCTCCCAGACATTACCCGGGTCATTTCTGGATCTGGATGGGGTAAGTTACTGGAATGTCGACCCTCTGGAAGTAAAGACAGTGGTTAAAAACCTATTACTTGGAGAGACAACAGATAAAATTATTGACGAAGAAGAAGTGGATTTATTAAAGCCTGTCACTCCGACTCCCAGTCTATCACTGCCGAAAGTCCCTGGTAACAGCCAGGATCCAAATGGGCAGAAATCTTCGGGATATCAGCTATTTCAATCTGAAGAATAACTAGTTCATAAGGGTTAAACATAATTAAGTCAGTTTTCTGTGGCCATCCATGTTATAATCTTACTAAATTAAATAATGGTTCTGAAAATGGCAAACTTAGCGAAAGCTAAGGACGCAAAGCCATAGATCGTACAGGGAAGGCTGACGACAGCTAGGCTACCAAAAATCTGCTTTTTTTGCCATACCTTTTTTTAAGTTGTATGGCATTTTTAATTAAAAAATTCTTTTTGAAATAACAAAATATTCCATTGCAAATGAAGCATTATAAGCTGGTAAGAGGTGGACTAAGGGAGAGGAATATAGAACTGAGTTACTAACGTGTTGCAAACTTTAAGTCAGAAGGCTGGATCATAGAAAGAGGTAAATTTCAGAAAGAGGGGCGATTCACATGCGAGAAGAAGTTGTTCAGGGACATTCTTTAGAAGAAATTAGACAAGATTGGGCGTTCAAACTCAAGCTTTCACCAGAAGATATTACGCTTGAAGTGATAGAGAAACCTGGATTTTTCTCTCGTCAGTGGAAAGTCCGCCTAATTTGGGATGACCAAAGCGGGCCAAATCTAGTATTGCCTTCTAGCCAAGCTGTCTGGGATGGGAGTAAGTATGTTATTGTCCTAGGAGAAGGGGTCAAACAGTTTCGTCCTTTTTTACTAGCTGGTGAAGTCTGGTTTAATGGTAAACGCCAGGATAAACCGTTTCGTGTTAGTTTTGGAGAGCGGGTCGAATTTCTGCCCAACGTCTCAGTGGGGCAATTGACTTGGGATCTGCAAATCCTGCATCAGGGGTTGTCTGTGATAGTTAAAGTCAAGCATGAATTACCCGGGCACTATAGTCTTGGTGATTTCCCTACCCTGGAAGAAATCGATTTAAAACAATATGTCACCTGGCAGAGCTTACCGAGCCAAGGGAAAATTTGGGATGAAGAAAAGTTGAAGTTGGATCTAGAACAATTAAAGGTTGTTCATGGCTTTCGACCTGAGAGCTGGTCGGAGATCATGTCGGTCAAGGGTGTTGGTGAGGTTGTTGTTGCAGAAGCGACATTGCCTGTGCTGCCCGAACACGCTCAATTAGTAGACTTAGTTGGTAGTCCGCAGATGCTCTCAGACACAGGGGAGGAAAGCGTTGATTATTTTGCTTCGAAAGTGCAACTGGTTGAAGAGGGAGCGGTTCTCGCTCGTAAAATTCCGGGCAAGCCAGGGGTTCCAGGAAAAGACGTGTTCGGAAAAATCCTTCCCGCCGCGGGCTTTAAGGATTTCCAATTTAGGCTAAAAAAGAACGTCTATCTTTCAGTTGATGGGCTGGAAGTGGTCGCTGCATGTGGCGGACAACCTGTTCGTCTGGATGAAAGAACCTACATGGTTGAAAATGTCTATGTTCTCCATAAGGATGTAGAGCTGGCAACGGGAAGTATTAACTTTCCAGGTGATGTTTTTGTGAATGGGAACGTTCAAGATGGGCTTCATGTTTTTGCTGGGGGAAAGTTAGAGATTAAAGGATCCGTTTCGCATGCAGAGATTAGGGCTGAAAAAGGAGTCAAGATTTACCAGAACCTTGTCGGCGGAAAGGTTACTATTGGAGGAAAATTTGTGGTTCGTTCGAAACTCCTCCGCAGCGTGTCCGAGCTACGGGATCAATTAAGCGTATGTTTACAGATGACAGCAGAGTTGATTAAGGCACCTGGGGCTATCAATTTTAAACCAGGACAATGTCTCAAACTAGTTATGGAAAGACAATTTCCCGACCTTCCCAAATTGGCTAGTAGTGTGGAAAAGTTTGTGTTAGAAAATAAAGATGACGAATTGATTACGCAGGGTTTCATAGTTTCAATCCGAACTTCCAAACATTTTTTGGCAGGACTAGGGCCATTAGATCTACAAGCGGTCCCTTTTTTGCAACGAGTCGATCAAGCCCTCGAACAATTTATAGAAAAAGTTTCTGTTGAGGTTCCGGAAAAACTTAGTTTGGTGGTCAGTTATGTACAATCAGCAGTCATTGAATGCGGTGGATCATTTGAATGTACCAAAGGGGTCTACAATTCGAATATTCGAGTAGAAGGAGATATTGTAATTGAGGGCGTATGCCGGGGAGGCAAAATCTTCGCCGGAGGGCAGGTCCGTATTGGAGAATTAGGAGGCTCTGGGGTTAGTTCAACCTTTGTTCAAATTAGTTCCGATAGTCGTCTTTCAGTGAAGTATTGTCATCCCAATGTCATCATTGCCGTGGGAAAGGAAATTATTCAGATCGAGGAAGCATACCGGCAACTGGAGATCTACAGGGAAAATGGTTTTATTCAAGTCGAAAAGGTGCGGGCGAACCCCCTTTAAACTTAAAACACTTGGTTAGCGGTCGTTTATTTTCATACGTACCATCCTAGATAGTCCACTAATGGCTTTGCTTTCAATCAGTGTATCCTTGCAACCAAGCGACGACGCACCTAATAAATTTTTTAAATGGGTCTGTAGCTTGGTGCCGTACGGGAGCTTTTCTTTAACTGCGTATGGGATTATGTTACACTTAGGGCAAGTATAATGGTTATTAGCATTTTTAAGTTTATATGACTT
>NZ_AGAF01000244.1 GCF_000224515.1 Desulfosporosinus sp. OT | reverse complement strand
AATATAAAGTTTATTTTTTCCTGCTTCTAGGAGGAATTCTTCAACCTTTTGTGTAATGTAACTCTTTCATACATTTTTAAAACTAAGATTCATGGTTCAAAAAAACAATCGAGAAGAGGTAATAAAATGCGTAGGAATGATAAGGAAATCACTGAGCAGCAAGATTTAGATGCGATTATGAAGAAGGCTCAGGTATGTCGATTAGCTGTGTCTTATGAAGGAATGGCTTATATTATCCCAATGAGTTTCGGTTTGCTAATCGAGTATTATATTTTCATTCTGCGCACGAAGGTTTAAAACTATTGATCCTTCGAGAAAACGCCAAGGCCTGCTTTGAAGTTGAGATCGACACACAGGTTGTTCCTGGTGAACAAGCATGCGACTGGACGATGCGGTATCAGAGTGTTATTGGTTTCGGTGAGGTTGAATTCATCGAAGAGTTGGAGGGTAAGCGTGAAGCTATGAAGATGATTATGCAGCAATATACTAACGAGGAAAAGCCGATCGAGGATTCAGCCTTGTCGAACGTCACTCTTTTCAAGTTAAATGTTAATACAATGTCGGGCAAGAAGTCAGGTTATTAAGGTAAAAATCCAAAAATAATGAAAGAGGGGTATTTATGAAACATGGTGACTTAGAGGAACTTGAAAATGTGCTTGATGAATTGAGCAGCATGGCTGAAAAAAGTAGTTTAATCAATCCCGAGTTGTTCAGTAAATATAATGTGAAACGTGGACTTCGAGACCTAGATGGAAAGGGAGTACTTGTTGGTTTAACTGAGATTGGTGAAGTGCATTCCTATATTCTTGATGAAAACGAAATGATACCTGTTCCAGGGAGATTGATTTATAGGGGTATTGATATTCGTAATCTTGTAGACGGGTTCACTATGGACGATCGCTATGGTTTTGAAGAAACTTGCTATCTATTGCTTTTTGGGGATCTTCCGGATAGCGATCAACTCCAAGAGTTTGAACAACTGCTAGCCCTTAATCAAACGTTGCCTGAAGATTTTGTCCGGGGTATGATTATGAGTTCGCCAAGTAAGGATATCATGAATGTCTTGGCAAGAAACGTCTTGGATTTATACAGCTTTGATGATGATCCTGATAATACCTCTATTAAAAATGTATTAAAGCAATGCATTCGTCTGATTGCCTGTTTCCCATTACTTGCAGTTTATGGCTACCAGGCATTCACCCACTATCATGGCAAGCAAAGTCTATATATTCATAGTCCAAGACCGGATTTAAGTATTGCTGAAAATATTCTCCACATGCTGAGACCGGACAGTAAGTTCACAAAGCTGGAGGCAAAACTACTCGATCTGGCGCTCGTGCTTCACGCAGAACATGGTGGGGGCAACAATTCATCGTTTGTAACCCATGTTGTAACCTCTACTGGAACAGACACGTACTCGGTCATGGCCGCAGCATTAGGAGCTCTGAAAGGTCCAAAGCACGGTGGGGCGAACATTAAAGTTGTGCAGATGTTTGAAGAGATGAAACGCGATTTAAGTCATTGGGATGATAATGAAGAAATTAAGGATTATCTTGCCAAAATACTTAAGAAAGAAGCTTTTGATCGTTCAGGCTTAATTTACGGTATTGGCCATGCTGTGTACTCAGTATCTGACCCCAGGGCGGTTATTTTCAAAGAATACGTTGCTCAGCTT
Source organism: Desulfosporosinus sp. OT (assembly GCF_000224515.1). Taxonomy (GTDB): domain Bacteria; phylum Bacillota; class Desulfitobacteriia; order Desulfitobacteriales; family Desulfitobacteriaceae; genus Desulfosporosinus. The sequence continues at coordinate 48,142 of NZ_AGAF01000244.1, read as the reverse complement.
GCAAAGGAAAAAGGCCTAGAAGATGAATACAAGCTTTATGCAAAGGTAGAGGAACTAGCCCCAGAAATGATAGGCAAATCCAACAAGATGTACAAGATTGTCAGCGCAAATGTCGATTTTTATTCGGGATTTGTGTATAGAATGTTGGGCATTCCAGATGAAATGTTTACGCCGATCTTTGCTATTTCTAGAATAGTCGGTTGGAGTGCGCATCGTATTGAAGAAATTGTAAACGCCGGTAAAATTATTCGACCGGCCTATAAGAGTGTTGCCCAAAGACGTGATTATACGGCCATGGATGAACGATAGGTTAAATATCATTGTTAAAGTTCATGAACCTGGAAAATAAGAAACAGCAGGGCCTTTATGTCCCGCTGTTTCTTTATGTCTTCATTAATGAGAGATTATTTGTCGGAAGAAATATATTCATTAAATATATTTCTCTAATTACTAAGATGTTGTTATATCCTGTAAAAATAATGAGAGACTTTTTTTCAAGGATAATCCAGTTAGTTATAGAATAATAGAATAAATATTTTAAGTATTCACTTAGAAGTAATAGTATAAATTTTAGCACTAACTGCGATCTTATTGAAAAGAGTGGAATGAAAAATGTCTACATACGAAGTGATCAGCGAAGTGAAAAAAAAGGTTTTTTTTCTAGAAACGGCTTTAGCCGAGGCACGAGAAGATAATGAAATGTGGGATCGAATTTTCACTGAGAACTATTGGGGCATGCTTATTTCTGATGTCCTCACCGGACAATTGATAAAGGTTAACTCACGATATGCAGAGATGCTTGGATACAACGCTCACGAGTTGATAGGAAAATCAATCTATGATGTCTATGCGCCAGAGTTTCATCAAAAACTTCCAAAAATTATGCGCCATATCCACGAAAGAGGACATTATGCCTATAAGTCGGCGCAAATGAGGAAAGATGGAAGTTCTTTTCCTGTGCATATTGATAGCTATGAAGTAACTATTAAAGAACGGCGCTTAAGAGTAGTTTCTATCTGGGATATTACTGAAAGTGAACGCAAAGAAAAAGAATTAAGTCAATATAGGAAAAACCTAGAGGAATTAGTTGAACTTCGTACTAATGAATTGGTACGTATTAATAATCAGCTTCGAAGCGAGATCGCTCAGAAAGAGGCCGTTGAACATAAACTAGCGCAAACCAATCAAGAGTTGATAAATACACTTGAAAGTATTAGCGACGGTTTCCTCGCCGTAAATCGTCAAAGGGAAATAACTTATGCCAATCAGGCCTTTGTTGAAGCCCAAGGAAATAACATAGCAGGTAATATAATAGGGTCCGATTTTGAGGAGTTTTATCAAAATGGCAGTAAGCTGATTTTCGATTTTTGCCTGCAGGTGATGGAAGATGAGAAACCAGCACGATTGGAGACTTACGCACCACTCATGGGAAATTGGGTTGAAATCAGTGCTTATCCAACTGAGAGTGGGATTTCCATATTTTTTCGTAATATTGAAGAACGAAAGAAAATGGAAAAAGCTGTTGAAGAAGAGCATCAGCGTCTCTATACACTATTTAATAGTTTTCCCGGCTTAATTTATGTTCAAGAAGAAAATTACAAAATTCGCTTTGCTAACAGTCGTTTTCGAGATAAGTTTGGTTCATGGGAAGGAAAAAGATGTTATGAAGTTATAGCCGGTTTAGCAAGCCCTTGTGATGAATGCGTAACTTCAACAGTTTTTGAGAGCGTAAGATCTCTATGGATAGAGAGGCTGTTTGAAAATCGTATTTATGAGAAATTCATACAACCCTTTATTGACGCAGATGGGTCAAGGTTAATTTTCAAAGTGCTTATTGATATAACTGATCGAAAGAATGCAGATCGAGAGATGGCGCGATTAGATAGACTAAATATGGTGGGAGAAATGGCAGCGGGTATTGCCCACGAGGTGAGAAATCCGTTGACTACAGTTCATGGTTTTCTGCAATTACTCGCAGCAAAGGACAGTACCAAGGAATATCATGAATTCTACAAATTAATGATTGAAGAACTCGATAGAGCGAATTTGATCATTACTGATTTTTTAAGTCTGGCTAGTGACAAAACTTCTGACTTTGAATTAATTAATATTTCTGTAATAGTAAGGTCATTATTTCCTCTTTTATCGGCGGATGCACTAAATAAGGAAAAAGAATTATATCTTGAGCTTGAGCAGGTTCCAGACACAAAGGGGAATGAAAATGAACTTCGCCAATTACTCCTGAATTTGGCCAGAAATGGACTTGAAGCAATGCAAGGAGGCGGAAGGACTCTAACGATTCAAACTTATAAATTAGGAAACCATATAATACTTAGGGTCCGTGACCAGGGCGAGGGAATTGACCCAATGATACTGGAAAAACTGGGTACTCCGTTCTTGACCACAAAAGAGCGAGGGACGGGGTTAGGAGTGGCGATATGCCAGAGTATAGCAGCGCGCCATAATGCGGTGATTAATTACGAAACAAATCCGGGAGGAACAACAGTTACAGTCAAATTTGCTGTTAGTAATTATTAAGGATCAATTGGTTTCTGAAGTATGAGGCGGCTTGGGTAATATAATCAATGGTTGTGGTAAAAGAGAGGAAAGAAACTTTGCTAGCAAAGGTTTTTAACCTCTCTTTAATTATGGAAAGTTTTCGAATGTCAATGTTTAAAAAACTATTGACAGCAGAAGAATGCTTTAATATATTAAAGGGGGAAAGTAACCCGTTCGAGGAGGTAAAATCATGTCAAGCGATGAACGTTTACACGATCCGTTGACTGACGCTTTATGCGAAGCCGTTTTATTGCTCAAAGACAAAGATGAGTGTTATCGATTTTTTGAAGATATTGCAACAATCGCTGAAATAAAGGCTTTGGCTCAGCGGCTAGAGGTTGCTAAGATGCTACAGAGGAATGAGACTTATACAGCAATTGCGGAAGCGACAGGAGTAAGCACAGCGACGATTAGTAGGGTTAAACGTTGTTTGAATTTCGGAGCTGATGGGTATCAACTGATATTGCAACGTTTGCAAGAACATAATTAATAAGAGATTTTTTATAAGCAGATACTAAGGGATTCAGTATTTGATATGCAGCAAAGTAGAGTGTATTAAAGAAGGAGAATTATAAATGCTAAGAACAAATTTAGGACAACGCATTCCAGATGGAATGCGTGATTTACTACCAGAGGAACTAGTCGTGCAGGAGCGTTTAGAAGAAGAGATACTTGCGCTTTTTCGACAGTGGTCATATCAAAAAGTGTTAACTCCAACCCTTGAATTTACCGCATGCGTCCAACCGGATATTGAGCAAGACGACTCATTGTATAAATTCTTTGATCGTGAGGGTCGTATTCTTGCGCTGCGTCCTGAGCTAACAATGTCGATTGCCCGCCTTGTCAGCACACGCATGCGCGGAGGGGATTTTCCACTCCGTTTGTGTTACGGTGCTGATGTCTATCGAAATACCGCTGTTAGGCATAGAGAGTTCCGCCAAGTAGGTGTGGAGCTCGTCGGCTCTGACCAGGAACTAGCCGATGCAGAAGTGATCGCCCTTGCTGTTGAAGCTATTGCGGGTTTGGGTTTAAAAAACTATCAGTTCAATCTTGGGCACATGGGGATTTTTTCAGGGCTTATGTTGGAAGCGGGGGTTGATGAGGGTCTTCAATCTAAGCTGGAAGAAGCGTTGGCCCGTAAGGATATGGTAGGCGTGGAAAGGTGGGTCAGCCAAAGTGGATTACCTACGCGCGTGCAGGAGCTCTTGCTACGTTTACCACATTTTCACGGGGGAGAGGAAATTCTTGATGAAGTTCTTGACTGGAGTGAACGACCGGCGATTCAGGAAGCTGTTGAAAAGTTAAGAAAAATTTATCGGTATTTGAATTATTTCGGAGTTCAAGAAAATGTGTCCTTAGATTTAGGAATATTACGAGGTTTTTCCTATTATACTGGGGCAGTTTTTGAGGGGTATGTTCCAGGTATGGGCTTCCCAGTGGTTGAAGGTGGACGTTATGATACGCTGTACTCGGACTTTGGCGTTTCGTTACCAGCTACAGGATTCGCCATTCACCTGGGAACTTTGTTAGAACAATTTCCGCTTTCCTCCACGGAGAGTGCCGATATTTTGGTGTACGGATCTGATGCAGAGCAGGTCATTCGTCAGTGTCAAGCATTACGAGCTAAGGGAAAACGGGTAGAAATGGTACTCGGGACGATAGAGAGCGACGTTGCTCAGAAAATGGCCTTTCAAAAACATATTCCGGAAATTTTATGTGTGTGAGGGGAGGAAGTTTCTTAGCATCCTACGCCGACTGGTATACTTTAAGGATTAGCGGCTTCGGCGATACTAATCCTACGGTGCGAAAGTGTACGTTAATGGCTCTGCGCCTTCGGCGATACTCTCCACTGGAGAGTATCGTATTCGCGCACGCTACATTGCTATTCGCTTGAGGTTAAAGCTAAAAAGCAAAACCCATGGGTTGTTCTGGTCGAATGCTATGCCATCCTTGGCGCATTCGACACTAGGAACATCCCTGTTCCGTCGCATGTGCGCCGCTCCTTGCCATCCTGCAAGAAGGCTAATACGTGCGAAGACAGTGTCTTCGGGCACCGCGGCATCAGTCCATCACGGCATCTAGCCATCCATGGCGATGCTCTAACCTCGAACGTCCTGTTCGAGTCATGGACGAGTCCCATTGCGTTTCTTAACGCTTTATCCTCTGCGCTCATTGACGCAATTCTGTAAAGCGCTCACTAAGCTAAGAAACTTCCTCTGAGCTTGGGTCCGACGGGAGCTGAGTTAGATTTGGGGATTGTGACACTGTTTGCGTTTATATGATGCAAATAACGCTCGACGTGCTTTCTAAGTATAGAGATTCCCTTCGGTCTGGGTGCATGCAAGCGGGGACGGTTCTTGTTTGCATGGTTGCATCATGTAGAGTAGTTTGCGTTTTGACGCAAATATGCCGATTTGCTTGTTCTCTAAGCATACATGTATTGCTGTACGTGTAAGGAAATTTTCTAGGCATGTATCCCGCTTTAGATGCTTATACTTTTAGGCAAAGGACTATAATAAGATAATGCTACTATATAGAGGAAAGGAGTGTTAACATGAAAATTGCAGTCCTTACTGGTGGAGGAGATTGTCCGGGGCTTAATGCCGTGATTCGGGCTGTTGCTAAAAGCGCGCACCAAAATGGGATTGAAGTGCTTGGTATTAAAGATGGCTTTCGAGGAGCGGTAGAAGGCGATTTTATGCCCCTTTCGATAAGTGATGTCTCGGGTATTTTGCCGCGGGGCGGCACGATTCTTGGAACAACGAATCGAGACAATCCCTTTGCCTATGAAACGAAACTAAATGGAGTTACTAAGACAATGGACCGATCGGACGATGTCCTGCGAAATTTAAAAGAACATGGAGTAGATGTTTTAGTAGCGATTGGTGGAGACGGAAGTTTAAATATTGCGCTTAAATTTGCGAATAAAGGTCTTTCTGTTATCGGAATTCCTAAAACGATTGATAATGATTTAATGGCTACTGATCAGACGTTTGGTTTTCAAACGGCTGTGGAAACAGCGCAAGAGGCACTTGACCGTCTGCATACCACAGCGGAATCTCATCACCGAGTCATGGTTCTTGAACTGATGGGGCGCTATGCCGGATGGATTGCTTTGTATGCGGGTGTTGCTGGAGGTGCAGATGCCATCCTGATTCCGGAAATACCGTATAATTTAAATCGAGTAGCTCAATCCATCCAGCGACGAGCAAAACAAGGGAAGAAGTTTAGCATTATTGTTGTAGCAGAAGGTGCTAAACCTATGGGTGGAGAAATGGTGGTGGAACGCATGGTTGCGGGGCGATTTGACCCGATCAAATTGGGAGGCATTGGTGCTAAAATAGGCAATGATCTCGAAGAACTGTTTGGAATGGAAACAAGAGTGACGGTGCTTGGACATCTTCAGCGAGGAGGTTCTCCCAATTCGTATGATCGAGTGCTTTCTTCCCGCTATGGCGTTGCAGCAGTTGATGCCGTATTAGAAAAGGAGTTTGGTATTATGGTCGCCCTTCAGGGCAGAGATATTGTACGTGTTCCCCTCCATCAAGCGGTCGATAAGCTTAAGCTTGTGCCATTAATTGACCCTTTGCTGTTAACGGCACGTTCTCTTGGAATTGAGCTAGGAGATTAACCATTTGATAAGGAGAATGATTAATGAGTGATAAATTATCCCTAGCAGAATTCGAAAGTTTCTTAGATGAGACCTGCGATACTTTACGTGGTGATAGGGATGCCACTGAATTCAAAGAATATGTCATTGCAATACTTTTTTTAAAGCGCTTAAATGATAGATTTAATTTAGAGCGAGAGGTTAGGCGAAATAAGCTCATAGCTAAGGGTTTATCTCCAAGTCAAATAGAAGAAGATTTAGAAAGAAGAGAGGTCTATCGCCTATTTGTGCCTAAAATCGCCCGTTGGGAAAAATTAAAACTGGAAAAAGAAGATTTGAACTCATATCTAATGAAGGTTTTTGCGGAGACTGACGAAAAGAATAGGGGTTGCCTGGGTGCATTAAACGATATAGACTTTAATAAGACCTCTGCAAACGGAGAAAATTTTATTACTAATAGTGATTTAGTTGAGTTGATAAAAAAATTTGATAAAATGAAGTTAACGGATGAGGACTTAGATTTCTAATTTGCTTGATTCTGCATAGGACTTCACTACTAAGAGACAAGCCTATCAATAAGGCTTGTCTTTTCTTTAGTACGAAAAAATGAACTATTTCTATTTAAGGATTGTGCTTGGATTTGAGATGGGAGATTGATCAAAATTGAGTAATAATATTAAGGAGAAAATCTATGATCGCAATGAACTACTTCACGCACTTTCTTTGGCTCTCGACCTGGCAGAGGGCCAGCCGTTTCATCATGCTACACGAACAGCGTATACTGCTTTGCAGATAGCGAGAACCCTAGAGCTTTCAGAAGAACTGGTTGAGAATATCTATATTGCTGCCTTTCTGCATGATATTGGCGCGACCGAATCATTGCGGAATGTAACTCCGAAGGATAGCAATGTTTGGAAACACTCTGAGATTGGCCGAGAACTGATGAGATTAATGCCCTTTTCAATGCAAGCAGCAGAATTTGTTCTGTGGCATCATGGGTCGTGGGAAGGACAGAGTGAGGCTTGTAAGGGAGAGGTGCCGTTAGGTGCGCAAATTTTGCAGCTTGCCGATCAGCTGGAAACTCGTCATGATCGTCGCCAATATTATTATGATCAACGTTTAGAGATATGGGATTGGGTGCGAAAGCGACAAAACCATTGTTTTTCTCCTGTAGTGGTCGAAGGGTTTCTCGAGGCTAGTGCCAAAGAAAGATTTTGGCTTGACCTTACCAACCCCAATCTAAAAGGCATACTAACAGAGATCCAACCGAATCTTACCGCTCAGATTAATCAACAAGAAGTGGAGCAAATTGCCAACGTTTTTGCGGCAATTATTGATAGCAAAAGTTCTTATACATATTGTCATTCCAGAGGGGTTGCGGAGATTATGGAACGTTTAGCCCCTCTATTTTTAGATTCAAGGGAAGATGTTTTTCAGCTTAAGATCGCTGCGCTACTTCATGATTTAGGTAAATTGGCGGTTCCTGGAGAAGTGCTCGACAAACCTGGACGGCTTACACCTCAAGAGTTTGAAAAAATTAAAGCCCATCCATATTATACAAAAATGATTTTAGGGCGCGTACGGGGGTTTGAAGTCATTAAAGAGTGGGCTGGAAACCATCATGAAAATATCGCCGGAGGTGGCTATCCCGAACGCAAAGCGGATTTATCGGTACCTGAACGCCTAATGGCCGTAGCTGATGTATATCAAGCTTTAACAGAGGAACGACCTTATCGTGGTTCGATGAGTTCAAAAGAAGCTATTCGGATAATGCAGGGAATGGTCCGAGAGTTAAAACTATGTCCTGCTGGTGTGGCGTTGATTCAACAAGTAATATAAAAAATCCTGTAAAAAATTAAGTCGGGCATCGTATCCTTTATTTTCATATGGGGGTTGCCAGAGTAAAGGGGCATTGTTATAATATTAATAGATTAATACTTTAACAAGATAAAGCGATAAATAGTTGATGGTTAAGGATTAATAGTTAATGATCAATTGACTCGAGGGTGAAACATCTCTTGATTAAGATTAAACGGGTTAAGTGGAAGGGGATGCCTAGTGGAGAAAGATTTTTTGACGATTGCGTTGCCTAAAGGGAAGTTGCTTATTGACTCCATCCAAATATTAAGTCGCATAGGGATTGAATGCAGCCATGTTAATGAAGATTCCCGCAAGCTGTTTTATGATCTTCCCGATAGTAAGGTTAAAATCATTATTTGCCGCGCCACTGATATTCCAACGTTTGTTGAATATGGGGCCGCAGATCTGGGCTTTGTTGGAAAGGACACTTTGTTGGAGGAGAATAAAGATGTAGCTGAGTTACTGGACCTTAAATTCGGATATTGCCGGTTTGTGGTTGCGATGCCGGAGGCTAGCGTCCCACCCAAACTTTCGAATGGAGAGTATGATTTAAGTGGGCTTAATCATCAACGAGTGGCCACGAAGTTCCCTAGGGTTGCAGAAACTTTTTTTAGTGGGTTGGGCATGCAGGTTAGCCCCATTAAATTGCATGGAAATATTGAGCTTGCGCCATGCGTTGACCTAGCAGAAATGATTGTAGATATTGTTTCAACTGGAAAAACGCTTAAGGAAAACCATCTGGTCGAAATCGCGCCGATTCTGGAAGCGACTTCTCGTTTGATCGCAAACCGTGTGTCCTATCGCCTGAAATACGAGCGAATTCGAAACCTAGTAGAGCGGTTACGTGAAGATGTACAAGCGGACATATTGGTCAGAAATTAGATAGAGATTATTAACAGATCTATAGAGTAAGATGAACAGAATGAGGTGCGAAATTAATGAAGGTTGAGAATCTGAATGACATCGATTTAAGCCGTCTCACCCGTAAATCATATGGAGACGATGAAACACTGGAACGGCGTGTTGCAGCGATCCTCAAGCAAGTCCGTGAGCTTGGGGAAGAGGCTATCTATCAATTGACTGAGGAATTTGATCACGTCAACCTGCGACAAAGCGGCTTGAGAGTATCTGATGAGGAGATTCAAGTGGCCTACCACGCAGTAGGCGAGGAGTATCTCCAAGCTTTGCGTACTGCTAAAGAAAATATCTTGCGGTATCATGAAAAGCAGAAACGAATCTCATGGCTGGAACCAGACCCTGACGGGAGTATTCTTGGACAACTTCTGCTTCCACTCAAACGCGTGGGTATTTATGTTCCAGGGGGCACGGCTTCTTATCCATCTTCAGTCTTGATGAACGCTTTGCCTGCAGTTGTCGCTGGAGTTCAAGAAATTGTGATGGTAAGTCCACCCAGAGCGGACGGTACGCTTCTGCCTGAAGTTTTGGTAGCTGCTGCCGAAGCTGGGGTGACCGAAGTTTACAAAGTGGGAGGGGCTCAAGGAATTGCCGCGTTAGCCTATGGGACTGAGACTATCTCTCACGTGGATAAAATAACCGGACCAGGGAACATTTACGTGACCTTGGCTAAAAAGCAAGTTTTTGGAACGGTCGATATTGATATGTTAGCCGGACCAAGTGAGATTCTAATCTTAGTTGACGAGAGTGGACGACCGGAAGAATTAGCTGCGGATTTACTTTCCCAGGCTGAACATGATCGTTTAGCTTCGGCAATTTTAGTTTCGCCCTCTCGCCGACTCTTAGAAGAGACTATAGCAGAGGTGGAGCGGCAGCTTGAAGACTTACCCCGCGCAGAAATTGCCCGAGCGTCCTGGGAAACCTATGGGGCTGCGATTTGTGTGTCCGATCTCCAAGAGGGAATGGATTTGGCTAACAAAATTGCTCCGGAACATTTTGAATTGGTGGTGGAGGATCAGTATTCCTGGTTAGGACAAGTGCGGAATGTCGGTGCTGTTTTTCTAGGACGTTATTCGCCAGAACCAGTTGGGGATTATTTTGCAGGACCGAATCATGTCTTGCCGACTGGAGGGACGGCGAGGTTTTATTCTCCTCTCAATGTCGATACGTTTATGAAAAAGGTCAGTGTGATCGGGTATTCGGAAACAGCCCTTAAGCGTGATGCTAAGCAAATCGCCTTACTCGCCCGCAGCGAAGGGTTGGAAGCACATGCCCGTGCAGTAGAGGTTCGATTTAAATCATAGTCGCGGAAGGAGAGAAAGAGATGGAAACTAGGTTATGTAACCCCACGAGTTTCGTTCGGCCTGAAGTTCGTCAGCTCGTTCCTTATGAAGTGAAACATATGCCTGAGTGTGTTAAACTCGATGCCAATGAAAACCCCTTTCCTTGGCCAGTGGGAATGCGTGAGGATTTGTTTTCAGAAAAACTAATGTTTAATCGTTATCCAGATGGAATGGGCCAAGACCTTAAAAATGCCATAGCAAAGTATACGAAAATTCCACCAGCGGGAATTCTTGTTGGCAATGGATCGGACGAACTGATCCAACTCATCTTACTCACCTTTGGCGGTTTAGGAAAATCGATGATTATTCACCCTCCGACGTTTGGCATGTACCAGATTTCCGCTCATCTAACAGATACCACAGTTGTGGAAGTTCCCTTGTTGAATGGCCTGGATCTGAACACGAAGCAGATGTTAACGGCAGCCCTTTCCCCAGATGCTCACGTGGTTATTATTTGTAATCCCAATAATCCTACTGGTACGCTGTTCCCCAGAGAAGAGATTCTTCGACTTGTGCGGGAAAGTGGTAAAATCGTAGTTGTAGATGAGGCGTATGCCGAGTTTTCCGAGGAAACCCTGATTCCTGAGATTGAAAATTACTCCAACTTGGTTATTCTGCGGACGTTCTCCAAATCGTTTGGAATGGCTGGCCTCCGCTTGGGGTATTTGCTTGGACAACCAGAGACTATTGCCCTGATCAATCGAGTGCGACCGCCATTTAATGTCAATTCATTTAGTCAAAAAGCAGGGATTTTGGCCTTAGGTTATTTAAGTGAGTATCAAGTGCAAATTCAGAGTATTAAGGCAGAGACGCAAAAACTCTACGAGGGCTTAACTCAGGTTGCGGATGTTGTGGCTTATCCTACGAAGGCGAACTTTATCCTCTTTAAACCGGGTGATCCCGACAGTTGGGCGGCGGAGTTGTTAAAGAGAGGGTTCTTGGTCCGTAACATGGGCGTGCTCCCCACAATTGGGAAGTGCTTGCGTATCAGTGCCGGATTGCCGGAGGAAAATGACAGGTTTCTACGAGCAATTAGGGAGATTAGCATGAGCGTTACAGGCGTTTAATCTCAGTTGGTCTTTCAAGGTTAAAAATTATTCTTGGTACTATCGTTTCGAGAGGAGACCAGCATGAGAGAAGCTTATATTGAACGTAAAACAAAGGAAACAGAGATCCGTGTTCGTTTAAATCTTGACGGTACCGGTGAAGCTCAAGTCCAAACAGGGATAGGTTTTTTTGATCATATGCTGACTGCCTTTGCTCGCTTTGCCTATCTAGATCTTATCCTTGAGTCCAGTGGCGATTTAGAGGTGGATGCTCACCATACGATCGAGGATTGTGGTATCGTTTTGGGGCAAGCTCTGCGGGAGGCCTGTGGTGATAAAGCAGGGATCGAACGGATTGGTGAGGCCCTTCTTCCCATGGACGAGGCTCTTGTACAAGTAGCTTTGGATATTTCCAATCGCCCGTACCTAGTTTGGGATGTCCAGTGTCCAGACGGTATGGTTGGCGAGTTTCCGGTTGAGATGGCGGAAGAGTTTTTCCGGGCTCTGGCCGTGCAGAGCGGACTCACTCTGCATATTAGGTTATTTTCCGGAAAAAATCGTCATCATATTTTGGAAGCTGCTTTTAAAGGAGTTGGGAGAGCCCTTGGTCTGGCCTTACGCCTGAATACTCGGTATAGTGGTATCCTTTCGACCAAAGGGGTTTTATAAATAATCGAGTTCCAGGAGGAATGAAAGTGATTGGCATTGTAGATTATGGACGAGGAAACTTAAGAAGTGTCGAGAAGGCTTTGGAAAAGGTCGGGTTTGAGGCTTTGATTATAACGTCCCCAGAAGAACTGGATAAAGTAAATGGATTAATACTTCCAGGAGTTGGGGCCTTTGCCGATGCGATGACGGCGTTAAATAGTGGCGAGTGGATTGAGCCTATTATCCAGTTTGCACGCTCTGGACGCCCTTTTCTAGGAATTTGTTTAGGGATGCAGGTTCTCTTTGAGGTTGGAGAAGAACACGGCGAGCACGCTGGATTAGGACTCTTAGCAGGTCGAGTTGTTAAATTTCCGCCTGGCGGCAAAGTTCCACATATGGGTTGGAATAGTTTGAAGTTGGAACAACCTTCCCGTTTATTAGAAGGGATTCCGAATGAATCCTATTTCTATTTTGTACATTCGTATTATGCAGAGCCGAGTGAGAAGAAGGATATTATTGCGACTAGTGACTATGGGGTGGTATTTCCGGCAGTCGTAGGCAAGGACAATGTCTGGGGAGCACAATTTCACCCGGAAAAATCTAGTCCTTGGGGACTTCAACTGCTGACGAACTTTGGAAAGTGGGTGAATGACGATGCTACTCTTTCCAGCCATTGATCTGAAAGAGGGGAAAGCGGTGCGCCTTTTACAGGGACGGATGGAGGATTCCACAGTTTACGCTGACAACCCTGTTGAAGTAGCGAAGGATTTTGAGAGTCAAGGTGCAGAGTTTTTACATGTCGTTGATCTGAACGGCGCCTTTACCGGAGAACCGGTGAATGATGAGACGATACGTAAGATTGTAGGGAGCGTCTCGCTGAAAGTTCAAGTGGGCGGTGGAATCCGTTCTATGGAGCGGATCACGGAACTGTTAGAGTTAGGAGTCGAAAGGGTTATTCTAGGGACGATTGCTGTTAAAAACCCGGGATTGGTCGCTGAAGCTGCGCGCAAGTACGGGAGACGAGTTATCGTTGGTATTGATGCCAAGGATGGTTTGGTTGCAGTCCAAGGTTGGGCAGAAACAACAGAAATGCTGGCTATCGATTTAGGTAAAGCCATGAAAACCGTAGGGATCGAAAGCGTAGTGTTTACAGATATCTCACGCGATGGAATGCTCCAAGGCCCTAATATCAAAAGTACCGTCCAAATGGCTCAGGAAGCTGGCCTATCAGTTATTGCCTCAGGTGGAATTTCTACCTTAACCGACCTGAGAAACTTGCAGATGGAGTCGTTACAAGGGGTCTCCATAGAAGGAGCTATTACAGGAAAAGCTCTCTATAGCGGGGCATTTACCCTGAAGGAAGCCTTGGCGGCCGCTCGTTCAGAGGGGATTGACGAGAAAAATAATAGGAACGGAGGGGAATGATATGTTAAGTAAGAGGATCATTCCCTGTTTAGACGTCCATGATGGGCGCGTGGTCAAAGGAACCAACTTTGTGCAGTTGCGTGATGCGGGCGATCCGGTGGAACTTGCTGCGCTCTATGACAGAGAAGGCGCCGATGAGTTAATCTTCCTGGATATAACCGCTTCATCGGATAAACGAGAAACTATGGTAGACGTGGTGCGTCGTACTGCTGAACAAGTCTTCATTCCCTTCACGATAGGGGGCGGATTACGGACCATTGAGGATATCCGTCGGATGCTTCGGGCTGGTGCAGACAAAATCGCTCTTAACACCTCTGCCGTACAGAATCCACAGTTAATTCAAGAAGGGGCTCATGCCTTTGGAAGCCAGTGTATCGTGGTAGCCATTGATGCTCGGAGTACGGCTCCGGGGAAATGGGAAGTGTATATTCACGGGGGTAGGACGGCGACCGGCAAGGATGTCTTGGAATGGGCTGAGGAAGCTGAATCTCTTGGTGCAGGTGAGATCCTCTTAACCTCCATGGACCGAGATGGAACCAAGGCTGGTTATGAGTTAGAATTGACGAGGGCCGTGAGTCGGGCGGTCTCCCTACCTGTCATTGCCAGCGGTGGAGTAGGAACTCTACAACATTTAGCGGAAGGGTTAACTCTTGGAGAAGCGGACGCTGTCTTAGCCGCTTCCATCTTTCATTACAAGGAGTACAGCATAGAGGAAGCCAAACGTTACTTGGCAGAACAGGGGATTTTAGTTAGAGGACTTGTGTGACACCGCGCTCGGTCTTACGACGCAGAGCAAACTAACCGTTCAAGCTCCTTCTTTGGGGAGCGGGGTTCATCCTACGCCGGAAAGTATTCCTTTCGGGATCGCGGCTTCGGCGATACTCTCCACTGGAGACTATCGTGCCAAAAGCGCCATCCGACGACCATGGATGGTCTAGTGTCACCGGAGCCAAGGATGGCGGGAGGGGACCTTGGCGCATTGGCGGCAGCGCACATCCGCTGGCCATGGATGGCCGAGTGTCCCTGAAGCCAAGGATGGCGAGAAGGGACCTTGTGCGTTGCCCCGTATCTGGGGTCGGTCGCTTGAACGGAAGTTTGCTGATGCTGCTTACGTAAAGACCTCGCACTTGTGTCACACTGCGTCCTGGGCTGGGGGAGACGGCACGTTTCATGTGCACCGTCTGGCTCTGCTAGAGGGATTTGCGTGCAAGAAAGGTGCATGAAAGAACCGTCCCTACTTGCACACTACTTGCACAACTAAGACTACACGAACTACGATATGGAAGGTAGAGATAAAATGGATGCAAATCAAATAGAAACTTTAGATTTAGCAGGGATTCGCTGGGATTCTCAGGGGCTTGTTCCTGCGATTGTTCAGGATGTGGAGACTAAAGATGTTCTGATGCTTGCGTATATGAATGAAGAGTCTTTACGCCGAACGCTTCGGGAACGTAAGGCTTGTTATTATAGCCGGAGTCGCCAATCTCTGTGGTTGAAAGGGGAAACTTCTGGTCATTTTCAAGAGATTATTGATATTAAGTTTGACTGTGATCAAGATGCATTGCTTTTGACTGTAAAACAAATTGGGATGGCTTGCCATGAGAACCACTTTTCGTGTTTCCACTATGATTTGACACGTGATGGATTTAAGGTCACTGGAGAAGCTGAAGTAAGGTCCGAGCCACCACTTGGGAGAACCTTAGAGCTGTTGACTGATGTGATTCATTCTCGAAACCAGGAGCGGCCGGAAGGGGCTTATACGACCTATCTGTTCGAAAAAGGCATTGATAAGATTCTGAAAAAGGTCGGGGAAGAAAGCGCTGAGGTTATTATTGCTGCTAAGAATGCTGATCCAGAGGAGATCAAATGTGAAGTGGCCGATTTGTTCTATCATGTGCTCGTGATGCTGGAAGAGCGCGGGGTTGGTGTTGGTGAGATTGCTAAGGAACTCCTGGCTAGGCGGAAGTGAAGGAGTTTAGATAATAAAAATCGAGAAAACAAGGCTGGAAGTACTAGTGCTTCCAGCCTTGTTTCTATGTCACCAATCTAGGTTGACATTCAAGAATTTATCATAGAATAAATTGAGTGTGGTCATATTGGTTTAATATATACATATTTCTAATCTTCGTCTATAGTGAAAGTTGAGATGCAATAGACTTTACAATAACAAGCTTATGCTTCAAATTGCTTGCTTATATACCCATCTGAACAGTGTATTTTAAGGAGTGTAAAACTTTGAGTAGCTATATTATAAAGGGGGGTATCTGGTTTCTGCTTATGTAGAATCAGGAAATGAATGGAAATGACATTAGCTCGAAAAATGGTAGCCTACTTTTTGTTAGTAATCTTGGTCGCGACAGTTGGATTCGTTTATACCATTTATGAGTGCACTAATGCGGAAGTGTCTGTCAATAATCTTAAAGGAAAAGTTCCGCGTATGCAGACTAATAATGATATTGCTTATAATGCCGTAGCAGAGTCTTCCAATCTTAGAGCCTATTTACTCTATGGAGAGGAGAAGTATTTAGATGAATATAAGCGATTAGCTGATTTGAATGCGAAGCTTGAAGACGTGCTTATTAATGAGGCAACTTCAGAAGCTTCACGTAAATTATCCGTTGATACTAAAGCTTTAGATGGAAAATACGCTGAGATCGTTGATACGAGATTTCTTCCTATGGTAAAGGCAGGTAACAAAGAGGCAGCGTTAGCAATTGCCAAGAATGAATTAGCACCACAAGCCAGCCAAATGCTGGCTAAGGTTGATGAAGCAAAAGCCTATCGAATTAATACAGTTAGTCAAGCTATGGATGCTACATACAAAGCCTCAAGATTGGCGAAAGAGGTAGCCATAGTAGCTTCAGTACTGGTAGCCATTTTGGGGATTCTAATTGGACTGTTTGCTGCCCGCAAGATCACTGCCCCAATCAAGGTGCTCCAGGGGTTGATGGCTGAGGCGAGTGAAGGAAATCTAGTGATCAAAGCGGTTGTTCAGACCAGGGATGAAATTGGTCAGCTTTGCGAATCATTTAACACTATGATTACCGCACAATTGAGAATTGTTAAGGCGGTGAAAAACAGTTCGATTGAATTAGCCGCAGCATCTCAAGAAATGGCAGCTTCTTCGACAGAAGTATCGACAGCGACAACAATTGTCTCCAGGAAAACCCAGAACGTTGCCTTATCGATGGAGGATGCATCTAGATCGAGTGTTGAAACGTCACAGGTTCTGATTGAACTTTCTGCTCTTATTCAGATCGCTAAAGATAAGGCAGCATCAGCTAGCGTCAAATCGGAGGTTTCTATAAACGCAGCTAAGGGAGGAAAGGCTACTGTAAATGGAGTCATGCAGAGTATGAACACTATATATACCAAGACGAGAGAGGCGGAAAAAGTAATCATGCTTCTGAATGAATACTCCCAACAAATTGGTATGATTAATGAAACCATCACCGGCATTGCTAATCAAACGAATCTGTTGGCCCTTAATGCAGCGATTGAGGCTGCTCGAGCTGGCGAATCAGGCAGAGGTTTTGCGGTGGTTGCTGAGGAAGTTAGAAAACTGGCCGAACAATCCAATACAGAGGCCAGCAATATTTCACAGTTAATTTCTAAAATCACTGAGAATACAGATAGTGCGGTTATAGCTATGAAGCATAGTTTGGCTGAAGTTGAAGTAGGGGTGGAAGAGGTCAATAAAGCAGGGAGATCGCTGGAAAATATTCTTTTGGCAGTTGCTGAAACTGTAAGTGATATTGATGGAATTGCTAAGGTAACTGACGATGAGGTCGCTTCATCGGATAAAATTGTCCAATTGATTGAGGTTGTAGCCGAAGATATAGAGGGCACAAGCCGCGAGACACAGGAGGTGTCCTCAGCGATTGAAGAAACCACAGCATCCATTGAGGCTGTAGCGACAAGTTCCGAGCAGACAAGCGTCATGGCGCAAAACCTGCATAATCTTATTACTAGGTTCAAAGTTGATGAGTAAAGGAGAGAGGTTATGAAACATTCAATTCAAGTCAGCGGCAACCAAGCAACAATTTTTTTAAATGACAAAATATATGTCGGCGATGCATCCTTACTAAGGGATGATCTATTAGAAATAATAGATCAAGGAATTACAGATCTGCGGATGGATCTCTCCAGACTTACCTATATCGATAGCTCGGGATTGGGAACCTTAGTGACTATTAATAAACGCACCAAGGAGAAAAATGGAAGGCTGGTACTGATGGGTGCTCAAGGTATGCCATTTGACTTGATTAAACGCACGCGTTTAGATAATGTATTTACCGTTGAGTAAGATAATTACTAGGAGGTAACTCTTATGACTATGGGAAAACATGATCACGCTGTAGCAGAGAATCAATACAAAGACAGTTTTAATCAACTGTTTGATCAAATAGAGGACTATCTTTTTATTTTAGATAATACAGGTAAAATCATCCGCACAAACAAAGCTGCTTTAGAAAAACTGGAATATACTTTAGAAGAATTGGTAAATACGAATGTTGAGATGCTGTATCCGTTAACTAGACATGTAGAAGTACAGGAAAAAATAAAAGGCATGTTAGAAGGTAAATTGGACAAATGCCTGATCTCACTTCGCACTAAAGATGGCGACCTAATACCTTTGGAAATCCGGGTATGGAAAGGAACATGGGAAGGGAAAAATGTAGTTTATGGAATAGGCAAGGACATTTTCGGGTATGATCGAGATGAAGTATTGGCGCTTGACTTAACAAATAAAGAACCAAAAAAAGGTGACCAAAAGTTAAAAAATATTCAATCGATACTTGATAGTTTGCCATTTTTAGCTTGGATGAAAGATAAGAATGGTAAATATGTGATTGTAAATAGGGCCTTTGAAGGCTTTTATAGAATAAAAAATACAGAAATTGTTGGTAAGACTGATTTTGATATCTTTCCACATAAGATTGCATTGCAACATAAAAATAGTGAAGAAGAATTAATAAAGTCAAAAAACAGATTACTGAATCCTCTTCATCATGAAGTGGGTGGTAAGTGGATAGAAACGTTTGTTGCACCGTTTTTTGAGGAAAACGGAGAGGTCGCTGGTACCATTGGGGTTGCCAGAAATATTACAGAGCGAAAGCAACTTGAAATGGAGCTGGCCAACCAAAAAAGATTTCTGAAATCAATGCTGGACACGATACCTGATTATATATTTTATAAGGATGTAAACAGTGCATATTTAGGGTGTAATAAAGCAAATGCGGAAAAATATTTAGGTGTAAATGAGGATGAAGTCAGAGGTAAAACAGACTTTGATCTTATGAAGGATATGGAACTGGCCAAATTTTATCGGCATAAAGACCAAGAAGTCTTAGCGACCGTTAATACGCTAAAGTATGAAGGTAAATATGTTTTGACGGATGGAAGTGTAATTGACACTGAAACAGTTAAAACTCCTTTTTTGGATGAACAGGGAAACGTGGCCGGACTCATTGGGGTTGCTAGAGATATAACTAACAGAAAAAATCTTGAGAAGCAGTTAAGAGAACAAGCGGAATACGCAGAGTTGCTGTTCAGAACTGTCCCCAGTGCTGTTCTTTCTGTAGATAAGGATCGAAAAATATTTAGATGGAATAAGATTGCGGAGGAAATAACAGGTTATACTGCCGCAGAAGTTATGGGGAAAGAATGCTCTATGGTATTGCATGGAGTAGGTATCGAAGGTTGTGAGTTGTGTCGTAGCACTACAGACTCGCCACTCATTAATGAAAAGTGCAAAATCAAAACTAAAGATGGCCTAACTCGACATGCGTTAAAGAGTATCGCAGTATTAAAAGATGAAAGCGGTAAAATTAGTGAGAAAATGGAGTGCTTTGAAGACATTACAGAAATGATCGAACTGGAGGCAGAGCTTAGAGAAAGCAAAGAAAGATATTCAGCCATTGTCAATAATGCTCCTCAGATTGTGGTTATTTTCAAACAAGGTGTCATTGAGTTCGTCAATGATGTGGGTATAGAAGTTTTAGGGTATAAAGATGATAGTATTGGGCACGGTCGTCATATGAAGGGTTTAAGGACAGAGGATTTGTTTGGGTCTGTTAATTCAACTATAATTGAAAAAATACAAGGAGAACGATGTGTCTCTTGTGAAATAGAACTTATTAAAAAGTCCGGTGGAATCATCAATGTACTTTTAAAAGGCACAGAGATAAACTACGAACGTGAAAAAGCATTTTTGGCAGTTATGATGGATATTACAGAAAGTAAACAGCTAAACGCCAAGCTGAGAGCGAGTGAAGAAAAATTTAGACAACTTGCTGAAACGATTAATGAAATATTTCTCATTACAGATAAGGAAAGAATTGTCTACGTCAGTCCAGCTTATGAAAGAATCAGTGGGATGTCATGTCAGAGTTTGCTCGATAATCAACGTTCACTAGTAGAGTTAATTCATCCGGCTGATCGGGAGAGGTTGCAGGCTTCATTGGGTTTTCAGAGCATAAACGAAGCATCAAACGAAGAATTTAGAATTATTAGACCAGATGGGGAAATACGGTGGCTCTGGCTTCAAAGTTATTCAATCAAAGATGAAGCAAACAATAGTCCGCATAAAGCGACCAGTATCGTTGATATTACTGACCGCAAGAAAATTGAAGACAAGCTTCGAGAGCGAGAGAGACAAACTCAGCGGGAGCTTTTATTAGCAGCAAGAGTGCAGCAAGATTCCCTACCACATCCTTTTGTAGGAGAAAAGGTGCGAGTAGGCACGATTTTTGAGCCTTATAGTATTGTCAGTGGAGATCTCTTCAACTACAAATGGTTTGAAGAGCAAAAAAACTATGTGGATATATCGTTGATGTCAGTGGACATGGTGTAGCGACAGCTTTACAAACAGCTACTTTTAAAATGATGCTAGATAATGTTTTGCTTACTGGCGAGCAGATCGAAGCAGGTACCCTTCAGGTTATTAACCAGCGAATAATGCACTATTTATATGAAGGTTCCTTTATAGCTTTACTGTACTTTGAATTTGATCTAAAAGCTGCTGTCCTCAAACTTATCTCTGCAGGTATAACGCTATTTTTAAGTGCCAAGCCTCAAGAATGTTCTTTAGTACCTATAGCTGGTTGCTATCTGGGTATTATTGAGGATCCTGATATTGAAACAGTGACGATACCCCTTAAAGCAGGGGAAATATACTGTATGATGAGCGATGGAGCGTCTGATCTACTTGAATTATGTGGAATACGGAAGCAAGGAAGTTTCACTGAATATGAGGATTGGCTTAAGCAACTGGCAGAGAGTCCAGAAAGAAATGATGATTTTTCTGTTATTTGTATAGAGGTCCTCCCTGAAAACAAGGGAAAAATTTTGTTGGATGTGAAAAATGAAGGCGACCTCATACATGCTCAGGTAGCTATGAGCGAATTCCTAGAGCAGAATACGCCAGGCCATGCAACTACGTTAGAGGTTGCCTGCAATGAAGCGATGAATAATGGGTTCTACGCCAGTGGGCGAGTTCGCATCAAAGCAAGACGAATAGGTGACAAGTTAATCATAAGGGTTAAGGACAACGGGCCTGGTTTTAACGTTGCAAGAGTTAATGTTCAGCTTGAAGAAGGTCAATATGAAAAAGAGTTTGAAGAACTGCTGGAGTCGGAAGGTGGGCGAGGCATTCTATTGATGAGATTATTTTGTGACAAAGTAATTTACAACGCTAAGGGTAACGATGTGCTTATGATAAAGAAAATTTAATGCTGTAAATAGAGAAACAAGGTTCGAAGTCTAAAGCTTCCAACCTTGTTTTTCTACGTCAATTTAATTTTTATTAAAACTACTTATCCTTATATAATTACAGCCTTTCAAACTCACCATTGGCATTCAGATATTGGATATCAATACAACCATAATACTCGCCATACATATCTAAGGGGTCAAAGCCACTTTTGCGAGTACAGTCATCTGAGTAGCCGATAAAGTAGACTTCTTGGTCTTGGTCTCGCATTCTGAATTTGAACTGTGGTTCAGACTCGAATTTTTTAACCAGCTGTTCGAATTCCTCAGAACCTTTCTTGGCTTCTGAAGTGTAGTAGTCCGTCAAAGATTTATTTTCTAGGCAATTCTCAGTTATTTTAAACATGTAATAACCACCTTCACGTTAGTATTTTGATCTTCATAGCAATTATCATAACATAAATTACCTAGGAGAATGTATCTAAATGTAATTCAGCATCAAATTCAAATATAATGAAATTAAAAATTTTTTCTGAATAAACTGAAAATTTCTTTCTTTTAGAGGAAGGTATAAATTGGATTTCGGCGAATTACGATCTAAAGACCATTTCGGGCCCTTGCCTGTGTCAATCGTCATGAAATGGACAACGACTAGATAAGTTAGGAGGGGGAGAGAGATAAGTATGAATGAAGGAAAAAAGAGGTTAAAAGGGGCAACCATCTTATTAGAGGCCTTGGAAAAGGAAGGCGTTGACGTGATCTTCGGTTATCCAGGTGGAGTATTGCTTCCACTGTATGATGCACTGCTTGACAGTCCTGTTCGACATATACTTGTACGTCATGAACAAGGGGGAGTGCATGCGGCCGATGGTTATGCACGAGTAACTGGAAAAGTGGGGGTATGTCTAGCAACGTCGGGTCCCGGTGCCACGAATCTGGTCACAGGTATTACCAATGCTTATATGGATTCCATTCCTTTAGTCGTTTTGACTGGTCAGGTTGTTACTAGTCTGCTCGGAACAGACTCCTTTCAGGAAGCGGATATCACAGGGATCACCACGCCAGTTACTAAGCACAATTATTTGGTAAAGGACGCACGAGAGATTCCACGGATTATCAAAGAGGCTTTTTATCTGGCCGGAACAGGTCGGCCAGGTCCTGTACTCATCGATCTTCCAAAGGACATTTTAGCTGCGGAAATCGAACCCTTTGCTGCTGATATGGACTTGAAAGGGTACCATGTACCTAGCAAGGGAGACAGTGATAAGATCGCTGAAGTTGCTAAAGCAATCTCAAAATCTCGCAGAGCAGTAATTTATGCTGGGGGTGGTGTGATTACGGCAGGAGCTGGAGGGGTCTTAAAACAGTTGGCAGAAAGATCCTCCTTACCAGTGGTCACGACGTTGATGGGAATTGGGTGTCTCCCCTCTGGACATCCCAATCTCTTAGGGATGGTAGGATTGCATGGTGCCGTAGCGGCGAACTATGCCGTGGATGATTGTGATTTGCTGCTCGCCGTAGGGGTTCGCTTTGATGACCGTGTGACAAGTGGTCTGGGACATCTTTTTGCAACCAAAGCAAAAATTGCTCATATTGACATTGATCCTGCGGAGATTGCTAAAGTAGTAAGGACGCATATTCCCATCATTGGAGATGCTCGTTTGGTTCTGGAGGAACTGTCGAATGCCCTCGAGGGATATACTGTTCCCCAAGTGGGAGACTGGTGGGATCAATTGCGTGCTTGGAAAAAGGGTTACCCTATAAAGTATGACAAGGACAGACTGACGCCGCAGATGGTGATCGAATGTGTCGGGGAACTTGCCAACGAGGATACGATGGTAATTACTGATGTAGGACAGCATCAAATGTGGGCCGCTCAAGTTTATCCGATCATGAAGTCACGCAATTTTGCGACCAGTGGTGGGCTGGGAACGATGGGCTTTGGCCTTCCGGCTGCAATGGGTGCCCAAATAGCTCGTCCCGACGATATAGTTGTTTTGATCACTGGAGATGGTTCCTTTCAGATGTGTATACAGGAGCTTGCGACCATTGCTCATAATAAACTTCCCATTAAAATGGTGCTTCTTAACAACGGAGTCTTAGGTATGGTTCGCCAACTGCAGAAATATTTTAGCGGCGAACGGTATAATCAGATCGATCTCCAGGGCAATCCGGATTTCATCAAAATAGCGGAGGCCTATGGAATTCGAGGAATCCGTGTTGATTCTTTGGAACAGGTACGTGGTAGTATTTCGGAAGCATTTAAACATCCTGGCCCTGTTTTGTTAGAGTTTGCGATCTCTCCGAACGATGATGTTTTGCCGATAGTTCCACCGGGAAAACCAATTACAGAAATGCTAGGGAGGTAAAAAACATGTTGCATACACTTGCGGCTCTTGTAGAGAACCATCCTGGTGTTTTGACCCGGGTGGCTGGATTATTCGCTCGCAGAGCATATAACATCGATAGTCTTTCCGTTTGTCAAACGGACGATCCCAAGCTATCGAGAATGACCATTGTTGTTAATGGCGATGCTCAGATTATTGAGCAAGTTAGAAATCAACTCAATAAACTAGTAATCGTTCACTCAGTCACAGATTTGACAACTGAGAGTGTTGTTGAGCGAGAGCTGGCGTTAATACGTATTAAAGTAAGCTCGGAAACACGAGCTGAAGTACTCCAGACAGTCGATATTTTTCGAGGACGGGTTGTGGATATGGGGAGAACCAATCTTACTGTCGAATTAACGGGAGACGTTGAAAAAGTTGATGGGTTTGTCAAGGCGATCCGCCCATACGGGTTATTAGAGTTGGTTCGAACCGGAAAGATTGCTATTATGCGCTCGGAAGTATAAATGGAAACAACTCATTTACATTCCCTATTGAACGTGCAAATGAGTATACATGGCCAGCGCATCAATGCTACTAAGGCTTGGCGCCTTCACCAAGACTTGGCTAAGGCGCCAGCCAAGTTTTCTTATCCATATAAAGTTTAATTTCGGCCATTTACAACTAGTACAGGGCATTGGGCATGGGCTAATACGCGTTGAGTGACACTACCTAAAATTGTTCCAGCTATAACTCCGTGACCACGGGTGCCCATAACTACCAAGTCAAATTCTCTTTTGATTTCATCTATGATACTACTTGCCGGGTAGCCGGATGCATGTTTCTTCGATAAGGGCACGTTTTCGATATCAATGTCTCGCAAGGTAGTTTCGAATACAAACTCAGCGGCTTTTTTAATTTGCTCCGGAGTAAGGTGAAGGCTATATCCTACTCCTACACTGTAGGCTTCAAAGGTTGGGGTTACGTGGAAAAGCTCTACCTCTGAATTAAATTTCTTGGCTAGTTCCAGTGCATGGACAAGGGCATAACGTGAGGGGTCTGAGCCGTCAGTAGGTACTAAAATTCTTTTGTACATTGTTTTCATCCTCCTTGTTGCTATGAGAACGTATTCAATTTGGACAGGTAACCGCAGGATAAGAGATATACATATTTCTGATATAAATTGTTATCTAATTATACCAAAAACCTAGCGCTCATACGTTTATTTATTATTCTTTTTGGGTTTGAAATTTTGAGATTAGTATATTACCATATAATATATCTTGGATGAGAGACGTTGTATTTTAATTAGGTCCTTGACAATCTTTGTTTAACTGGAATATGATAATAAGTATTAAGGTTTAAGCTCGTGAACATTGGTTAAAATATTTACAACAACTATGAAAAGGATAGTAATAAAAAATCTGGTTTTAAGAGACATAATCCTCGGCTGAAAGATTGTGACGAAGGTTTTTTATGAAGATCACCTTGGAGTTGGGCAGCTGAAATTATCTAAG
This sequence comes from Desulfosporosinus sp. OT, assembly GCF_000224515.1. Taxonomy (GTDB): domain Bacteria; phylum Bacillota; class Desulfitobacteriia; order Desulfitobacteriales; family Desulfitobacteriaceae; genus Desulfosporosinus. The sequence goes on along the minus strand of NZ_AGAF01000244.1, from coordinate 23,179 downwards.
CTGCTCCGTAGGCATACGTTACATGTTTTAAGCGATTGATGGAGCTATCCATTAATAACAAGGGTGGTACCGCGGATAATCCGTCCCTAAGTCATTGACTTAGGGACTTTTATATTCTTTACCTGACATTAACTCAACGCGAAAGGAAGATGATTATGTCTATCTTTAAATCACTATCGGATCTACCAGTAGCAAAAAAGGAAAGTGAAATAGCCGATTACTGGGACGGAAATGAGATACTGAATAAAAGCATCGAAATAAGAGAAGGTAAAACACCCTTTGTATTCTATGAAGGGCCTCCCACGGCTAACGGCAAACCGGGAATCCATCATGTCATAGCTAGAACCTTAAAGGATTCAGTTTGTCGCTATAAGAGCATGCAGGGTTATCAAGTCAAGCGAAAGGCCGGATGGGATACCCATGGTCTTCCTGTAGAAATCGAGGTGGAGAAGCAACTCAAACTATCCAGCAAACTGGAAATTGAGGCTTATGGAATTGCGGATTTCAATCAAAAATGTCGAGAATCTGTGTTCAGCTATGAGAAGCAATGGCGAGAAATGACCAAGCGAATGGGTTATTCGATCGATTTAAATCATCCATACGTCACGCTAGATAATAATTACATTGAAAGCGTCTGGTGGATCCTAGATCAGTTTTTTAAACAAGGTTTGATCTATGAAGGACACAAAATCTTGCCTTATTGCTCACGATGCGGAACAGGCTTAGCCTCCCACGAAGTAGCCCAGGGCTATAAAGAAATAAAGAGTAACACCGTCGTTGTTAAGTTTAAGCGCAAGGATGCTGAAGAGTTCTTTCTAGTCTGGACGACGACGCCTTGGACGCTTCCGTCAAATGTGGCTTTGACAGTGAATCCTCAAGAAGTTTACTTGAAGGTTAGACAAAATAATGAGATCTATTATGTTTCCAAGACTTTGGCTCATAAAGTCTTAGGAGAAGAGTTTGAAATCTTGGAAGAAATTAAGGGAAAAGACCTAGAATATGTAGAATATGAGCAGTTGATGCCTTTTGTAAAAGCAGATAAGAAGGCCTTTTTCGTTACGGTAGGAGATTATGTAACGACAGAGGATGGAACGGGAATTGTTCATACCGCTCCAGCCTTTGGTGAGGATGATTATAATACGGGGCGCAGGTATAACTTGCCGGTGCTTCAGCCTGTCAATGAGACTGGGAAATTTGTAACCACACCCTGGGAAGGTACCTTTGTCATAGATGCAGATCTAGATATCATTAAGTGGCTGCATGGGGAAGGAAAACTCTTTAAAAAGGAAAAGATGGAGCATAATTACCCTCACTGTTGGCGATGTCAGACCCCACTCCTTTATTATGCGAAACCAAGTTGGTACATCGAAGTTACTAAATTCAAAGACAAATTAGTAGAAAACAACAATCGTGTTGAGTGGTATCCTGATTATGTCGGAGAAAAAAGATTTGGTAATTGGTTGGAAAATGCCAATGACTGGGCGTTGTCCAGAAGCAGATATTGGGGAACGCCACTAAATATCTGGAGATGTGATTGCGGGCACACCACATCTATAGGCTCTAGAAAAGAGTTGGTAGAAAACGCAGTCGAAACGCTGGATGAAACGGTTGAATTGCATCGACCCTATGTAGATGATATTCACATTAAATGTGCAAAATGTGGTGCAGCGATGACCAGAGTGACGGATGTCATTGATTGCTGGTTTGATAGCGGTTCGATGCCTTTTGCCCAGCATCATTATCCATTTAAAAATAGCGAGAACTTTGATCAACTCTTTCCCGCTGATTTCATCTGTGAAGGCATTGATCAGACCAGGGGCTGGTTCTATTCTCTAATCGTTATCTCAACCTTTATCAAAGGAGTCGCTCCCTATAAGAGAGTACTGGTAAATGATTTGATCCTGGATAAGGACGGGCATAAGATGTCCAAGTCCAAAGGAAATACTGTGAACCCCTTCGAGCTGTTTGATCAATATGGAGCAGATGCTTTAAGATGGTATTTACTCCATGTTTCTCCGGCCTGGACTCCTACTAAATTTGACATTGAAGGGCTCAAGGAAGTACAGAGCAAATTTTTCAGTACAATGAGAAACGTCTACGCTTTCTTCTCCCTGTATGCTAATACAGACCAGCTAGACCCAAGGACCTTCTTTATTGATTACCCAGATCGACCAGAGCTTGATCGATGGGTGCTCTCCAAGTATAACAGTCTTCTAAAAGGGGTTGAGTTAGATTTAAGCGTCTTTGATCTAACTAAAGCCGTGAGGAAAATTCAGGAGTTCGTCAACGAAGATCTTTCGAATTGGTATATAAGACGGTCACGCAGACGCTTCTGGGGCACAGAACTCACCGATGACAAGAAAGCAGTCTACAATACTACCTATGAAATACTTGTGGGACTGTCCAAGCTTGTGGCTCCTTTTGCCCCCTATATATCCGAAGAACTCTATCGAAGCTTGACCGATGAGCTATCGGTCCATCTTGCAGATTACCCAGTCACTAATTCCTTGCTGATCGATAGTGAGTTGGAAATGAGAATGGATCTGGTAAGAAATCTCGTGGGCCTGGGCAGAGCGGCAAGGGAACAAGTCAAAATTAAAGTGCGACAACCTGTCCAACAGATCTTGATTGACGGTAAATATGAACAGCTGATAGATTATATGCTTCCTTTAATTCAGGAGGAGCTTAATGTTAAGGAAGTTGTGTTTGCCAAGGACTTAAGTCAGTATATGAACTTTAGCTTAAAGCCTAATTTCAAGGTAGTAGGATCTATCTTTGGACCCAAAGTGAAATCCTTAGGCAAAGCATTGGCAGCACTTGACGCTGCTTCCGTTGTGCCTAAATTAGAAGCTGGGGAAACAATTTCGATTGAGGTGGAGGGTGAACCCTTAGATATAGTTAAGGATTATGTAATCACCAGTATTTCCGCCAAAGAAGGCTTTACAATGACCGTCGAGGAAAATTTATTTGTCATACTTGATACAACGCTTACTAAAGAGTTGATCAATGAGGGATATGCAAGGGAGTACGTTTCCAAGGTACAACAAATGAGAAAGAACAATGGCTATGAAATGATGGACAGAATTAAAATATACTTTGATGGAGATGAGGAAATAGTCGAAGCAGTCAAAGTGTATGAGGACTATATAAAGAAAGAGACTCTGGCAGATTCAATTGAGCGAATCAACGATACTAGCTTGGAAAAGCAGAATCTTAACGGTCATGAGACAGGTTTGAAACTAGAAAAATTAGCATGATGTTCTGGAACTCAATTTTATATTAAGAGAGAAACAAGGCTGGAAGTACTTATTGCTTCTAGCCTTGTTTCAGTGTGAACAGCACTCCTCATGGTTATTGTTCATATTGAGAATATAAGGGTATAATATTCATATTCATCCATTGAATACAGCGGAACTGAAAACCAGTAGGAGGGAAAATATGTTCCAATTGACAGATAAGGAACAGGAGTATTTACACAAAATTGGTTCGGAAATCAGCTACCCAAAAGGACAAATCATATTTTCCTCAGGTCAAAAAACAAATGAGGTTTATTACATAATCAGTGGATTTGTAAAGATTTATCGAACGACGGCGGATGGACGGCAGGTTTCAGTGGCTCTCCGCTATCCGGGAGATTTTATTGGCTTAGCAGAGGTTCTCAGCAATAACTCCGAACGGAGATATAGTGCCGAGGCTATGGATAAGGTAAAGGTTTTAATTACTTGGCAAGAACCGTTTAAGAGAATGTTAACGGATATGCCAGACTTTAGTAGCAAGCTAATGGAACTAATGAGTGACAGGCTAAGGGAAGCTCAAAATACGATTTATGATTTTATCATGAATCCTACCCAAGGAAGACTGGCCCTAGTGCTTTTAGAAATGGCTGAACGTTCTGGTTCTCCAGGAAAGGATGGGCTAATAAACGTTAGTTTAAGGGTTACACAGGAGGAGTTGGCCTGTATTATTGGAGCTTCCCGTCAGACAGTGTCCTCACTGCTAAATCTTTTAAGAGAGGATGGCAGCGTGAAATATGAGGGCAGAGAAATTGTTGCCGTAGAGTCAAGCAAATTAAAGAATTGGATTCAAAACGCAAAATAGACCTCTCTAACTTCCTAATAATCCAGCTTGCGTAATTTTGGTCTTTAGTAGGACTTGAATTATGCCAGCTGGATTTAGTATTTCCATATGTCTGCAACACGACAATTAAATGTCCTTTCTTCGGTGTTTTGTTGAGATTATCTTAGATAAAATTATCGCAGATAAACGATTTAAGTTCGACGGTGGGGTGAGTGAGGAAAGAAAGTTGGAATTGAGAACGGTACTCGTTACTGAATAGTAAATGGAAAGAGTGGGTGTTTGATGGCGGATGTTGTTTTACAAGCTAAGGAACAAAGTAGTGAGTCGAAGTCGAAGGCGTCGACAGGGAAGAGCAAATTTGCATTAACCGGATTTGTACTTTCCTGGCTTGTTTTTGGGGCTATTCTAACCTTTGTCCCGACCTCTCAAAGTCTTACTGCTGGTGGCAGAGCTTCACTGGCAGTGATGGGTTGGGCAACGATGATCTGGTTAACAGGGGGGCTCCCGCTGGCGATCTCGGGTCTAGGTATCCCCTTATTATTAATTCTTACTGGGGCAAGCACTAAAATGCCAGAGGCTTTTAGTGGCTACACTCAAGATGTTACCTTTCTTATTCTGGGGTGCTTCATTTTAGCGGCAGTCATGCAGACTACTGGTTTAGACCGGCGGATAGCTTTGGGAATCGTCTCAAAAGTAAAACCAAACTCGGGGAGTGTTCTGAAGGGATTGATGGGTGCCCATCTGATAATGGCAATTTTAGTTCCTGCGACTAACGCGAGGGGGGCGGTCTTTCTACCTATTGTTCAGGGGTTGAACAATTTGTTTGCCAAAGAAGGAGACGGCGCGAGGGCAAGAAAGCTCTTCACCATGGTGGGGATAGGATTTGCCTCTCTAGCATCAGGAGTTATCTTGTTGCACAGTCATATGTCCAACGTTATTATAGCCCAAACCATTAATCAAGCCTTGAAGAAAAATGTGATAACCTGGGGTACTTGGGCGTGGATGAACTGGCCTCTCTTGGGGGTTCTTGTCATTATATATTACTGGACGACATGGATAATGAAGGCTAGGAACATTGAAGTGCCGGGTGGCATCGAGGTCATTAGACGGCAAAAAGAACAGTTGAGCAAGATGACTTTAACTGAATGGGTTGTCTTAGTATGCTTTGGTCTAGCAATTTTATTGTGGGCTACGCAAAAGATTCACCAACTGAGCATGACTGTTGTTACGTTAGGTGTGGTCATATTATTATTCATACCCGGTTTGACAAATCTTTCTTGGAAGAAAGTGCAGGAGAACACAATTTTCGGTACCTGGCTTTTGTTGTGCGGCTCACTGTCATTAGTTACGGCTTTTGAAAAAACAGGCGTTGATAAATGGATTGCCGCCAATCTGGTAGGTTTAGCACCAGCTTGGGGTTGGTTCAGTGTGTGTATCTTTATCTGTATTGTCGTTCAGATTTCTCGACTTGGGATTGTGAGCAACGTAGCAGCAGTAACTTTGTTGGCACCGGTAGTGGCGGCAATGGCCCCGATGCTCGGTTTAAACACAGTGGCATTTACCATGTTGGTCCTTAATGTTGATAGTTATGCCTTTGTATTACCCATTTCAGTGACTGCCTGTCTAATTGCCTATGGAACGGAAGAGTTTAGCTTTGGAGAATTTGTAAAAGTTGGAGCGCCTCTAACGTTAATGGTAATTCTTTATATGGTCATCGTTATGGCACCGTGGTATGCGATAGCTGGATATCCAATTTGGGTACCTATTCAATAAAAAAGAAGGAGGAGTTCAAGATGTCAAGAGCTAGTTTGCCCAATGCTGTTGATCAGATAGAAGAAGTTCGAATTGAGACAGATATATTAATTATTGGAGCAGGAAATGCTGGGTGCTTTGCTGCAATCGAAGCAAAGCGCTTAAACCCTGAGTTGAAAGTTACATTGATGGAAAAAGCCCATATTGATCGGAGTGGTTGCCTGGCCGGGGGTATGGACGCCATTAACACATATCTAAAAAAAGGACGTACAATTGAAGATTTTGTCCGCTGGAGCCGTTCCCAGGCAGGTGGTTTGCTAAGGGAGGATCTCACTATTTCAATGGCCGAAGTCTTAAATAAGCCAATTGAAGAGTGGGAAGAGTGGGGTATGCCCATTAAATATGAAGAAGACGGTGAGGAGTACAAAACCCGGGGTAAATGGGATATTACCATTAGTGGGTCAGAAATGAAAATTATTTTGGCAGAAAAGACTCGAGAGTCTGGCTGTGAAATTATTAACAGGGTTGTAGCTACCAATTATTTGATGGATGAAAATAAGGTTATCGGCGCCATTGGGTTTGGAGTCCGAGATGGTAAGGTATACATTATTCGGGCCAAGGCAACCTTGATCGCCACTGGAGGTTCAGCAGGTCTCTATAAACCATATCAAAACGATGGCAACGACAGTCACCATCAGCTCTGGTATTCCCCTTTTAATGTTGGAACCGGCTATGCAATGGGAATTCGAAAAGGCGCAGAAATGACGACTTTTGAAATGCGCTGGTGTGCTACGAGAACTAAAGATTTCAACGGTCCCATTGATACCATTTCAGTGGGTTATAAAACACCGATGGTAAATTGCAAGGGAGAGCAAATTCTCCAGACTCGTTATGCTCACCTGGGGGGAGATGAGGCTCCTCGCTTTATTCGGGCTAACCTACCGATGGATGAATGGCGTGAAGGACGAGGCCCCTGTTATGTGGATACCACCCACATGACCCCAGATCAAATCAGGGATATGAAGTATGATTACCTGAATGAGCGCCCAAGCTTTGTACTATTCCTTGCAAGCCGGGCTCAGGACATAAGTCAAGAACCTATTGAAATCTATGGCTCCGATCCTTATATTGTGGGTGGTCACACAGCCAGCGGTTATTGGGTAGACGTTAAAAGGGCCACTACTTTGCCGGGACTGTATGCCTGCGGTGATGTAGCTGGAGGTACCCCTAATAAATTTGTAGGTGGTTGTGCTGCAGAAGGATTGCTTTCAGCCAAAGCTGCCGTGGAATATGTGGCAAGTGTAGAGACTGGTAAGCTAAACGAAGAGCAGGTTGCCCAGGAAAAAGAACGTATCTTTGAAGCCTGTTTCCGTAACAAGGTTGTTCAAGATGGTATAAAACCCAGGGAAATGGAAGAAAGGCTCCAGAGACTTATGGATGAATATGCTGGCGGTGTGCACCAGTTCTTTAGAATGAACAAAGAGAGTCTGCAATATGCTATGCGTCATATTAAGATCTTGAAAAATCAGGTTAAATACCTTATCGCCTCAGATCTACATGAACTTATGGAAGTCCATGAAATTATCGACAGGTTAGACGTGGCAGAGGTACTGGTCCACCATCTGATGTACCGAGAAGAAACTAGATGGCCTGGTTGGCAATCCCGTACAGATTTTCCCGATAAGAATGATGAAAAATTTGATTGCTTCGTTAATTCTCGGTACAATCCCGAGACGAGCGAAGTGGAAATGTTTACTCGTCCATATGAACAAATTATTTCAGGAGACCGCTAAAAAGCTAATGAAAAGGAGGATTAGGATATGCCACCAGTAGTATATCAAGATAAATGTAAAGGGTGCGGAAAATGTGAAGAAATATGTCCAGGAGATTTGATGGAATTAAATGAAGACAAAAAAGCCTTTTGCCGCTCTTCCAGAGATTGCTGGGATTGTATGGCCTGCGTCAAAGCATGTCAATGGGGTGCACTTGAAACGAGAATTCCTTATCAACTGGGCTATTACCCTGCCAGGCTTATCCCGAAAATGGGTGATAAGCAAATTGAATGGACATGTATTGATATTAATGGGAAAGTAGATCAATTTTTAGTTAAAACCTACAATAAGTAAATCTCAAACAAACAAGACCACCTAAAACCTTAACCAGTCTGAAAGGTGATCTTTTTCTTGAGGGATAAAGTGTGAAGTGCCAGAGTTTATCTATCCAGGTACGCCAATGTAATACGAGCGGGAGGTTAAGATAGCCTCAAAAAAATTACCTTTAGAGTTAGAGAAGAAACAAGGCTGGAAGATAATATTCCAGCCTTGTTAGTGTTATATATGGTAATTAGTTCGTGGTAACTCCCCTTGTTAACAAGGGGCAGGGCACATGTTTAGTGATAGCTATTAGATATTATTGTTCGACTGGAAAAAGAGTACTAAGCCAGCCTTTATTGAGGGATGGACGATGCACTATATATTTTTTTAGAATGCAGGAACGATAGAGCCTTGATATTTATCTTCAATGAATTTTTTAACGCTTAGAGAGGTTAAAGCTTTTGCTAGCTTTTGCAAAGCGGAATCGTTTTTCTGGCTGTCTTTGACGACCAGAATATTTGCATAAGGAGAGTCTTTGTCCTCAGTAAAGAGCGAATCTTTAGTAGGGTTGAGTCCGCCTTCGAGAGCATAGTTCGTATTAATGACCGCTGCGATGACTTTTGGATCTTGGAGAACGCGGGGAAGTTGAGGGGCATCGATAGGGGTGATTTTCAGTTGTTTAGGATTATCTATAATGTCATTAATGGTTCCTTTGATCCCGACCCCATCTTTCAACTGGATCAGACTGGCTTTGGCTAGTAAGGCTAAGGCACGACCACTGTTGGAAGGATCGTTAGGAATGGCGATGGTATCTCCTGCTTTGAAGTCTGCGACTTTTGTGATTTTCTTGGAGTAGATTCCCATAGGTTCGATGTGCACTTTAGCAATGGGGACCAGATTGAGGTCATGGTCCTTATTAAAGGTATCCAGGTACGGGGTATGTTGAAAAAAGTTGGCGTCAATATCTCCAGAGTCTAAGTCTAAGTTCGGACGGACGTAATCTGTGTAGTTGACGATTCTAAGTTCAACGCCTTCTTTAGCTAATTCTGGTTTAATGTATTCAAGGATTTCAGCATGAGGCACAGGAGTTGCTCCGACTTTGAGGACTGTCTTAGCAGGCGTATCGGAAGTTGCATTCGAGGCAGCGGAAGTTCCGCATCCAGTAAGACCAAGGGAGAGAACAGCCAAGATAACAAGTGATGACGTTAAGTAGCGGTTTTTTTTGAGTTTGAACATAATTTTTACCCCCTAATAATTAATTCTTTGAGAATACTATTTATAAACCTTACTCATTAAGGCGGCGATAGCAGGGTGAGCCAATGGCATGGAGCACTGAAATAGATAGTTTAGACTAATGGGAAAGCTTGCGTGCTAATGCAGTCCCCAGGGACTGTAAACCCTGAACGATTACCACTAAAATGACAACGGTAACAATCATTATATCGGTTCGGAAACGGTTGTAGCCATATTGAATGGCTAGATCCCCTAATCCCCCTCCACCAACCGCACCGGCCATGGCAGTATACCCTATGACACTAATCGTAGTGATGGCGACTCCAAGAATAAGAGATGCCTTTGCTTCGGGGAGAAGAACTTTCTGAATAATTTGTAGGGGGGATGCTCCCATAGATAAAGCTGCCTCAATGACACCGTAGGGGACCTCCTTGAGGGAACTTTCCACAACTCGCGCCACAAAAGGAGCGGCAGAGATGACGAGAGGGACAATGGCAGCAGTTGTGCCAATGGACGTGCCGACAAGCGCCCTGGTAAACGGGATGAATGCCACTAAGAGGATAATAAACGGAGCGGATCGTAAGATATTGATAAGGGTTCCTAAAGTACGCTCGACCCATGGGTTAGGTAATATGTGTCCGGGAGAGGTTACTACTAAGACAACCCCTAAGGGGAGGCCTATAAGGTAGGCGAGTATCGTAGAAACAATCACCATGTACAGGGTTTCACCGACTGCTGGGGAGACAAGCTGGGATAAATCACTCCAAAATGAGGCTTGGAGGAATAGGGCGGGCTCAAAGGGCACGTTGTATCACCTCCACCTTTAATTCGCGAGATGCTAAATAGCGATGAGCCACATTAAGCTGATCGGAGTTACCTTGAAGTTCTAAAGTAAGGGTGCCAAACAGCGTGGATCTTAGATGGTCGATACTTCCATAGAGGATATTCGCTCGGACTTCGCAGGTGCGCAGTAAATCCGTAATGATAGGGTCGGAAGCTCTTGATCCGAGAAACTGAATACGAATAATTTCTGAGTCATGGTGGGTCGCAAATTCTTTTAAAAGGTCTGAGGGGAGTTCACTGGGAAATACAGTAGCAATAAATTCTTTAGCGATATCCGATTGAGGTTGAATAAAAACTGACTCGACGGGGCCATTTTCAACGATCCGCGCTTGATGAATCACCGCAACATGAGTACATATTTCTTTAACCACTTTCATTTCATGCGTAATCATGACAATCGTTAAGCCAAGTTTTTGGTTAATGTCACGAAGAAGGTTTAAGATTGAAAGCGTCGTTTGAGGGTCAAGCGCTGAGGTAGCTTCATCACACAAGAGGACCTCTGGTTGCGTGGCGAGCGCCCGCGCAATGCCAACCCGTTGCTTCTGTCCACCACTTAACTGGGAGGGATAAGCATCGGCTTTGTCTTGGAGACCGACAAGATGGAGCAATTCTTCAACACGTAATTTGATTTCCTTCTTAGAAAGACCAGATATCTCCAGGGGGAAGGCGATGTTTTCGGCAACAGATCGTGATTGAAGAAGATAAAAGTGTTGGAAGATCATCCCGATCTTCTGGCGTGCTTCACGGAGTGCTCTACCTGAAAGTGTGGTCAGATTTTGGCCAGCAATGACGATCTGCCCGCTCGTGGGTTTTTCCAGAAGGTTCAGGCAACGCACAAGCGTGCTTTTTCCAGCACCGCTTAATCCAATAATGCCGAATATGGCACCTTTAGAAATGTGCAGAGAAACATCGTCAATAGCTATAACGGTCTCTTGACGGGACGAGTACTTTTTTACTAATTGCTTGATTTGAATCAAGGGCGGACCTCCTTTGATAGGGATTCCACGTTTTTAAACACAACAAAAAACTCCGCGAAGAAAACCCGCGGAGTGACCATTCGGTTTTCCTCTTATCTCCCAGATTTCTCTGCAGGAGTTAGCACCGTGCATAAATGCCGGTTGCCGGGTTTCATCGGGCCAGTCCCTCCACCTACTCTGAATAAGAGTTTTTTATGCAATTTTATTGTGCTTAAATCTTGTGATGGGTGTATTCTAGCACAAGAGGAAGGGAGTTGGCAAGCGGTAAAATTTAGACATTATCTAAAGACATGTAAATTATTGTAGTGGGGCTAAATATAAGTATGGATTAATGTATTTTATGGAATACTTGTATTAATTTACAACTTGGAGGTATTTGAATATGGGAGACAAAAGTCCTAAGAACAAAGAGAAAAAGAAAAAGCGGGCAGAGAAAAAAGTTATCGCACCAATATTTAAATAGTATCCTAATCAATTTCCAAAAGGGCTTCGATTTTTATAGTCGAGGCCCTTTTGGAATTGATTAGGCATCTTTAAGAGTCAAGTAACAAGGTTGGAAGTAATTGTACTTTAACCTTAATTATTGCTTGAAGATGAAATTTGTTTTTATACAAGCAGGAACATAGTGTGTTTTAGAGAATTATGCTGGATAGGTTATTGATTACGCTGGTCATCAGCTTACGTTGTTTTAGTCCCATTACTAGGCAATTACCGTCAATTAAAGGATAATAAGGAGATCAGTATGGAGAGAATTGCAGTAATATCGGATATTCATGGAAATATGCCTGCCTTAGACGCTGTACTGGAAGATATCGCCAATAGAAGTATTGACAGAATTTTTTGTCTCGGAGACTTAGCGGGCAAAGGTCCTAGTTCAGCTGAGGTAGTCGATACAATTAAAGAATATTGCCAAGTCGTAATTAAAGGGAATTGGGATTATTATTTAACAGAACAAGAGGGCAATGAAGTTTTAAGGTGGCATCAGAAAAAACTTGGTGTTGAGAGACTAAAGTATATGAAGGAGTTACCCGTCTATATAGAATTTTATATCAGTGGAAAGTTATTAAGACTTTGTCATGCTTCCCCAAATGATCTAATGCATAGAGTCTACCTTTCAACTGAACAGTGTAAGCGGATGAAATTATTTGAAGCAACTCCAACTCTTAAACTTGAGGCAGATGTAGTAGGTTATGGTGACATTCATGGTGCTCATATAGATAGCTTTACAGGCAAGACTCTTTTTAATGTTGGAAGTGTCGGTAATCCCCTTGACATAACCCAGGCATCCTATGGGATCATTGAAGGACATTTGGATGATAAAAATGAAGGTCCCTTGGCGATAACTCTTGTTAAAGTACCTTATGACATAGAATTAGCTATTGACCAGGCGAGGGCAACGGATATGCCAGAGAAACAAGAATATATTAACGAATTGAGGACAGCAATATTCAGAGGTCGGAAAACCTAAGCAGTTATGCATTGGTCAGAATAAAAAACAAACAAAGATGATTATTAGGAGGGGCTATATGAAAATCAAGCAGATCTTGAGAGGGCTCCTTTTTTGTTTAGGTATTGTCGGAATTATAGATACAGTATTACTCCTTTTATCTAATGGAGGAGTTAATCTGGGAACTATTTTACCAGGGACCGGGGGAGGTTTATTGCTCATTTTGGTATTAAGCAAATCTTTCTTCCAGAAAATTATATCGTTAGGAATCACAAGACCATGGTTCTCAAAGACTCGGCTGTGTGTCACTTCCTTAGTCCTGATCGGATTAATTTCATTTCTGGTGGTCGAGGGGGCGATTATTAGAGATTCTCGCCCCGACCCTGTTGTTGAGGTGAATTATCTGATTATCTTAGGGGCGGGCCTGAATGGCGAACAACTTTCGTGGACACTTTGGGAGAGAATGCAAAAAGGGCTAGAATTCTTGGAGAGCCACCCCCAGGTCCAGGTTGTTCTTTCGGGAGGGCAAGGTCCTGGAGAGAAGATCTCTGAGGCTGAGGGAATGAGGCGTTTCTTGGTGGATCATGGGATTTCAGACGAACGTATCCTTAAAGAAGATCAATCTACAAGCACGATGGAGAACTTCCGATTTAGTAAAGAGATATTAATCCGACAATCGAACTTTCAAAACCTGGCAAGGGTTGCTGTGATTACGAATGACTTTCATCTCTTCCGCTCGAAAATGTTGGCTCAGCGCAATGGATTAAGCCCGGTGGGTATTCCATCCCCTACCCCATGGTATATCGTGCCTAATGTCTATTTGAGAGAGTATTTTGCGGTGGTCAAATCCCTGATTTTCGATTGGTGAATAGAAGGAATCGCTTGGATTTTACCGAATGGTAAGGAAGGGGTCCTTTAACCAAGTTACAGAAATGAGGGTGCATAATGTCTGATTATATACTGACGTATTCTAAAATTAAGTTTTACCCATTGGAGCCAGTGAAAGCTGATATAAACATCGCAGATATTGCCCACTCCTTGTCACTTATGACAAGAGCTAATGGGCATTTCGATCATTTTTTCTCGGTTGCTCAGCACTCAATTAATTGCTATAAGGAGGCCAAAAACCAAGGGTATTCTGAAAGAGTGCAACTCGGTTGTCTTTTGCATGACGCAAGTGAAAGCTATATATCAGATATTACAAGACCTGTGAAGCGGAATCTGTCTGAATACTGTGTTATCGAAGAGAGGCTTCAAGGCAAAATTTATGAACGATTTGGGTTGGCCGATTTGTCACGGGAAGAACAACGGTTGATTAAAGAGGTTGATGATATACTGCTGCACTTTGAGTTTGAAGTATTAATGGATCTAGGTATTTTGGACATACCTCCATCCAAATCAATGGAGCATGATTTCTCACAGAGAGAATTCAAGAGCGTAGAAAAGGAGTTTTTGACTATCTTCAGTAAATTAGCAGGGTAGATAAATTAAATAAGTATGACTCAGTGTCATAAGGCTGGAAGCAATTCTGTTTTCAGCCTTTTACCATTTTTTGAATTGAATTTGTTTTACATCCAAGAAGGTATAGATTATGATTTAGAGAATAATGAAGGATAGCGAAAAAAACAGTAAGTTTGGAGTTAAGTGGAAAATTGACACAGGTAGAATCTATCAGAGAAAGGATGAAGGTATTTCAGTGGGAAGAACACTGGTCGAATTGATTATTCTAACGTCTATTATCCATCTTGTTGATACTCTTGCCTACTCCGTGAGATTGAACTCTGTCAAGAGCGGGCAAGTGGCGTTGTCCTTTTCTTTATTTAATATCTTTGCACTTGTTTCTCGTACTGCAAATACTCTTCAAGCCCCATTGATTGCAAGTATTATTGGATTCAGTATTGCTCACGACCTGAATCCATTAATAGATATGCGTCTTGTGATATTTGCGGCAACGAGTGGCACTTTGCTAGGCGTGCTTTTCATTCCCTCATTTTTAAGGATTTTTGAAAAAGCGGTGAACCGTTTAGAGGTAACTGGTTCTGTTCCTTCGCTGGTGGTTGAAGCTTTACAGATAAATAATATTAAACGAATAGTTAAGAGTGTCTCAAAACCCTGCAAGACGATGATCGAAAGATTAAGGTATCGCGAAATCCCCAAAAGACTGTTGATTTTAAATTCACTAGTCACAGGAATATATACCGTTGGCGTGCTTGCGGCAAGTTATTCGGCAATATTGGTTGCAGAAGAACATAGGCTTGCCGTTGTTGCATCATCGGGAATGATCAATGGGATTGCTTCAATTTTACTTACCCTTCTGATTGACCCCAAATCGGCTATGATTACTGATCAAGCGTTAAGGGGAAAGAGGCCATATAATGACGTGAAGGCACTCGTTGTATTGCTGATCACTTCTAAATTGGTCGGAACGCTGTTAGGTCAGGTGCTTTTCTTGCCGGCGGCACAAGTAATTGCTTATATTTATAATTAAAATTCGGAAATTGATTTCATGAATTTTTAGTGGGCTGAGGAATGTGTTATTTCCTGAAAGGAGACAAGGAGATGGCTTACCTCAAGAAGATAGTTATGAATTGGGATCGTGTTGATGACAGAAACGTTTATCCATATAATGTTCCGGGTATTTCTCATCTGGGAAGCTTAGAAATAGACCGTGATGTGATTTTTATTGCCGGAGAAAATGGAGCAGGCAAGTCGACTTTTCTTGAGGCACTAGCTTATAAATGTGGTTTTACCGCTGGAGGCGGTGGAAGAGCTGTTGATTTAGGCCTTTCTGATGTCAGTTTGAAGTTGGCATCTGTCTTAACCTTGTCTTGGAGGCAGAAGATTAAACAGGGATTCTTTTTAAGAGCTGAGACTTTTTTTGATTTTGCCAAGTACATCGATGAATTAGCGCGAGATTATGACCCAAAGAAAGTATATAAACCATATGGAGGAAAATCTCTAAACGAACAGTCGCACGGCGAAGCATTTTTATCACTCTTTGCTAATAGGTTTGGCGGGAGAGGATTATTCATATTGGATGAACCAGAGGCAGCATTATCACCGCAACGTCAGTTAGCTTTTCTGAGAATTATCTTCGACCTTGTGAAAGAAGGGAAGGCTCAATTTATTATTGCTACTCATTCACCAATTCTAATGGCTTACCCTGGAGCAACCATTTACAGTTTTGAGGAGGGAGGGTTAAAAATTGTCGAGTACGAGGAGACCGACCACTATCGGCTAACTAAAGCATTTCTTGATAACAGAGAACGGTTTTTTAAACACTTATTTGATGATTAGATGTGTTCGGGAGAATTTTGAGAGACTATAAAGGGTAGGGTTAAATCAAATATAAAATGAGTAAGAAGATGAGCTTAAAAACATAATACAATGCTTAATAATAATAAAACATTATGTATATAAAATTAAAAATGAAGAGCGAGGAAAACAAAGTGGCTTATTATTTTGAGGATGCTTCTAGAACTCTCAGTGAATACTTGCTAATTCCCAATTTAACAAGAAGGGATTGTATTCCCAGTAATGTTAGTCTGACAACACCTATCGTTAAGTTCGAGCGGGGAAAAGAATCTTCTTTGAAATTAAGGATTCCTTTTGTTTCTGCAATCATGCAATCAGTATCTGACGACAATTTAGCAATTGCTTTGGCAAAGTGCGGTGGTTTATCGTTTATTTTTTCTTCACAACCGATTATCGAACAAGTGGAGATGATTAAGAAAGTAAAGAAATTCAAAGCAGGTTTTGTAGTCAGTGACGCTAATTTAACTCCTGAACATACTTTGCAAGATGTCATTGCTTTGAAAAAAAAGACGGGTCATTCTACAATTGCTATTACAGAAGATGGATCCCCTCAGAACAAGTTGATTGGACTTGTGACAACGAGAGATTATAGAATCAGCAGAGATAATCTGGACAAAAAGATAGCAGAATTCATGACACCATTTTCAGAACTCATAATGGGAAAAGAAGGAATCAGTCTTAGCGAAGCAAATGATTTAATTTGGCAACATAAACTGAACTGTTTACCAATTATTGACGACAACCAAAACCTCTGTTATTTTGTTTTTAGAAAAGATTATGAGGAACATAAAAATAATCCTCTGGAATTGTTGGATGCAGACAAGAGATATATAGTTGGAGCCGGAATAAATACCAAGGATTATGAGGACAGGGTACCTGAATTAGTGAAAGCAGGTGCAGATATTCTATGTGTTGATTCTTCGGATGGATATAGTGAGTGGCAGAAGGAAACTATCGAGTTTGTCAAGAAAAAATTTAATGATCGAGTAAAAGTTGGCGGTGGGAATGTTGTTGATAAAGAAGGTTTTTTGTATTTAGTGGAAGCGGGAGCCGATTTTGTTAAAGTAGGAATCGGTGGAGGGTCAATCTGTGTAACCAGAGAACAAAAAGGAATTGGGAGAGGTCAGGCCACAGCAGTTATCGAAGTGGCCAAAGCTAGAGATGATTATTACCAAAAGACAGGCAAATATGTCCCTATATGTTCAGATGGAGGAATCGTGCATGATTATCATACTGTCTTAGCAATGGCTATGGGAGCTGACTTTATTATGATGGGTAGATATTTTGCACGGTTCGATGAAAGTCCAGGTAAAAAAATAAAACTAGGAAACAATTATGTCAAGGAATATTGGGGTGAAGGGTCAAACAGAGCGCGGAACTGGCAACGGTATGATTTTGGAGAAGGTTCAAAACTTAGCTTTGAAGAGGGCGTGGATAGTTATGTTCCTTATGCCGGAAGATTAAAGGATAATTTAGATTTGACTTTGAGTAAAATCAAATCAACAATGTGCAGTTGTGGAGCCATTTCTATTGAAGAATTGCAGAAAACTGCCCGATTGACTCTCGTTTCTTCAACAAGCATTGTTGAAGGGGGGGCACATGATGTTATATTGAAGGAAAACAATTATTTGGTCTAGGGATCATTGGATGTCCGCTACAAAGAAGAATATTGAGTAAAGAAACAAGGCTAGAAGCATGAGGCTTCTTGCCTTGAGTTGAGGAAAGAGGCACCACTAATCACAAGGATCTACTTGACTCGGTTTGGAGTCTTCGGAGATTACTGTAATCACAACTGGTATAAGGGCGCCGCTGGCTAGATAGCTAATCTAGCTGAAATTGGAGGAGCGTATGAAACTTATTCTTACCATTATCGGTATTAACGTAGTCTATGTATCTTTATATACGCTACGTATGATTTTTGTTATCAAAGGCCAGAAGATTTTGGCAGCCATTCTTTCCGTGTTCGAAGTTTTTGTTTACATGTCGGGGTTGGGGATAGTTCTTAAAAACCTAGACAACCCTTGGAATCTAGCAGCCTACTGTGCTGGATTTGGCTTGGGGGTGTATATAGGTGGACGTATCGAGGAATATCTGGCTTTGGGTTATGTGACGGTCCAGGTTACAGTAGATTGTTTTGAACTCGAACTAACGTCTAAGTTGCGGGAATATGGGTATGGTGTTACTTCCTGGTTAGCAGATGGTAAGGATGGTCAACGACTCATGATGCAGGTTTTGGCGAAGAGATGTAATGAACGCAAGTTATTAGACATCCTTGAGCAACTCTCCCCCAAAGCATTTGTTATTTCTTATGAACCCAAACATTTAAAAGGTGGATTTTGGATTAAACGAGTATCTAAGCATTTTTAATAAAGTGTAGTTTCCGTTTTACTTTGAAATTAAATTTATTAAGTAAAAAATCTTTTATAGGCGGTTTATCGGGATAGGTCCTGATAGCCTTGATAAATTAGGTCAAATAGCTGTTCAAGTTCCGGTTCTTCAACACACGAAAAGGCAACGCGTACATCGCTTTCCCCAAGCGCTATAACTCCCACACCGTATTGCTCCAGTAGGTGAAGGCGCAAGGCCTCTGCCTTAACTCCTTTGAGTTTAAGACACATGAAGTATCCTGAGTTAAACGGATAGTAGTCCCAGGCAGCGCTATAGTCTCCCTGATCAAGGATCTGTTTAACCTTACAGGCGCGTTTCGTTAGAATTTCAAATTTTTCTTGTTTTTGGTTGTGGAAGTCTTTGGATTTGAGGGCTTCTAATACAAAAGTTTGTGCTGGATGAGAACTGCTAGAAATCGTTCCGCGGATAATACCCAATGTCTTTTTTTCTAAGGCATTTAATATAGCTGGATATTTAGAGGCGTAGGTAATGAATCCTACACGAAAGCCCCACATATAGTCCTCTTTCGTAGCGCCATCTACTTTGATAGCTAATATTCTAGGATGAATGTCGGCGATCCGGGCAAACAGTGATTCTTTGATGGAGTTTTCATAGAATAATCCAAAATAGGCATCATCGGTAACAACGGCTAGGTTCATGCCTTGTTGGGCGACTTCTTTTAGTGCCACAACGATCTCTGTAGCTTCTTGTTCCGTTGGTGTATACCCGGTTGGGTTATTTGGGAAATTAAGTAATAAAATTGCCTTTCCATGGTCTTTCTGAGATAGTAAGGCTTCCTTCATCCCTACCGTATTATAGGTTCCTTTCTCAGTATAGAAAGGAAACGTTATGCTTTTGCTGCCACGACGAACTCCAAAGATAAGATTGTAATTACCCCATAATTTGTCGGGTAAAACCAAAGGATCATTTTCGTCAAGAAATAGATCGGCAACAATACTTAAACCGTGTGTCAAGGCACTAGTAACAATGGGATTGCTAAAGGATTTATCTTTTAAAGACGGACTTTCGTTTAATAGCTTTTCGCGCCAAAGCTGTCTCAGCTCAGGTTTTCCTGCGGGAGGAGCATAGGGATAAAGATCATTAGGATCGTAATTGGTTAATGTTTTTTGGATTAATGGTAAGAACATTGGTTGATTATGTTCGGTTGCAATTCCTATCGTCGCATTATAACGGTGAGCCTTTTGTTTAGCTTCCGCAGTTTGAGTCAAGATCCCCTTGGGAAAGTATAAGTTTTTTCCGAGTTCGGATAATAAGTCATAAACATTGGGATTATCTTGTTGTATCTGTTGATTTAAATCTTGAGCAAGCTCATGCATGGATCTTTCTCCCTTTCTTAGTCCAACCTATTTTGCTAAGTTGTCGGCTTTAGTATCTCTATTTAATGAGTGATGACGTTTACAATAATATATGAATTCCAACTTCCTTAATCTAGTATCATTCCCCTTTTATTTTATAAAAACTAAGTAACTAAATTCTACACTAAAATGATTATTTCCTCCACTTTTAATCGTAAGGTTATTACTTTTGACAGACATTTCAGGATATTTTTCAATCAGAGAGATGGAATAACTAGTGCATATAAGTAAGAGAAACAAGGCTAGAAGCATTAAGCATGCAGCCTTGTTTTCGGTATACGACGATATTTTGACAAGTAGCTAAATGTCAGTTGTAAGGGGCTGTTTTTTCTGTTGCACATTTAATGGTTTGCTTAATAAAGTTACTACAATGAAAACAATAATACTCGTAGGAAGTGCAAATAAGAGAGGGTCCATATAACTAAAGGAACCTGATCCAGCAAGTGAAGCACGACCAACTATTGCTTTAGCCAGTCCGAAGATTGAAGAATCTTTAGTATAGACGAAGAGACACATAAAGAGATAAAGAAGGGAACCAACCAACATACTCAGTATTGCCGCTACCTTGCTACTACGTGGCCACCAAAGGGCCCCAGCATACATAGGGAGAAATGATGCAGCACAAAGACCGAAGAATATAGACGTTGCTAAAGCAATGATGTTTCCAGGTAAACGATAGGCGACAAGAACTGTGGCTGCAAAACCTACTAACAAACCTAAACGGGCTAACCACAATGTTTTAGTTGAGTCGTCTTTGCTGGTTTTACCCAAAAGATCATAACTGAGCGAGGTTGAGATGAAGTGAAACTGGCCACTCATAGTCGACATAGCTGCGGCCAAAAGACCTAATAATAAAAAGTAATAGAGCCAGGATGGAAGAGCCTGAGTTAGAAACATAGGGATGACTAAGTCTGTGTTTGGACCGGCAGATCCAACGATAGAAGCCGTGAGAGCTATTTTTTTGCTCGTTTCGTAGAAAAAAACGTTGGAAAGAGCACCGACCGTAAAAGCAACGCCGGTCATGAATAGAATGAAAACTCCTCCGAAAATCAAGGCTCTGTTCAGTTCTTTGCCGGATTTAACGGTCAAATAGCGAACAATGAGTTGAGGCTGAGCCAAGACGCCAATGCCTACCCCCAGTACTAAAGTTGAAATGACTAAATACCAGTTTTGGCTTAAGAAGACAGGCATTGAAGCAAAACCAGTCATCCCTTGTTTTAAAAATGCTGCAGGAACTAGGTTGTTCATCGCTGCTAGCTTAGCATGTGCTACTGTGATGCCGCCTAACTTAGCGTATGTAAAAATAATAATAATGAGCATCATTACGAACATCAGGGTACCTTGGAAGGCATCGGTATAAACGACCCCTCTCAGACCACCAAAAAAGACGTAAGCTAAAACGATTAGAGAAAGAACCCAGAGTGCAGTAGAATAGTTCATTTTTAAGGATTGTTCTAAGAATCTTGCCCCGCCGATCATAACTGCGGCGGCATATAATGGTAAAACGATACTCATAAGTGCTGCTGACCAACTGCGAATGAAAGAAGACTGATAATGAGCTCCCAAAAGATGCGGAAAAGTAAAAGCTCCGTATTTTTGCCCTAATTCACGGGTTTTTTTGCCAAAGAATACAAAAGCAATAAAAATGCCTACAAAAATGTTGGCAAACGTCAACCATAACATACTCATACCATAAAACCCTGCGACCCCACCGAAGCCAATAATTGCGGAAGTGGATATAAAAGTTGCTCCATAAGCCATGCCCATTACATAAGGATGAATATTTCCTCCGGCCACCATGTAATCCTTAGAAGACTTGGTATGTTTATAACCTAAGTAACCTAGGAATGCCGTGACTAATAGATAGATTCCCAGGATAACGACGAAAACGCCCATTCACTAATCCCCCCTTCTAAATTGAAATTCCTCATTCATTATTCCAGTTGATTAGACCATAGACAACACATAGAAGGGCACTGCCGATGGATAAGAGATAGGCAGCTATAACTCCTGGGTCAGTTAACCCTAACATAAATTCACCTCTTTCCTATTTATTAAATCTCATAATTGTGAATAAATATACTATGCTCTATCTTATCAAATAAAAATAAGCTGTAAAGCTATTTATGGCGAGTTAACACCAAATTTGGCGTAAAAACCCAAAAAGTTTTCAAAAAGCACTTGCAAGACAAAAATAAAGAATTTTATTACGAAGAAACAAGGCTGGAAGTGATAGGTTCCAGCCTTGTTTCTTCGTAATCTGAAATGTATGTCCATACAAAATCTGTTATTAAGATCTACAGCTCAATACGTATAAAATCAATCATAGATAAAATGGATTATGAAAATAGGAATAAGATATGGACAAGCCAATATCAATAAACAATTCGGCACAAATATTAAACCATAGCGTAAATTGATTATGGGAATACAGATTCATTATAAACGCGTAAACACACTAATCTTTATTCTCCAAGGAAAAAAAGGAGGTGAATGGTTATGATTGCGGGTTTTATGGCTATCATCGTTATTGTTACTGTTTTCGGGATTCTTGTAGGTGACTATAAGTCACGGTAATAAATGAGAGAACTAGAACATGCGCATGTTTCACAGTTCGCCCGGTCCTTTGTAGTTTGTTAGCAGTAAGCTTTAGTACTGAAAGGTGGGATTGGTTTGTCCAGTTCGACACTCAATAAATGTATCTCAATAGTTGAAACGATCAGAGAATACAAAAAGGAATATTTCAGTAAAGATCTAATTGCCGCCTTAACTGTGGCAGTAGTGGCAATTCCTCAGTCAATGGCTTATGCACTGATTGCGGGTGTTAGCCCAGTCTATGGTCTGTACACGGCTATAGTATCAGCCATTCTTGGTTCAGCCTTCGGAAGTTCGAAACAACTGGTCACTGGACCGACCAATGCCATATGCCTACTTGTAGCTGGCGGCATGAGAAACTATATGGGACTTGATAACGCCTATCAAATGCTCTTTTTAATGACATTTATTGTCGGCATATTACAAATGATTTTTGGCATTATTAAGCTGGGTAAGGCGATAAATTTTGTATCCCATACTGTAATTGTCGGATTTACTGCTGGGGCGGGAATTTTGATTGCTCTAGGACAACTGAATACAATACTGAGCATATCTATCAAAAATTCAGCACAAATGTCAACGATGGAAAAACTTTATTACGTCATAACCCATATAGGTCAAACGAACTTATATGCACTGGGGTTAGGGTTAATGACGATGGCAATAATATTGATTTGCAAAAGGGTCAATAAGAATCTTCCGGGTGCATTGATAGGAATAATTGTCCCAATTAGTCTAATCCTTCTTTTCGAGTTAGATAAGAAGGGCGTAAAACTTACCGGAACTATTCCGTCCTCCTTGCCGCCGTTTCAGATGGTCCAATTTAGTCTTTCTTCCATTCAGAATGTTTTCAGCGGGGCTTTAGCGATTGCCGTCATCGGGTTGGTAGAAGCTATATCAATCTCTAAATCAATAGCCAGTACCTCACGACAAAAAATCAATGCAAATCAAGAATTTATCGGACAGGGTATAGCAAATACTGTGTCATCGTTCTTCCAATGTTTTCCTTCCTCCGGTTCGTTTACCCGTTCTGCAATTAATTATCATAACGGTGCAGTTAGTAGATTATCAGGAATTCTGTCA
>NZ_AGAF01000245.1 GCF_000224515.1 Desulfosporosinus sp. OT | reverse complement strand
AATTCGCTCCAAGGTTGACTGCACGTTGGGTCATCGATTCCTGTCCAAACGCGGTTAAAATAATGATTTTAGGTCTTTGGGCAGCATTTTGAAGTTTTTCCAAGACACCTAATCCATCAAGATGGGGCATAATGATATCTAAAAGCACAACATGAGGTTCTTCCCGAGAAATTAATTCTAGAGCCTCATTCCCATGATATGCTACCCCAACAAGGCTCATATCTTCTTGCCGTTCTATAAATTCTTTAACAATCTCGACAAATTCCCGGTTGTCATCTGCCAATAGAACTCGTATAGGCCTTTGCATTTCCCAGGATCCTCCTCATATCAGAACGTATTAGAATTTATAATTTCGACAATTGTTTTCTATACTCCTTCTTTTTTTGATAGAAAAATGCTAATAAATTAAAAGAAAGAGCGACTTTTTTAAAAAGCCACTCTCCAAACTAGATTACGTCTTTAAGCTGCTTGCTTCTTATCTAACTTCATACCCTCATTTATCATATTCTGGATAAAAACACCGTACCCTCTTTGGGAATCATTTACAAATACATGAGTTACTGCGCCAATGATTTTACCATCTTGAACAATCGGACTTCCACTCATGCCTTGGATGATACCACCCGTAACTTCTAGGAGCCTTGGATCTGTTACTCGCACAATCATATTTTTGCTATCTGTACGATTATGCATCACTCGATCAATATTAATATTAAACTCCTCAATTTTTTCTCCTTGAATCACCGTGTAAATCTTGGCCGGACCAATTTTAACCTCAGATTCCCATCCAACTGGAATTGCTTCGTTGAAATAGGGATTCACAACTTGACCACTCATTAAGCCAAAGATACCTGTCGTAGTGTTCTTTTCAATCGTTCCCATAAAGGTTGAATCCGAGACAAATGAACCGAGTTTTTCGCCAGGATGTCCACGTTTCCCCTTTTCAATAGCGTAAATCGATGAAGCAATAACTTTTCCTTTAGAAACTTCAATTTTCTGGTTTGTGTCCGCATCAGTGATTACATGCCCTAGTGCGCCATATTGTTTGGAAATTGGGTCTAAAAAAGAAAGGGTCCCGACCCCAGCTGCTTCATCCCGTACAAATAGACCCATTCGATACCTACCAGTCTCTACACAAAAAATTGGTCTTATTTTCTTTTCTAAAATTTGATCCTGATGCTTAAATAACACGTCTACGTTTCCTTTTTCTTCCCCCGCGAGATGAACCGCATTGGAAACATCTTGATCTGTCCGTACTTCTTGGTTGTCGATTTTAAGGAGAATGTCTCCTACTTCAATTCCAGCTTCCTTGGCAGGAAATATTTTTTTACCACTCTTGTCTACAACTGGGGCTTGCCCGACCACCATTACACCTTTTGTCTGTAAAGTGACACCAATAGATTGTCCGCCTGGAATTAATTTCATGGGCTTCATGACTTCGACTTCACCGGATCTTAATGGAAAAATCCCAAAGAGTTTGTAAGAGACTTCAAATTTTTCCGACCCTAGAGTGTGGGATACGCCTGATACAGAAACAATTTGATTTGTTGAAACCTTTTCTACCTTAATAAGCTTGGACCAAATTCCGTTAACTTGAGGTTCTTCATGATTACCTTGGGTCAAATACTGTTCTGGAAATTCAACCAACTGTTGAAAATTTGGATTCATACTAAGGAAGATGCAGAACAAGAGACTGACAAAAACTAAAACGCTCCTTTTTTTCACTCTCTTATCCCTCCACTCTATTCTCCCTATCACCATTCTCCCTTTTTCTTTATTTTAGAGCGTTCAAAATAAGTGTTTGAGCTGAATTCTAATGTTAAATTATCCAAATCCCTTCTGTTTCATCCTGTAAAATCCGTTCCATATTTTCTAAAACATTGGCAAATTAGACAAAAAAAAAGGACTGCATAATTAAGTTGTGCAGCCACAAGTAAAGCAATTCAAGAAATTTGCTTAAAAAATGGAATTATTAGGGAATAATCCGTTATTGTTCTTATTAATTACAAATTGAAGTTGAATCTCACTTGATTATGTGCCCACATCGTTCCCATAACTCCTGGGCATGTTTACGTGTAACCTCTACTTCTCCACCTCCGAGCATCCGAGCGAGTTCCTCGATACGCCTGAATTCGGACAACGATTCAACCCGCGTCCGCGTCCTACCTTCCTTCACTTCTTTGACGATCCCATAATGAACATCCGCATAGGCAGCTACTTGCGCAGCATGGGTGATGCAAAAAACCTGTTTGTTATGAGCGATTTTGGCCAGCTTTTCACCCACTTTATGAATCGTCCTGCCACCGACCCCGCTATCTACCTCATCGAAGATAAACGTTCCCACTGACTCTACTTTAGCCAATAAACTCTTTAAAGCCAACATTAAGCGGGACATTTCTCCGCCGGAAGCGACTTTCGCAAGGGGCTTAGGAGGTTCTCCAAGGTTAGCAGAGAAATAAAACTCTACCGCCTCCGCTCCACCAGTCGTTGGCTCCGTGTTTGGTGTGAACCGAACTTCAAACCGGCTTCTCTCCAGACTTAGATCTGCAAGTTCAATCATGAGGCCTTTCTCAATCCGTTCAGCGATTTCTAGCCGTTTTTGGCTGAGTTGTTCCGCTGCGGTTTCATAGGCCTTGCGTGTCGTCTTTTTCTCTTTATGTATTGTTTCAAATTGCTCTTGGACATGAGTGATTTGCTCCAACTCTTCTAGCATTCCCCTTCGTTTTTCCAAAACTTCTTCGAGGATTGTCCCATATTTCCGAAGCCTATTTAGCTGTATAAGCCGCTCCTCTATTCTGTCGAGGCGTCCTGGTTCAAACTCAAAGTTATCCTTATACACCCGGACTTGATCAGCTAAATCCTCCACCGCATAATAGATGGATTCGATCTGCTCAATAACATTAAAATTGTCATCTAGCCGGGCCAGCTCTTGAAGGGCTTTACGCGTTTGTCCTAACAGATCAAAAACTGCAAGCTTGCCCGCTGATCCCTCATATAGTGCAGCGTACGCTTCGGATATTAAACTCGTAATGCGTTCCGCATTACCTAAACGTTTCTTCTCCTGATTGAGCTCTCCCTCTTCTCCTGGAACTGGATTAATATGATTAATTTCTTCAATTTGATAACGAAGAATTTCTTCGCGTTTTTGCCGTTCCTCCTCTGAAATGGATAACTCTCGTTCTTTGCGGATAATCGCTTGATAGGCTTTAGCTGCTTCATTTACTAAAATGACGTCGTCTTGAAGTCCTCCTACGGCATCTAAAAGATCTCGGTGGGTTTCGGGGCGGAAGAGAGTCAGATGCTCTATTTGCCCATGTATATCCACTAGCCCTTCACAGAGTGTACGATAGAGGGTCAGTGGAATCGTACGGCCTTGAACACGACAGATATTTTTTCCTGAGGCATTTATCTCGCGATAAAGAAACAATTGACCTTCTTCAACGGGATAACCCGCCTCTTCAAGCCTCATTAAGGACTCCTGGGCCAGATCTTCAAAAACCCCTTCTATCCGTGCCTGCGCTTCCCCGTGTCGAATCAGATCTGCGCTGGCTCGTCCACCTAAGAGAACCCCTAAGGCGTCAATCAACATTGATTTCCCTGCGCCAGTTTCTCCCGTAAATACTGTCATACCACGACTAAAATTCAGTCGTACCGTTTCCATCAGGCCGAAATTCTCTACGTGCAACTCCGCTAGCATAATATCCCCTCCTATCCAAGCAAGGTGGTGAGTCGTTCTAAGACTGCGGGAACAACCTCTTTAGGTTTGATGACCAAAAGAATTGTATCATCCCCTGCTACAGTGCCAATGACCTCTTCCCAATTGCTATTATCCATAACGGCCGCTAACGCATGCGCATTTCCTGGAATCGTTCGAATGACGATAAGACTTTCTGTGTCATTAATGGAGACGACCGTTTCACGTAACAACCGTTTGAGGCGATCTTGCAAATTCGACGGATGTACTTCGCTCGGAACGGCATAGCGATAATCGTCATCTGCACTAGGGACTTTAATAAGTCCCATTTCTTTGATATCCCGAGAGACCGTTGCCTGAGTGACATCAAAACCGGCTTGGTGCAATTTATCGGCGAGCTCTTCCTGAGTGCG
>NZ_AGAF01000246.1 GCF_000224515.1 Desulfosporosinus sp. OT | reverse complement strand
TATGATCTGCTTGGAGATAATTTCCTGGACCTTCATTTGGCGACGAGCTTTCATACTAATACCTCCTTCTCAAGACGCTCGATGCCCGATGCCTAATGCACGAATATTGACCCTTGCGCATTCGCGGGATAACCGCACCTAATTCGTGCATCGTGTTTCTTGCCTCGTGCATCTATCTATTATTCATGCCAACGATCTCTTAATTTTTCTCGAACCACTTGAGGAAAACTTCGACTTCCCAAACGAATTAATTGAGCCTTAAGAGGCGCAATTTTTATAATTACTGCTTCTCTTGAGCAAATCTTAATACTATGCCGTCCATCGAAGGTCACTAGACATTGCTCTCCACTGGCTAGAACAATTTCAATTAATTCATGGTCTGCAACAACCATTGGCCGAGCAGACAGGGTATGCGCAGCCAATGGCGTCAACAAAATTGCCTGAACATTGGGACTGATGATTGGCCCACCTGCCGAAAGTGAATAGGCAGTAGAGCCCGTTGGAGTCGCCACAATTAAACCGTCGGCTGGATAACTGACGGAGGGTTCTCCCGACAGATTGGCTTGGAGTGTTATGATTCCATCCGTATTTGCCCGAGAAAATACAACATCATTTAAGACGAGCTTAGAAAGATAGCCGGAGGCGCCTCGGTTAACAGTAGCCTTCAACATCAAACGTTCTTGAATTTCAAATTCCTGACTTAAAACCTTTTCTAAAGCGCCAAAAACGTCTACTCGCTCAATCTCACATAAAAACCCTAATCGCCCAAGATTGACACCTAATACAGGAATGCCAAAGGTTGCACCTTCTCGAGCTGCTTGAAGAAGGGTTCCATCTCCACCCAAGGAAATAAGAAATTGTGTTTTGTGTTTTACAACTTCCGACCATTCTGTTAAAACGTCCCACCCACGGGCTTCGAACCAATCTTTAATTTGCAGGGCCAACGTCTGGGCTTCCGGTTTACTCTTATTGATCCATAAACCAACGACTCTTTCCATCCGTCACTCCGTCTCTTTCTGAGCGCTTCGAACCACGCGCTCCAGCTCAGAATGCCAATCTATTCCTGAATCAGTTTGTAACCCTAACCAAGCCAGGTATTCTATATTCCCTTCCGGGCCGCGAATCGGGGAATAGTCTAAACCTAAGACATGAAAACCTACATTTTCTGCTTGACTGAGAACTGTCTCCAGAACCTGTTTATGAACTAATGCATCTTTAACAACGCCTTTTTTTCCCACATGCTCTCGTCCAGCCTCAAATTGAGGCTTAATTAAAGATAACACATGTCCATCCTCTTTAAGGATGGCAAGCATAGCCGAGAATATTTTCGTAATTGAGATAAACGCCACATCAGAAACAATCCAATCCACCTGTTCTGGGAACGTATCTTTCGTTAAATAGCGGGCATTCACCCGTTCCATGGATACAACACGGGAATCTGTCCGGAGTTTCCAATCAAGCTGCCCATACCCGACATCCACTGCATAAACTCGCTTGGCGCCATTTTGCAAGGCACAATCTGTAAACCCCCCGGTCGAAGACCCAATATCGGCGACCACCGAATCCTTAAATACGAGCGCAAAGGTTTCCACGGCTTTAGCTAGCTTTAGTCCACCCCGAGAAACAAACGGCAGAGTTTCCCCTTTTAATTCGATCAACGTATCTTCAGGCAACTCCGTGCCAGGCTTGTCCACGCGCTGCCCTCCAACAAACACGATTCCTGCCATCACTGTCGCCTTTGCCTTCTCCCGACTGACTGCCAACCCTTTTTTAACCATTAAGACGTCAATGCGTTCTTTCCCTTTAGCCACAGTATCCCTTCCTTTTGTCCATGCATTGACTTTCCTAGGATTGCGCAACGCGACGAATTAATTGTAAACGCTCGGCTGCTTGCATTATCCCCGCAACTGATAATCCATGGGCGATATGAAGTTGGGGAATCGATCCTTGATCGATGAATCCAGCATACCCCAAGCGTTCAAAGGCCACCCCTTCTATGCCTTCCTCTTCAAGAAGTTCAAGAACAGCGCTGCCTAAGCCCCCCTTAAGGACATGGTCTTCAATCGTAATAAAATGTTTTGTTAAGCGCGCGTAATGTGAAAGGAGTTCACGATCGAGCGGGTTAATGTAACGCATATTAATGACTGCTGCATCCACGCCGCGATGGTATAATTCCTGAGCAGCCTGTAGGCAGGTATGAACCATGGGGCCGATTGCAAGCAACGTTACATCCCTGCCATCGCGTAAGACCTCTGCTTTGCCAATAGGAATCTCCTTGAACGTTTCATCCAACTTCACACCCTGACCGACTGACCTCGGGTAGCGCACTGCCACTGGTCCGCTGTGTTGTATCGCCGTATAGAGCATGTGGCGTAGCTCATTTTCATCTTTGGGTGCCATAAAGATTAAGTTGGGAATAACCCGAAAAATGGATATGTCAAATACCCCGTGATGCGTGGGCCCGTCATCTCCCACTACCCCAGCACGATCGATCGCTAAAACAACATTGGCCTGCTGCAAACAGACATCGTGTAGTACTTGGTCATAGGCTCGTTGATAAAAGGTGGAATAGATTGCCACAACAGGTTTAAGTCCGCCAAACGCCAAACCCGCTGCAAATGTTACAGCATGTTGTTCCGCAATTCCGACATCATAAAAACGTTCTGGAAATTGATGCACAAACGGATTAAGGCCAGTTCCGCTCGGCATAGCCGCACTAATCGCTACAATCCTAGGATCTGCCTTGGCGAGGGTGCAGAGAGTTTCCCCAAAGATTGCCGTATAGGTTGGCGGAGCTGATTTTTCGGCGATTTTTCCTGTATCCGGATCAAAGGGACCAACTCCATGAAAGACCCCCGGATTTTCCTCGGCAGGTTTATACCCTTTCCCCTTGCGTGTCACAACATGGACTAGCACGGGTCCCTTTTTCTGCTTAGCCTGTTCTAGAACTTGTTCAATCAACGATTGATCATGTCCATCAATTGGCCCTAAATACGTGAACCCCAGTTCCTCAAAGATCAAGCCTGGGACCAGCAGATATTTTAAACTATCTTTGGCCTTAGAAACTACCTTAGCAACCTTTGATCCGATACCTGGAATACGCTTTAATAGATCCTCAATCTCTTCTTTTCGCTTATCATAAAGTGGGTCTGTCCTCAAACGATTGAGATATGAAGACATGGCCCCAACGTTAGGAGAAATAGACATCTCGTTATCATTGAGGACCACAATCATATTGGTTTCACTATGTCCCGCGTGGTTTAAAGCCTCAAAAGCCATGCCACCCGTCATTGCCCCATCGCCAATCACCGCTACTACATGGTGGCGCTCACCAAGGACATCTCGAGCTTTGGCAAATCCGACCGCTGCAGAGATGGATGTACTTGAGTGACCCGTTTCGAAGCAATCATGGGCACTCTCCACACGTTTAGGAAATCCAGACAGTCCGTTATATTGGCGAATGGTATTAAATCGCTCTAATCGGCCAGTTAAAAGCTTATGTACGTAAGTTTGGTGACCAACATCCCAGACAATCTTATCGTCAGGGCTATCAAATTTCCTATGCAACGCTAGCGTGAGCTCTACAACTCCGAGGTTCGAAGCCAAATGTCCGCCATTTTTTGAGATCACGTCAATCATTTCCCGCCGAATCTCTTGCGCCAATGTTTTAAGTTTCGTTGAATCTAAAGTCTGCAAATCCTTCGGCTCATGAATTTCTTCGAGAAGTCCCATCCTTCTTCTTGCCCCCTCGTTTTTTCGGTCCAGTCAGGTCCCACCCTGTAATTTGTTCAACAGTAGCAAAGACACTCCCGACCCAAGCAATAATTTTATTGGCATCCTGTATGGCAAAGGATTTTCCCACAGCTTTCCCTGTAACGGTGATGGATGCCACTAAAGCCAACATAAGCGTTGACAGCCAGATTTCCTTTGTTCCAAATGTCGGGTATAAACGGATGGTATCTATGACAATGGCCGCTGCCATTACGCCGCTTAATGTGCCCGTAACATCTCCCACGACGTCATTCGCCATATTGGCAACTAAATCCGCGTGACGCACGAGATAAACAGCTTGGCGGGCACCCCTGACACGATTCGCTGCCTTGGCGTGATGCGGCGCTTCATTTGCTGCGGTAGCTGCAATCCCAATAACGTCAAAGACAATATGAACCCCGATAACAGCTAAGAGAAACAATGCGGCTATCCATAAAGACGAAATTCTGCGCATTAGTAGTTCAGAACTAATCCCCACTACTGCTGCAATGACAAAACTTCCAACAAAGACAATCACAAGATGTTTCCAGCTTTTACGTTTGCGCACTGCCAACGAACTATTTTCCCTCCTCAAATTAATTACCTTATAACAAGAGCCCCACAATAATCCCTACAATCACACCCCCGAAGACCTCAAACGGTGTATGGCCTATCAACTCTTTCAAGCGATCTTGGGCAAAATCAGAGCCCTGGTATAATCGTTCAACTAACTTATTGAGGACCTCTGCTTGTTTCCCGGCAGCTCGCCGTACGCCTGCCGCATCATACAACACTACCATACCATATACTGCAGATACCGCGAATATTGGGGAATCCCACCCATAGTATTTCCCAATTCCCAAAGCCAAAGCACTAACTGTCGCCGAATGGGAACTCGGGAAACCACCCGAACTTACAAAAAGTTGAAAATTCAGTTTTCTCAATAAAAGTAGACTGACGACGATCTTAAGTAATTGAGCTATAAACCAAGCCGTTACAGCTGAAATAAGAATTGCATTGTGAAATATTCCCGGAATAATCGGCATGATAACGACCTCTTTCAATGCTGGCGTTGCTCGATATAGTAGGCTAGCTCACTAAGAAAGAACGCACCTTCAGCAAACGGTTTCACCGCGGATTGTGCCTTCAAGATTTGAGCATGCAACTGATGCTCTGCGCCCTCTAGCCCTAGCAAAGAAACATAAGTTGCCTTGCCCTGACGCAGGTCGCTCCCAGCAGGTTTTCCGAGGGTTGCACTGTCCCCTACTACATCCAAAATATCATCTTTAATTTGAAAAGCTAATCCCAACGCCTGAGCATAATCGGTCAAGGCCTTAACTTGCTCCTCTGTACCACCCGCTAAGATTCCACCAAGACGAGCAGAAACCGTCAGTAAGGCGCCTGTTTTGGCCTTATGAATCTCTTCGATTTCGTTTAAAGTAAGCGTTTTCCCTTCACCAGCCACATCTGCGACCTGCCCTCCAACCATCCCAACTTTTCCGGCAGCCACAGCAACCTCTCGAATAATGCGAAGCTGTCTTTCAGATTGACCGAGTCCTTCATCTGCCAGAAATTCGAAGGCATAGGTTAATAAGGCATCTCCAGCTAAAATTGCCTGGGCCTCCCCAAATACTTTATGATTTGATAATCTTCCCCTTCGATAGTCGTCATTATCCATAGCTGGCAAATCATCGTGAATTAATGAATACGTATGGATAAGTTCCAACGCAACTGCCGCAGGCAAAATCAACTCAGAGCTTCCTCCCACCGCTTCTGCAGAGGCCAAAGCCAAAACTGGTCGGATACGTTTACCTCCCCCAATCAGGGAATAATACATACTCTGATCTAAGATATCCTCATTCCACGGCAATTGGGCGAGAAATTGTTCAATCATTGTGAGATAGCGTTGAAAGGTTGCCTTGAACACAGTTTACGTTCATCCTTCCATTTTAAAACTTGCAGGTTTTATTTCTAGCTGTCCATCGGGGCCTTCAAGCAGAATTTCCATCTGCTTTTCTGCTTGATTCAGTACACCGGAACAGTACTGAACAAGACCCACCCCCTCCTTAAATAGGCCCAAAGCCTTTTCCAACGGAAGGTCTTTTTGTTCAAGCGTTTTAACGATCATTTCTAAATGTTGAAGACCTGTTTCCAAGGAAACTGTTTCGTCTGCTTGATGTTCATCTATCGTGCCCTGCGACTCTTCAACAAAAAGATCCTCTATCCATATTTCTTTGCCCATAGATCAAATCCCCTTCTCTAACACTTCGCAGCGTAAGTTTCCTTCTCCTAGACGAATCTGGATCTGGTCATGAAGCTCCACCTGGCTCGCGGAACGCAGCAGGAGTCCTTCTGCATCATAGGTTAATGAGTATCCGCGGCCCAGAATGGCCAAAGGACTCAATAAATCCAGCTTAGCGGCTAATAAGTTTAGTATACCATTTTTATCGATTACAAATCTAGTCATGCCCTCCTGAAGGCGAATTTGGAGGTTATCTAGGCGTTGTCGATTCTGATCGATGCGCCAGAAAGGATCTTTAAGCGGTCCTTTGTTCGCGATCCCTACAAGGCACTGACGCTTCCGCTCGATAAGAGCCCCCATAGCGCTCTGGAGCCGAATCCGCAGTTGGGTCACTTGCCACTGTAAATCCAATAATACTGGCACGGCTAGCTCAGCGGCCGCTGAAGGAGTTGGCGCTCGCAGGTCTGCAACATAGTCAGAGATGGTCACATCCGTTTCATGCCCCACTGCTGAAATGACCGGAATAACGGACGCAGCGATTGCCCGGGCCACAACTTCAGTGTTAAAGGCCCATAACTCTTCCAAAGACCCACCACCACGCCCAACAATGATGACATCGACAGCTCGATAGCGATTAAGGCGAGCGATGGCTTGAGCCACTTCCTGTGATGCCGCTTCTCCCTGGACCGCAGCCGGCGCCAAGACCCAAGACATGCCCGGATGGCGGCGTTCCATGATGTTAATAATATCCCTAACTGCTGCTCCTGTTGGACTTGTCACGATTCCAATACACTGGGGAAAACGGGGAATTTCTCTTTTCCGAATCGGATCAAATAACCCTTCTTCAGCAAGCTTTTTTTTGAGTTGCTCAAAAGCCAAATAGAGTTGACCGAGCCCGCTAGGTTCCATCTCTTCGGCATAGAATTGAATCGTTCCCTCCCGTTCATACATACGGATGTTTCCTCGAATCAAAACCTTTAATCCGTCTGTCGGGACAAAACGCGCACGTTCTGATCGGCTTCTAAACATAACCCCCTTAAGGCTGGAGGACTCATCTTTCAGGGTAAAATACCAGTGCCCTGAGGCACGATGGTTCCTAAAGTTCGAAAGTTCACCACTGATCCAACAATTTTGTAAATCCATTTGATCCTGCAGGACTTGGCCGATTTGACCTACAATCTCAGATACCGTCCAAATTTTCGGCACAAACTTCACCTCATAGCCTATCATAACATATAGAAAAGGAGGGAAGAAATATTCCTCCCCCCCTTTTCTATATCGATGCGCGAAGCCCGAAGCGCTAAGTTCAAATATGGAACTTCACGCTTTGAGTGTACAACTCTTATAAGTCCGCAAAATTCAATTTAAGCTTGATTCATTTAAGCAAACTTGCCATAGTTCATGAATAGCCGCTACTAATTCATGCACCATAAATCGAACCTCATGGCTTGCACTTACAGTCGACTTTGTACGACAGCAATTGTCTCCGCACAAATAACAGCCGCTTGTTCGAATAGTCTTGTTCGTTCAGCCAGAACTCGTTCTTTATACCCTTCATCTTTAATCTGAGGGAGGTTAATATCTACGCTCAGCATCGCAGATTTCAGTGCACTCTCCGCTAAATAGGCAGCTACGCCTGCATCACTGATCGCTCCCGTGTTACCAATCGGCGCTAACTCCTGGGCCAATTGCAGAACTTTAAAACAATTCTGGGCAATCCCAAGCGGAGTATTCGTAGCAGAAACTAAAACCTCTTGCAATTTCCCTGTACGAACAGCTTTTTCTTCATCTGTGCCTTTTGGTAATTTTAAGGCAGCCATAAAATGCGAGAATTCAGCGATGTCCTGGCTCAATCCGGTTTTTAGAGCGTTCAATGTCGCTTCTGCTTGAATCAAAATCTCTTTCACTTGAGGTTCTACCTCTTTATATTTTTCCTTACCAATAGTGAGGTTAGCCACCATACAAGTCATTGATGCTGCCAAAGCTCCAACATAAGCTGATACACTGCCACCACCCGGTGTGGGTGCCGAACTGGCTGATACCGTCAGAAATTCTTCCGTCGTCCATTCCCAAACCTTATTCATATCCATTAACGTGTTCCCCCTTGGAGAACGATTCCTTTCAAAACATTCCGCATAATCAAAGCAGTAGTCAACGAACCAACTCCACCCGGTACTGGAGAAATCAACGAGGCCACTTCTTGGACAGCTTCAAAGTCCACATCTCCGCAAATTCCTCCAGGAATTTCGTTGATCCCTGCATCAACAACAATCACACCTGGTTTGACCATATCTTTTTTGATCATCTTAGCACGGCCCACAGCCGCAATCAAAATATCAGCCTGACGAGTAAATGATCCTAAGTCCTTTGTTTTGGAGTGACAAATGGTCACAGTAGCGTTATGCTTCAAGATGAGAAAAACAAGGGGTTTGCCCACGGTTTCACCACGACCGACAATAACGACATGTTTTCCACCAATCTCAACACCTGAGCGCAAAAGCAACTCGATACAACTTTGGGGAGTAGCCGGAAAAAGTCCGTCCTCACCACTTAAAATATAGCCTCGATTAATGGGATGTACACCATCGACGTCCTTTTCAGGTAGTACTGCCGCCATGATCTTTTCTTTCGAAAGCCCTTTAGGAAGAGGAAGTTCAATCATAATGCCATGAACTGCCTGATCACGATTTAGGCCATCAATCCGCTCTAATACATCGGCTTCTTTAGAATCTGCTGGCATCACGAAAAGTTCAAAGGCCATACCCATGCCCTCAGCAACTTTTTGCTTTGACCGTGCATAAACTACCGAAGCCGGATCATCTCCAACAAGAATTACCGCAAGTTTAGGCTGTACCCCTTTTTCTTTCCACTGCGCAATTTCCTGAGTAACTTCTTCCTTAAGAATCTTTGACACCGCTTTACCATCTAATAGTTGAGCCAATTGACACACTCCTTTCAATAATACCGATCTAATTATGTAAGTTGCCTGCAACCCTACACCAAGATCCAATCAAATTACTAGCTATACATTAATTGTTCGAGATGGTTATGCATTTTCCTTCTCAAATTATAGGAAAATAAATAGAAAAATAAGAAAATTGCATACATAGGGAGGAAGTTTCTTAGCATCCTACGCCGGAAGGTATTCCTCTAGGGATCACGGCTTCGGCGATACTCTATCCTACGCCGGTAAGAATTCCTCTAGGGATCACGGCTTCGGCGATACTCTATCCTACGCCGGTAAGAATTCCTCTAGGGATCACGGCTTCGGCGATACTCTCCACTGGAGACTATCGTACTGGAGACTATCGTACTGGAGACTATCGTGTTCGCACACGCTTCATTTGCTATTCGCTTGTCGCTAAGGCTAAAACGCAAAACCTCTGGACTATTCTGGTCGAATGCTATGCCATCCTGCAAGAAGGCTAATAGGTGCGAAGACAGTGTCTTCGGGATGTGCTCTAACCTCAAACGTCCTGTTTGAGTCATGGACAAGCCCCTTTGAGTTTCTTCACGCCTTATCGTCTGCGCTCATTGACGCAATTCCGCTAAAGCGCTCTCTATGCTAAGAAACTTCCTCTGGCTTTGGTCGACGGGGGGAGGGGGGACGGTTCTGGCTTGCATTTCTCGCCTCCAAATATCAAGAAACGCCAAAACTAAGTTTTGACGTTTCTTGAATGTCTCCTCATCTAGACGAGATAGTAGATAAGTGAGCCACAAATGAAGTTCGGTCGAACGAGCAAAATACCTTCGTGCAAGGAGGGACGGTTCTAGCTTGCATCATAATAATTTTGTCAAAAAAGTATTCTTCTTTAATTTACCTATCATCTAAAACCAACTTGTTTTTAGGTACACTTTAATAAGCATGCCTCAAACCTCCAAAGCGTTGCTTACGCTCATCAAACCTACCCAAGAGGAGCGATTTTCTGCTAAGCGGATGCGTTGGTGGAGCCGCGCTAAGGTGAGCGCAGACGGTTCGCGTCCCCGTAGCGCGCCGCAGGTTCACATGCGACGAACAGGATGTTTCTAGTGCCGCATGCGCCAAGGATGGCATAGCATGCGGCCAGAAATGACCAGAGGTTCGGACGCGCTCGCGAACCGTCCAGCGAGCCAGCGGCGGAACTCGCAGACGCGTGCAGATAATAACTCCTCCCCAGAGCAAATCCAAAGAGGGAACCTCGGTTCTATTTTTGCTCTACTTTCGAGACACTGTCAACGATCCGGTCAAGAATTCCATTGACGAACTTTGCTGATTCTTCTCCTCCAAAACGTTTCGCTAGTTCGATCGCTTCGTTGAGACTTACTCGACCTGGAATATCCGGTCGGAAAAGAATCTCGTAGGTGGCCAAACGCATCACATTCCGATCCACATTTGCCATACGGCTAATGGTCCATTCCTGTGCAAAGGCGGCAATCTTTAGATCAATTTCATTCTGATGGGCTATTGTCCCATCCACTAGTTCCTGAGTAAAGGGTATACTGGCCTCAGGGACGGAAAATTCTGTGGCCCAACGTTGCACAGCTTCTGCAGCAATCAACGGTTCTTTCGTTAAGTCCCTTTGAAAAAGCACTTGTAATGCTGTTTCACGGGCTAATCTTCGACTCAATGGAATTCCTCCTAGTATCTGTGTAAAATTCTTTCCAACCAAGCTGTAATAATATTATGATCATCTTGACTCTTTCCTAAGACGAATCCTAAGACAGTAACCATGGTTAAAACCAGTGTCCGCCAAAAACCAAGCGTCACTATCAATATACCCAACAAAAACCCAACGGATGTTCCGATGAGCTTGCCCGGATGATTGCCGATGGCCCAAACCAGAAACCGTGAAATCTGCTCTTCAATTTTCAGCCACAACCCACTCATCGGACGCGTGCCAAACGGGCCTTTTCCAGACTACGCACGAGCACTTTCACCTCAGTCACTAGAATTCCTGTGTAAAGCTCCACATCCTGTTTGATCTTTGCTTTAAGTTCTGCGGACATTTGAGGAATCAGAACATCTTGCTCAAATTGGCAAGAGACCATAATCTGAAGCCCGGTTTCACGCTCCCTTAGGCTTGATTGAACCTGGAGTACGCCGGGCAATACCATTGCACTGCGAGCTATTATTTCCTGCAAAGCATCCTGAGAAATTCGGACGTCGCCTCCTTTTGAAGACGTCAAAAAAGAACGCTCCGTACTTTCTCGCGGTCGGACAAACAAAAGCAAACCCAACATAAGCAAGAATGCAGCCAGAACAATACTTTCCCAAGGGTTCGCTTTTAACCAATCAAGCCCTTGAACAATAAGGAGATAGGGAAGCCCCCACCCTGTGGACATTGCTAATATCCAAAGTGCCCCCAAGATCAGAAGGCATCCCAAAACATAGGCTAACATTTATCGTCCCCTCTTTCAGAAGCCCCCCCTGGCATTTCCAGGGGGGGCCAACTTTACTTCAGACGAAAGTCTTCTTCTTTGGTTTCCGGTAAAGGTTTGAAATTTACCCCTTGTACATGAACATTTGCTTCGACTACCTTGAGTCCAGTCATGCTTTCAATGGCTTCCTTCACTGATTCCTGCACCCTCAGGGCGACTCCCGGAATCGAGACGCCATATTCCACCACAATGAAAAGGTCCACGGCAACTTCATGCTCGCCGACTTCTACCTTAACCCCTTTAGATAGGTTTTTATTTCTCCCTAACATGTGTGCAAGATCTCCTACAAGACCTCCACTCATGCCGGTTACACCCTCCACTTCAGAAGCAGCTAATCCAGCAATAACTTCTACAACTTCATCAGCGATTCGAATAGAACCGAGGGAATTCTCCATTCCCAAGCTTTCCATGTCTTCACCCCCAAATCGTGGTTCGATATTCGTGGTTCGTGGTTCGATATCGAACATCGCGTAACGCACTAAGCACCTGCATAAGTTTAACAAATCATCAGATGGAGTTTAAAACTCCATCTGATGTAGGTTTCCTTTATCCAAGTATTGTTGCTATTATAACAAATCAAGGCTGATCTGGCAAAGGCTACTATTCGATTTTCGTGGTTCTTAATTCAAAATTCGTAGTTCGTAATTCGAACAACAACATTTCGAATACCTAACTGGTCTATTCTCCTAAAATTCGACGCTGGATAAAATTCGTGTAGACCTCTCCACGTCGGTAAAAGGCATTGTCTAATACCTTTAGCTGGAATGGGATTGTTGTATGAATTCCTTCGATGACGAATTCCTCAAGGGCTCGCTTCATCCGAGCAATAGCTTCTTGCCTAGTGGCACCCCAGACAATCAATTTTCCAACCATCGAGTCATAGTAGGGTGGAACCGTATATCCCTGATAAACTGCACTGTCAACCCGTACTCCCGGGCCGCCCGGTACATGATAAATTTTGATTGTTCCTGGGGAAGGCATAAAGTTCTTATCCGAATTTTCTGCGTTGATTCTGCACTCAATTGACCAGCCATTTATTTGAATATCCCTTTGCGTAAAGCCCAACGGTTCACCCGCTGCTAAACGAATTTGTTCTTTGACTAAATCCAACCCCGTTACCATCTCGGTGACTGGATGTTCAACCTGTATCCTGGTGTTCATTTCAATAAAATAAAAGTTACCATGACGATCCAACAAAAACTCAATTGTCCCTGCATTTGAATAGTTGGCTGATTTAGCCGCTTTGACTGCTACAGCTCCCATTTTCGTCCTTAACTCAGGAGTCAAAGCACTTGAAGGTGCTTCTTCTAAAAGCTTTTGATGGCGACGTTGCAAAGAACAATCTCGTTCGCCCAAATGTACGACATTACCATACTTGTCTCCTAAGATCTGAAACTCTATGTGTCGAGGCTCTTCAACATATTTTTCCAGATAAACCTCAGAGTTACCAAAGGCAGCCTGAGCTTCATTCTGAGCGGCTTGAATGGAACTTCTCAATTCCTTGGAATTTTGGGCAACCCGCATCCCTTTGCCCCCGCCACCGGCTGACGCTTTAATCAAAACAGGATACCCAATGTCTTCCGCAATTGCTGCAGCCGTTTCTTCATCTTTAATAATCTCTTTAGAACCCGGCACTACTGGGACACCGGCTTCAATCATGGTTTTACGTGCTTTGGCCTTATCTCCCATCGTTTCGATAGCTTGTGGAGATGGTCCGATAAAGGTAATACCACACGATTCACATATCTCAGCAAAACGGGCATTTTCAGATAGAAAACCGTATCCGGGATGAATTGCATCAACACCTGTTAATTCAGCAGCACTAATTATATTCGGAATATTGAGATAACTCTTGGCGCTTGCTACCGGTCCGATGCATACTGCTTCATCAGCAGCCTTCACGTGCAAAGCTTCCCGATCTCCCTCAGAAAAAACAGCGACCGTCTGAATATCAAGTTCACGACATGCTCGAATGACGCGTAAAGCAATTTCTCCCCGATTCGCAATCAGGACTTTCTTAAACATGCAATTTCTCCTTATTTTTGAATGATGAACAGTGGTTGGCCGTATTCAACGGGTTGACCGTTCTCTACTAAAATTTGAATGATCTTGCCTTCTACTTCAGATTCAATTTCATTCATCAGTTTCATGGCCTCCAGAATGCAAACTGGCTGCCCTACTTTGACTAGTTGACCCAACTCCACATAAGGAGGTGCATCAGGAGCCGGCGATTGATAAAACGTCCCCACCATAGGAGAAACAATCGATTCCGTGTTTTCTAAAACAACGGGTTCCGGTGCTGCTGTTGTGGCTAAAGACGCCTCGACAATAGGTGCTTGTTGAACCACAGGTTTAGCAGCAACTTGAGCTATAGCAGGTTGTTGATGAGTGGGGGCCATGACTGGAACTCCAGTAACCACACTTGGTCCTTTACGAATGGCTACTTTTACTCCATCACTTTCGAGATTTAATTCACTTATTTCAGTTTCATCTATAAGCTTGATCAATTCTTTAATTTCTTTCAAATTCATTTTTGAATCCTCCTTAGATAACCAAGCGGCGCCTGTTTGGGTCGTTTCCTCTGTGTCCTTTGTTACCTTGGCTACTTTTGGTTCTTCTCTTGGGATGACACCTATTTCTCGTCCCTCAAAAAACTTCTTGGCAACTTGAGGAAACATGGCATAACTAATGACATCTTCCGGGGAACGAGCTAATCCTGCACTTTCCCGTTCTGCCTTAGCCATTCCGGGTTCTAGTTTATCTGCTGGACGCACGGTCAACGGTTCTTCATCCCCAATGATTTTCTTCTGGATGTCAGGATCAATCGGAGCCGGCGGACGTCCATATAAACCACGCACATAGGCTTTTACTTCACCCGGTATTAATTTATATCTTGCCCCACTCAGAACATTTAATACGGCCTGTGTTCCAACAATTTGGCTGGCAGGAGTTACCAACGGGGGATAACCTAACTCAGCTCGAACCTTGGGAATCTCATCTAACACATCATGAATGCGATCCAAGGCCTTTTGTTCTTCTAGTTGCGATACAAGGTTGGAAATCATTCCTCCTGGAACCTGATGATCAAACACTCTCATGTCCGTAATCCGAGTCACACCGCGGTCAAACCCACGGCTTTTACGCAGGGCTTCAAAATACTTTGCTATATGAAACAAATCACGTAGATTTAGACCTGAATCATATTCCGTTTCTTGAAACGCTCGAACAACTGTTTCGACCGGTGGTTGGCTTGCCCCAAAAGCTATCGGAACACTGGCGGTGTCAATAACATCCGCCCCTGCTTCTGCTGCCTTTAAGTACGCCCCGACGGCCATTCCACCAATGTAATGGCTATGCAAATGGACCATAATACCTAACTCTTTTTTCAGCAATGTAACCAACT
The DNA here is from genome assembly GCF_000224515.1 of Desulfosporosinus sp. OT. Classification (GTDB taxonomy): domain Bacteria; phylum Bacillota; class Desulfitobacteriia; order Desulfitobacteriales; family Desulfitobacteriaceae; genus Desulfosporosinus. Next base: position 9,147 of record NZ_AGAF01000246.1, on the reverse strand, counting down.
CAAAAGCCTTAAACGGAGTGAGCAAACCAGCCATATCCTTGATACAAATGGAATCAGCGCCGAGCTTCACCAGTGCCGTGGCTGTTTCCAAGTAGTGTTCAGTCGTATGAACAGGACTAATTGTATAAACAACCGAGGCCTGAACATGCGCTCCTGCTGCTTTAGCCGCTTCCATGGGAACGACCATATTTCTAACATCATTTAACGCATCAAAAATACGGATAATATCAATCCCATTTTTCACACTTAGTGACACAAATTCCCGTACTACATCATCCGGGTAATGAGTATACCCGACTAAAGACTGGCCTCTTAGCAACATTTGCAGCGGCGTTTTTTTGACGTAGCTCTTGATCAGTCGCAACCGTTCCCAAGGATCCTCACCCAAGAAACGCAAACAGACATCAAAAGTGGCTCCTCCCCATACTTCCAGTGAGAAGAATCCTACCTCATCCAACTCGGTCAGGATCGGCAGCATATCTTCCGTACGCATCCGAGTAGCCCAAAGGCTCTGATGTGCATCCCTCAAGGTGGTATCCGTAATCTTGACTGGTTTCACTGCCATTACCCCTCTCTGTATTCTCCCCATCTTTAAGAAATTCCTGCAATGAAGGTTTTTTCATTTGTCTTTCCACCCAGGAGAGACAATAGTACTCATGAATATATATGGTATCATTATATGGGGCAGTGATACCTTTATCAACGCAATGAGCTTAAGTATACAGTATTTCAGAACAAATTAAAAAGCTGTCGCACGATCCCGTGCAACAGCTTCATAACTAACTGAAGCCTGTGATTACGAAAATAATACTATTTTTTTAGCTCAAATGCTTGCTAACTATCCGTAAAAGCCCTTCTGGCCGAAAAGGTTTAGTAACAAAGTCAACCGCACCCCGTTTTAAAGCATCTTGAACCATGCTTTCGTGGGCAACTGCACTACACATAACCACCTTTGCCAATGGATCAATTGCCAATATTTCTGCTAGCGCTGCCAATCCATCGAGTTCTGGCATAGTAATATCCATAAATGTCAGGTCAGGTTTATCAGATATAAAACGTTCTACGGCTTGCCGACCGTTTTCAGCCTCTATGACGTTCGTCAAACCCTTGCGGGCGAGAATCTGACAAATCATCAGACGCATAAAACTTGCATCATCGGCAATAAGAATTTTGCTCATTCTCGGTGTCCTCACCCTTCTATATCGAGGTGCGATGCACGATGTGCGAGGCACGAGATCCGATTTGAATCTCGCGCATTATTAACCACGACTATTTATACTTTAATTCGTGCCGGTACCGTTGTTTTCCTGCAACATTAAGAACTTTTTATAGAAGTAGAAATTCTATTTTTTGGTTGTAATGTTTATTTTATCTATCCTGACTTTTGTTACTCTGACAACGATGTCTTGAATAATACTTACTTCATTTGGTGTTAAACTAGGGGCATAAACAATCACAGTGACGTTTTCCAGAAAAACATCAGCCACGGCATCTTGAAACCCTTTAATTTTGAGCAGATTCTCGATTTCTTCTTCGTTTTGTATTTTCATACTTAGTTCAAGCCATTTTTCCTGTGCTTGCTCTTTAGTCTTCATCACAGTAGAGTTTAGCAACTCCGCTAACATTGCCTTCGTCTCCTGGCGAAACTGTTCTCGTTTTAAGCGGTAATTAACAAAATAGTTTTCTCCCGAGAGGTCCGGTTTTACTGCCTCAACTTGAAATTGAATTGAAGATCCGTCCAGCACTGCAGCACTTACTGGCAAACTCGGTTGGCCTGAAAAATCGGTATGTGAAACGTCCGCCATTGCCCCTACCCTAAGTGCTCCAAGAATCAATGCTAATATCGCGAATCCTCCTAGCCATAACCTCGATTTGCGACCAATTAACATCACGACCGGTCGCTTTTTATTACGGTTAAACATTATACACCGCCCATTGGTACTACAGTAATTCTGGCGCTCGGGATATTCAGGAGCGTCTGGATCGCAGTATGAATGCCTTCTCTCACTTTTGGATCTCTAGCCCCCTCAGCGATAACCAAAACCCCAGCTACTTCTGGACGATCTTCCATCACCATAACTGGCTGAGATGAGCCATTGGGCATGACCACTTGGTTATTTTCTGTAACTTCCGTCGTCTCTCGAGTTCCTCCGCTCTTATCCGTTTCCTTTGAGGTTCTTCTCGTCACATTTTGATTGCGGGCATACTCATTTTTCAAACCCGTGGAAAAACTAACTGAAACTTGCACCTTGCCTACACCATCCATCTGCAGGATATTGGCTTGTAATTTGTTCTCCAGTTCTTTTTCAAGTGCACCAATTTTTGTATTTGTTGTTGATACGCTCGTTGACGTGGAGTTAGCCTGCATACTCTGGACTGGATTTTCAGCTCCTTTCCCCAAGTAAATAAAGGACATCCCAACCGCGATGAGCGCTACGAGACCAATTATCATTTTGTCCGATGAAATCAGTTTCAACAACTTCACGATTCTAATACCTCCTTAAAAAATTAGTTATCTTTTAACTTTCTTGAACGAGAATCTTTTCTTTTGCCAAACTCATAAATGTTGCAATCTTTTCCCGCACTGCTTCAGCCCTTGCGGACTGAGGTTTCGGATCGAGAGGAGACTGCCCGATGATAATAGGTTGAATAGGCTCTACCTCTCCTTTGGCAGAAGTCAAGGTAACAACAACCTCAATAATCTTGGGCTGATCTATTACACCCCCCGCCCCCTCTTCAAATTTGATGTCTACCGACGCAGCCTCGACTCCGTTAGTACCTACAGCGAGTGCTTCGATCTGGTGTGCCAGAATCTGGCGGTATTGCTCTTGGACAGCATCCCGCCCAACTTTAACCCCCTGCCCTTCTGAGGCTATGGCGGGTAAATCTTGGGGGGTTGTGACTGTCCAAGCTGGAATTTCCATCGCCAAAGGGGTATGTAAAAAAGTTGTTACTGGAGTGAGAACGGCTGAAATCACAAACAACCCCATGACCATTTGGACAAACCCGCGCATAGATTTATTAGGTAGAAGCATCTCGAGAAAGGTTGCCAATAGAAGAATTATCGCCAAATTACGTACAAGAGTCTGTAACGTCTGCACAATGTTTCTCCTCCTTAGTGCAACATCACTGAAAAGGTTCCCGTACCTACGACCACGGCCACAGTTATAAAAAACATTATTGCAACGGATGCGACCGTTACTAATATATTAATTAAACTCTTTGACATATCCTGTAGGCTTTCTGCAAGGGCCTTTTCACCAATTGGTTCGATGAGGGCCGCTGAAATACGAAAGACAAAGATCATCGCTAGAATTTTTATCAAAGGACCTAAACAAATCACTATAATGGCAAGCAACGTAATAATACCGACGGCATTTTTCAGCAGTAAGCCGGACGTGATTACCAGTTCGACGGCATCTTTAAAGAATTTACCCACGACTGGGACAAGATCCGCAGAATACTTGGCTGTGCGAAAAACTACGCTATCCGCAACCCCTCCGGTCACCCCTTGAACTGTCATGACTCCGATAAACACAGTCATAATCACGCCTAAAGAAAGTTTGCCAGCGAATTCCAAAAGTCCGGCCAGCTTACTGAGCTTGAAGTGTTCCGAGATATGATTAAATAGTCTAAGTATGGCTGCAAGAAAATAAAGAGGTAGCACAACTGTTTTGATAATAGTTGCTAAAACAGTCAGACTGCCCATGATGAGCGGTTTAAATAAGGCTGCGCTGGTCAGACTTCCCATGGAGATCAATAAAGTCAACATCACCGGAAATAATGTTTGCATTAGGCCAACCATTTGATCTATCGTCCCTGTGGCAACACTCAGCGCCTCCCGAAAAGAAGTAAGAGCTAAACTTAACAGAACAAGATAAGTCATAACCTGAGCAGTTTTGCCAACACTTCCCCCAAAAGCAACCTGAAGTTGCGCTAACACGGCACCAAGCACGGCTAACATAAGCAATTTGCCTATTAACGGAGCACTGCCTAAAACTTCCCGCCCTAGTATCGCTAGTAAGGTTTGCCCTAAATTTTCTGGTCGTAGATCTAGCTTCCCAGTCTTCAAATTGTCAAAGATACGCGTTAAAGAGAAACCAGGCATTGTATTTTCTACATCACTATCCAGTTGATCCAAAAAGCCTCGCATTTGACTCAGATCAACCTCTTGCAAAAGGTCTACCTTCTCCGGCGGTTGAGAGGCAACCTCCTCAGCAAGGACAGGGGAAGTTGTCCCACCCAGTAAGATGACAAAAATAACTAAACTGACGAAAAATCGCCTCAAATAATTCACCTCACGGAACGAGTCGTACCAATGACTCTGTAATGGCTGCAATAATGGGAATCGCCAAGACAATAACCCCAACTTTCGCGGCAAGTTCAATTTTAGTAGCTAAGGCGCCTTCGCCCGCATCTCGGCAGATTTGAGCACCAAACTCAGCAAGATAGGCAACACCCACAATCTTCAAAACAATGAGTAAGTAATATGAGCTGATATTGGCTTGATCTGCCAGAGTCTGAAGCAAATCGACGATGACTTTAATTTTGCTTAAGATAACAATAAAGATCGCAGCACCCGCTAAAATTGAAAGTTGCAACGCAATTTCAGGTCGGATTTGCTTTAGAACAACACAAAAAACCGTAACAATCAGGGCTAGCCCTACGATTTGCCATATATCCACGTTTTAGCCCCCTAATAAAGGTTAAAAACACTCTTAACCAGGGTAAATAATTCTGAAATAGACTGGACTACTATATAGAGAACCACGATTACACCCATAATTGTGACACCCTGAGCCATTTCACTGCGACCGGATTGATTCAGTACGGACGCTAATACTCCGACCAAAATTCCAATTCCTGCTACAGTTATGATAAGGTTGAAGCTCATTCTCCCGACTCCTTCCCTGGTTAAATTAAAATGAGCACTCCCGCGATCCCACAGAGGAAACCCAAATAAGTCCACATCTTGGCCTGTTTTTCAGACCAAATTCCGGCTTGCTCCTTCATTAAAGTGAGTTGATGCTGAACAAGTTCCAATTGCTTGTGCTGTTCTTGACTGTCCGATCGTCCTAATCCTTTGCCAACGTCACGGATCACTTGCCAGTCTTGTTGTTTCAAACAAAAATGTTTATATTGAGTTGAAATTGTATCTTTCCAAGCCGGGCTTGCTGACTCGCCCCGTTGCAAACGTTCCTGAAGTTCCGCAAAAAACTCTTGCCAGGGTAGATCCGTACGTTCCTTCACGATACAAAATGCCTCTGGCAAAGGGGTCACCCCCCAAACGATTTCCGTATCCAGAAGTGCCAAAGCCATTAAACATTCTCGTAATTCTGCCGGTCTCCGCCGGATTCGATTAGCCAACCATAATCCTAAGCTCCCGCAACCGGCGATAAGTGCGACACATCCAAGTATGAGCATTACAGGATCCTCCCAGTTTTAAGATCATAAACCTCTTCAACCGTTCCCGGTCCATGTCTTCTGCTTAACACGACCAGACGTTCAAACGCTCCTTGATCCAATAAATGAGCTAGGATCGGTCTATTGCGTGCTTCTTCTATAGAACTAGCATGGGCTGTACTAAGAATCCGCACCCCTGTGCGCAAGGCATCCATCAAGGCATTAACATCATCGGCATGACCGAGCTCATCCATCGCAATAACTTGCGGCGCCATAGATCGAACTATCATGTTCATCCCAGTGGCTTTTGGACAACCATCTAAAACGTCCGTACGATACCCCAAATTATAGGTGGGTACCCCTTGCCACATCCCGGCAAGTTCTCCACGTTCGTCTACCACACCGACAGTCAAGCCCATTAACCCTAATTGAGGGACTCCATTACTGATTAGACGTATAAGATCCCTAAGAAGAGTTGTTTTGCCGGCCCGAGGCGGTGAAATCAAAAGCGTGTGGGCAAACGTTCCGTCAGCTCCTAAAAGCAAGGGTAAGATTTTCAAGCCTCGTCCTGGAATATCTCGGGCAATCCGAAGATTTAAAGAAGAAATATGCTTCATCATTTGGATTTGACCGTGCTGCGAGATTACCTCTCCCGTTATTCCGACTCGGTTTCCTCCTGGAAGGGTTAGAAAGCCTTGTTTGAGATCCTCTTCAACCGCGTAAACCGAACTATGAGTCATCCGTTCTAGTGCACAGGCCAGGTCTTCTCGCTTGACGAAGTAAGCATTGTTTGCGCTCGTTACTCCCCCTTCTCTGTTTAAAAAGAAATCCTTGTTTGATGTACGAACCAAGAGCGGTTGACCTACTCGCAAACGTAGTTCTTCAACCTTGTGATGGGCGACTCCCCTGATATTGTCTAAAACCGAGCGGATATCGTTGCCAAACCATTTGGCTATATCCGCCCACAAAGCCGCACTCTGATCCGGTCCGATAGGGCTCGCCTCCGTTTGAGAGGCCAAAGGCTTAGATAATTTCGGCATCACTTTAGGAGCCTGAACAACAGATAGCGTGTAGTGTAGCGACACGTCATTGCCCCCCCCTTGATAGATGGTATGTCCCTCAATAAAATTTTAGAACGTAAAGAAAACCGGGCACATGACTGAGCATGTACCCGGCTTTGGACGCAAGCGGGGACGGTTCTTCCTTGCATTATTCAACTAGCACAATCCGCTTTGTGACTGATTAACCCTCAGCATACTGTGTGTAACTTTTGGTACAAGGTGAGGGATTTTTTCTATATCATTGCCACCAACGGATCAACGTGAAAACAGTCTGGCTGAGAAAGCGAATCTTAGAAGACAAACCGAAGGGTAGCACTTGGAGATTGAACTTGTTAGGGGGGGGGCCACCAGCCGAGGATCATAGAGAAAAACAAAGAATAGATACACCAGTAAAACGACGTGAGCGAGAGAAAGAAGGATTTTGGCCTTACATATCGAAATACGCTAAATGAGCCCTAAAAAGCAGAAAACGAAAACATGTAGATCGACGCTCAAAGCCAAATTTACCCGAAAACGGGGAAATGGGTTTGTCTTACTTGTCATAGTGACCATTATAGGACCCAAGGAGCAAAATAAAGGTAAATTGTTCCTAGCTAAAGAATAAATTCCATGTGCCAGTAAAGGTAAAATATACGAACAGGTTCGCATTAAGTCAATCAGATAGACAATTAACGAAGTTCGTTAAACCAACGTTAGGCGAAATACGGCTCAAGGAGGGAATTGGGTGGAGAGATTAGAGGCTTTTAGAGTACTAAAACTAAGGGGATTACTTATTTGGGTCCTGCTATTTATTCTTTTCGTTATCTTAGTTTTAAAAATTACCAAACGGGTATTCCTTCTAGATGTTTCGGATCCGACGGTTTATATTGTTTTTACTTATTTTCTATATGGAATTATCATGATTTGGATACTTAGGTGTATCACTAAACTCCAGCTTGATTGGAAAACACTTTTGGGTTCTTTTCCTAATAATTATCAATGGTTGAAATTAATCTTCACCGTAATTACGCTTTTGATCTTTTCAAGTGGAACTTTTTTATTGATATTCTACGGATTGTCATTTGTGATTCCAGCCTATGCATATGCCAATATGAGCGAGAATGAGTATTTAACAGCAAGTCAAACGGCGATTCCATTGTTATACAATGTCCTGGACTGTCTGTTCGGTGTAGTTGTTGCTCCAATTGTAGAAGAATTACTTTTTAGAGGAATGATACTGCATAGGCTTACTGTTAAATGGAACTCGAAATACGCTATTCTTATTTCATCATTACTATTCGGATTTATACATTTTGATATTATTGGAAAGTCTATCTTCGGGTTTTTTATGGCAATTCTTTATATAAAAAGCAAAAGCCTCTTTGTTCCCATAATAGCCCATGCAGTACACAACGCTGTTGCATCGTGGGTAAGATACTCGAGCTCAGATGTGGTAAATGTTTCATTAAGTATGGAAGAATATCGGTCAGTTGTTTGGATAGGGATCTTTGCTTTGTGCATTACTGCGCCTTTCATTATTGCCTTTATGAGTAAAAACTGGCCAAAGAAGAATTTGAAGCTGCCGTACTTCGCCTAACTTCTAGAGATTTATGAGGGTCCTAGCATAGAGAAAAAGCCATTGATTAAAATCAATAGCTAAAAGGAAAGTAATAATTTGATGCAGAATATGGACCCTCATGAATCTCCTGTTGCACTGAACCGTCTGCAGATCGCACTCGATCTATATGAGAATTCAATCTTTTTCAACCTGGTATAATTTCTCTAAGTAAGGATATCAGAACAAGTTTTTTCTCTTTCATATTGGGTAAGTTTGACTAAAACCGCGAAATGTAAATTAGAGACTTATGAATGCTCTTTGTAGCCAGAATACGATATAGGATGTAAACTCAAACTCACGGAATATTCCTAATCGCTTTAATTCAACCTCTTGCTGAATCTGATACAATGTACTTGTGACAGATTCGAGAAAAGTCTGCAATCCCTTGGTGTGTCTGGGATTGCAGACTTTTCTCAAGCAATGAGCAACTACTCCTTGTTTCTTAATATGTCATATTGTATTATTTTATATGTTATGACATATTAAGGGCGGGAATAATTATGGAGTTTGTAGAGCCGATTCGGGACAAAAAATAAATAGATAACATGAAACGTTACCTCAAAGAACGGAATTTACGCGACTGGTATCAAAACTATTCCCAATAACAACGTATCAGAATGCTGGCATGCAACCGTTTTAGGTACTAAATTATGGACAATAACGGGCTTAACGTGGTTAAAATCCATAATTTAATTCCACAGATTGTCTTAGAGTGGGTTTTGTCGGAAATGTTGGCGACACCCCTAGGTGAGCCTTAATTTGGGACTGTAAGTTGGAAAGTTGGGCTAAACAAAATAGAAGGCTCCCATGAATAATGGAAGCCTTCTAAAGGCATATTTTACAAGAGAGGCCTAGCCAATTTGATTAAGTTACCGATAAACTTTCCCCCACCGCTATTCGAAATTGCATTACTCGTACGACTGATTATTTTTTTAGTTTTGTAGAAACTTGAATTCAAGTGAGGACGAATCCAGTGACGACGATAAAAGTGACGACCACCATTAATCGTATTCAATTCTTCCGTAGTAAGTTCCGTGTAATTCAAATCACTTAAAATCATTGCATTTTTCATATAAACTACCTCCC
>NZ_AGAF01000247.1 GCF_000224515.1 Desulfosporosinus sp. OT | reverse complement strand
CGGCAAAGAAATTTATCCTGCCAGCCTTAATCCTTCTCTAAGTATATTTTGGGCGGCGTTTTCGTCGCGATCATGGTGCAAGCCACATACTGGGCATATCCATTCTCGCAGGTTCAAGTTTTTCACATCCTTATTGCGATAACCACAACGAGAGCAAAGCTGACTGGATGGGAATGTTTTGCTGATGATTGATAATTCCCTTCCATACCACTTTGCTTTATATTCCAGCATTGATCGGAATTCAGACCATGAAACGTCGGCTAACGACTTTGCCAGATTATGATTTTGAATCATGTTCTTTACCTGCAAATCCTCTAAACAGATCGTTTGATTTTCACAAATCAATTTAGTTGATAGCTTATGCAAAAAGTCCTGTCGACCATTGCGAATTTTTTCATGGGCCTTAGCCACTTTAATTCCTGCCTTATCCCGGTTGTGACTTCCTTTTCGTTTTTTAGATAACTTGCGTTGCAGCCGTTTCAGCTTACGTTCGTATTTATAATAGTGTTTCGGATTCTTAAAATGTTCTCCATCGGAAGTGATGGCAAACTCCTTAAGTCCTAAGTCAATCCCTACCGCTTGATCGACTCTTGGCAACGGTTGAATTTCTACTTCGCAAAGAATTGCGATGAAGTAGCTTCCACTAGGACTTCTTCGAATCGTTGCTGAAAGGATCTTCCCGTTAACTTCTCTACTCTTCGCAAAACGCACCCACCCCAGTTTGGGGAGCTTGATCTTGCGATCACTTACCTCAATACTGGATTTATTGGCGTTGGTTCGGTAGCTTTGTTTAGGATTCTTTTTACTTTTGAAGTTTGGAAACCCCTTTTTCTCTTTGAAGAACTTTTGATAGGCTTTATCCAAGTCTTTAAGAGTTTGCTGGAGGGCCATGGAATCGACTTCCTGAAGCCATTCAATTTGTTTTTTTAATTGTGTGAGCTTAAGACAGCAAGAATTAAAGCTCAAGGTTTTCTGTTCGGCCTCAAAAACTTTAATACGGGCATTGAGGAAGTGATTGTAGACGTAGCGAGTACAACCTATTGTTTTGTTAATAAGTACAATCTGTTCTTTGGTTGGATATAGCCGAAATTTAAAGGCTTTATGCAAGGCATTACCTCCTCTCAGAACCTTT
>NZ_AGAF01000248.1 GCF_000224515.1 Desulfosporosinus sp. OT | reverse complement strand
AAAAGCGGGGACAAAAAGGACGGCCAGGTATATATCCCCGGCTTTGGATGGGTGAAGGATGAAGGCGGCGGTAGTCAGGGGAAAGTTGGTAAATCCGATGGGGACATCAATAAACAGGTGGGAATCATGGATTGATGAAAAACCAATAGAATAAAGCATTTTAGGTTTGGAGTATGGTGTAAAAGCCGTACTCCTTTTTATTTTGACTGGAGGTGTTCATTTGAAAAGAATTATCCCCTTCATGCTTTGCCTTGTGCTGCTTTTCTGCTTTTCGCCGATGGCCGCTCTTGCTGATACGGGCGGTAGTGGCAATATTGATGGAGGTGGCGGCGGTATTGGAGAAGGAAGCGGTGAAAACTATTGGAACGGCGGTAATGATGGAGTTCGTGTAACAGTTGTCAATGCGAATACGTGTTTGCCTGTGACAGTATCTATTGACATTACCAATATAACGCCAACAGTTCAGTATCATTTTGGAAAGGTCAGTAAAATCCAATACCGAAATGGGACATCATTGTCTGTTGATACAAACTCGTATGATTATATTAACCCACCGCAAACCATGCCGAGAATTGTCAGCGCAGATGGTAGTGCGAATATTGACGCAATTAAAGCATATTTTTGTTCCGAATTTGCGGTACAGTTAATAGCGAATGAAACAGGCATGGAATATGAGACACTTATAAATGGGAATTGTAAGCTCTTTTTGGAGCCTATCGTCTATCTCGTTTTTCAAGGGCAGAAAGTAGCCATGACCGCAACGGAAGCCGCCATGTACGACAATTTGCTAAGCGGTGGTCTGGGTTCCAAAATGGGTTCTCTGACCCATAAAAACCTGCCCTTCGCCATGTTCCTGGAAACCCTTGATTTGGGCTTTGTCGCCTATTCCGGCGCAACGGACCAAAGCCAGTCCAACGATACCATTATAGCCGAGTTGGGACTTGGCATTGTGAGATTTGCCGGCCAGCCCGCAACGCCGCCCCCTGAAACGGATTACGATTACGAATACAGGGTTGATACGGACGTAATCACTCCGGTCACGCTCTACGCTTCCAGGGAAATTAATCCCGACAGTCCTGCAAAAGTGACTTTCAGGATCAAGGGCAGTACGTACACCGTCAGCAATATCGTCATACCCGCAGGCGAAAGCCAGCTTGTGTGGTGCAAATGGCACACACCCTCCAGCCCTGAGGAAATCACCATTACGGTAAGCAGTACAAAAGGCACATTAAGCCAAACGTCAATTCATGTAAAGATTATCCGTCTGGACGAAAATGAACCGCCGAATCCGACGGCAACGGACAGAAATGACGGTTTTTCGACAGTCGGTATTCCGTCAAGGGCAGTGAAAGCCTCGGCCTCCTGGGGGGTTTGGTGGGCGCAGTGGCATCCCTATTGGGTCTGGATATCCCATTGGGTGTGGGTTGGCGGTGAGGATGGAAGCTGGGAAGATCATGGCTGGTGGGAGGACCACGGCTGGTATGATTTTTTCAGAGACAACTATTCCGCATCCCTTTCCGGCAGCATGAGCCTTTTGCCGGATGATAAAGTGCCCACCGCCAGCGGCAGCACTATGAAATCGGGCTATGGAGTAAAAACCACCGTCAATGCGCAGTTTACAACCAACGCGCCCTCCTCTCATGTGACGGGTGCGCAGACGGCGACCGCCTATTTTCCCGAATTCCATTACAAGGATTACTGGCGCTTGTTGGACCGGACGGCAAACGGATACTCCACGCAGTTTCAGTTTAAGACAAACAGGTATTCCACCTACAACCGCAGGGTGCATTTTCTCCCGATTTGGTATCCCAACGGACAATACACAGTGGATACCTACATTCAGGACGCCTGGACCCCTGCCGGTATGCTGTCAATCAGCATAAGGGATGATGTGAGCATTTCCGGCTCACTCTATGACGATTGGCACCTTGCGCCACTTGCACCATAGAAGCGTGAAAGGAGACTGCTTTATGAAAGAAAAGGCAAATCAGCTTGACTATGACTTGATTGAAATCCTAGATAAAACAATGCTGATCACGTTTCTCCGAATCGACAGAGAAACCCTGCCGGAAGGACTGTATTGCTACGATTTAAGACATGGCGACGACGGTACGGCGTGTACGCTGGAAAACGCAGTCCTTGTAAACCACTTTGGAACGGTTATCAGCAAGGAGCCTTGCGATTTTAACGGGAAGACATTCATTGAAATTGAAGATAGTTTAAATTTTCTTTCCGTACCTTCCATTTCATTACAGGACTATATGGCAAAGACTGTGAATGAACTTATAGAAAACGAAACGGATTTAAAAAAGCTGCGCGTTTTGATTGTAGAGCCTGAAAAGCCGCCTTATGTTGCTGAAATTGAAAACAATCTCCGGTCCTTGCAGGAGATGGTGAGCGGAAATATACAGTATGTCGGACTTGACAGGGACACCTTCTTCTACTGCAATGAGGAAGGCAAGCTGTTGGGGCTTCCAGGAAATCGCAAGCTGGATAACGGTGATATTGTGGCGGGGACTTTTATCATCTGCCGTGAAGATGGAACAGGTGAAGAAGCTTCTCTTACGGATGAACAAATCGAAAAATACATGAGACGATTTTGGGAGCCGGAATTATATACAGTCCAAGAGGTCGAGGACACGAGCTATGTCAGCGTTAAATCTTACAATAGCAGTGACGACTTCTTGAAGGCTCTTTTTAATGACGAAGATGAGGACGAAGACGAAATGGAGCTATAATAAGCAGGGCTTTCGGGGCTGTACCTAAACGGGTGCAGCTCTTCTTTTATCTGGAGGTGGTTATGATTTTTTGCCAAAGATCCTGAGATAAAATGGGTTAGAGCTGAAGCATAAAAGGCAAGTTCTATCAGTATTCCGGCACTTGTCTTTTTTATTTTACCCCCTTACGGTGAATCAAAGGGGGGGGGCTAGAATGTTGATAAAAAAAGGAAGCTATAAAAAGCTTCCGGTAATCTAATCAATCATCATTCAGGATATCCCACTTGTCATTACCCCTTACATAATCTTCAATATCTGAAACAGTATCCCAATCCCTTGTGAATACACTATCCTCGTAAATATTGCTTATAGTTTTATCATCCAAATGGTCTAAATCAAGATTTATTTTAGGGTCAAACATATACATTTCTCCCTCCATAATCCTACAATTAATTATCATTACTAAAGTGATAGTCATAAGCTTCGGTATAGTTAATTCCCAGAGCATTGCATGCGTCTTCAATATCACAATCATTTTCACGCATGAAATCACTTACTTCTCTGTCCAGAGTTGCATTAACTCCATCAAAAATTTCGAAAGACATCAATCCTTTACCTCCTTACATTTAATAAATTAATAATTAATAAATAATGATTATATATCATTGAAATACTTTTGAATTAATGCATTTTTATCTTGAGCAAATTTTTCGCCTCTAAACTCTAGTGAAAAACGATAGCCCGAAATATACTTGTCATCCGATTTCTCAATTATACCAATATTTATTAGATTCTTTATACTTTTGGATACGATGCTTTTGTCTAAAAATATCAGTTCCGAAATATTCTTTTGAGAAATTGCCTTATAATTTTCAACATCTAAAACACATAACAAATAAAGAATAATTTTATAATCTGCTTTACTTAGATCACTTCGAACAAAAAGTTGTTCAAAAAAATTTCTTTGGCCATGTATCGCATTAAAATCTGTCAATGTTCTTTACCTCTTTATTATTATTCAACCTTTATGACGATAATATAACAAAGTTGAAAATAAGTCAACTAATTTATGCGGAATTCTATTTGAAGAAGATTGTTGGCTGTCCACCAATCTCACTCTGGCAACGGAAGATCTTCATTCTGTTACCAGCCAGCTTTACTTCAGAAATATTGGACACTTGATGAACCTTATAAACCTCTCCATTTACCCGGAATCGAATTGGCCGAGGACCATCCAAATCGAACCAAGCTATCATTTCTATTGGTTTCATAAGAACTTTCATTATTCTTCCCCTTTGAACATGAAAAGAACATTTGTTCTATTATATCCCGAACTGTTGGGAAATATCAATTGAAAAATCACATCAAGGCAAGCCAGAATGTATCATGCTCTAGTTTTTTTTATTAAGTTGCCTAACAATAACCGAGATTTCAAAGTTATGTCCATCGCAGGGATTATAATGTTGGTAGAGAATTACAAAAGAAGACATCAGGAGGAGGTCTTATAAGTGTGTTTATTAAGGACGAAGCAGTAAGTGCTTTGATTAAGTCAATGAGGTTTGCGAATTTTGAGGAAGCTTCTTATTGGTTCATAGTGTTACAGGAAAATAACATGAGCGGAAAATATTTAGCAAAAAGATTAGCCATTTTTGCTGCTGAGGATTGTATTGAACCGGAGCTGATTGTTTTGGCCAATACAGTTTATCAGACGTATCTGATGGAAGTTGGCAATGATAATATGCTTTGGCAAGTTCTTTATTGGTGCTGTAAATTAAAGAAATTCTGGGAGGTTGAACAGGGATTGGAGTATGAACTTACTATTAATAAGGCTATTCGAAGATTCACCCAGCAAGGGATTGAGCTTACTCCGACATGGGCTATTGATTAACATACTAAACGGTATTTTGAACTTCAATCACAGGGCAAATATAATGAAACTGATATTAGGTTTAGTGGTGATGACTTTGGTCGGCTTTTCATGATTAGAATGTACCAGAAATATGGAAGGATTTCCGCAGATATTTACGATGAAGAAATATTACGTGAAGTAAAAGAAGAGGTTGCTGAGTTAAACAAGAATTCTTAGGAGGAGCTAGTATGAGTATTCAGATTTCATTTCCGTTATATGTTCTAACTTACACTAAAGAGGAATTTAACAAATGGGTAAATGGAGAAAGGGAGCAATGCCTTGATCCGTACTGTCTTAAGTTGCCGAACTCCTACGGTTTCGGGGAATTTATCGTGGGACAACACTTTTCTTCTCTAGGATATAAGTGGATTCATCATGATTTTAACGTTTTTGGAGGAAATAGACCTGAAAAATATCCATTGGCGGAGGAAATTTTGATCGGGAATTTTGGTAAGGAAAAATATGAGAGTGCAAGAACTTTATATAGGGCTTTTAAAAATATAGAGGAACCAGATTTGCTAATATATAGGCCGGATTACTCCGAAATTCGGTTTGCCGAATCAAAAAGACTAGACTCCCACGATAAATTGCGGGAAAATCAAGTACGAGGACTTATACTCTTATCAGCACTGTTAGGGTGTAAGGCTGATGTATTTGAAATCGTCGAGGAGGGAAAAGATTTTACACCCGAACCCATTATTTGGGAATTTTAGTTTTGTTACTTAAAACATAGTTAACAAATGGAACTTTATTTTGGGAGGAATATTCAGGAAACTGTTGAATTATAAAACCAAGAGGGGAGTATTCAAAGTTGGAAGAGTATAATCCAAAAGGGTATGTAATCCGGATATCCGAAGATGTTCTGATACAGATGTGTCTAAGCGGGTTGGAAGCATACAGCATCGCCCATAAAGGGGGAGAATATCGAAGAAGAGGGGTAGAAACTTTTGGCCTTCTTTGGGGACACGAGATTAAACTCCCTGATGAAAAAACATTGTATTGTGTAGAACTGTTATCCATTGATACATCTGCAGAAAGAAAAGATGTGTCATGTGATCCGGTGGATGCCACACTAGAATTAAAAAGGGATATATTGACATCGTTTTGGCCTCAATATGATTTCCTCGGAGATTTTCACACACATCCGCATGATACGAAAGATGAGGTTATAAATGATAAACTATACGAATTCAGTAAACAAGATATTAAATCGGTGGAAGGTCGCTCTGAGTTTTGGTTAAGTCATAATTATAGAGTCGGTTTGGTCTTGACAATTGCAAAGCTTGAAAGGAAGTCTGATAGAGAGCATAGGTGGATTGGGACAAACACTATTGAACTTACTTTAGGCAATTATAGATTATGGCTAAATGGCTATATCACATATCTTGATAATAGTACAAAGATTAGGTTATCCACACACGTGGATGATAATGTCATTTTGGATTGTCCAGCAATTCTCGGCATGGTCGGAGAATATACCGAGTTTGGTCGAGGTATTAGAAAGCGGATTACTCGACGACATCGGCCAGGTATAATCTAATTTTTCCTCTTCGTAAGAAATACTGTTAATCTTCGGGTCTCGTCAAGAACATACATTCCAGTGAGCATACGGCTTATCGTGATTGGCAGGTGTAGAAAAAGTTGACATTAAACGACCTTTTAAAGATGAGTGGGTTAGATATAGATAAAAAGATAAAGCTTGTAAGACATCAAGACAGTGGTTTTGATACAGACAGGCTCTATAGGGAAGGGCGATTGGAACATTATCAAAGCTGTCAGAGCAAGAATGTTTTTGGTGATTGTGATTATATCGTCACTTTTCTCGGGCATGATCGTACTCAAGCAAAGTTTATTGGTATATTTCAAGTAATTGCAGTATCCCAACCAAGGCAACTACCTGATCAGATTTATACCGACTTTTGGGAAGCAGGGTGGTACTTCTATGAACTAAGAAGAACAGATTTTCTTTCAGACCTAATTGAACGCCTTGTTATAGAATGGGGTGGTGCCACAAGAAGTTGGTATCAGTGGCTTAATGATAAGAAACCAAAGGAAGTAATAGAGATCCTCCCCAAAGGCTGCTATGACAGTTTTCCTGGCTTTGAGGATTTTGTGTTAGATTACAATAGCTTGAAGAAGATAGTTGAAAATCCTGATGCAAATCGGATGTGGCACATAATGCTTTCATCGGTTGCCGGTGTTTATCTAATTGTTGACACCGAGGATGGCAAACAATATGTTGGTTCTGCTTATGGAAATGAAGGGATTCTTGGCCGTTTTAAGGAATACGCAAGAAATGGGCACGGCGGTAATAAACTGTTAATGGCTTTGCCAATAGACAGATACAGCAAATTCCAGTTTACAATTCTAAGAACATTGTCTAAGACGTTGACTAATGCGGAAGTTATAGACTATGAAAATCTATATAAAGATAAACTCGGGAGCAGAGCGTTTGGACTAAACGCAAATTGAACTGCAATTGACATAGAAAAAAGTCGCCGGAGGTCATAAGATATTATGGTAAAACGCAAATGCCCTGCTTGCGGGTCTACAGATACTGTTAAGTTATTATACGGTATGCCGAATCAAGAGGCTTATCGGGATGAGCAGCGTAGGGAAATTGTGCTTGGCGGGTGCTGTATCTCTCCTAACAGTCCAAACCGAGCTTGTAAGAATTGCGGACAACGGTTTGGTGGTAATAACTCTGAACTAAAAAATATGTGTTCCTTTGACTTTTATGTTGGCGGTTATTTCGGTACATCGTACCATGTTTACATAGACGGCAGACGTGAGAAGAAGTGGCTTAGATACGGACAAACATCCAATGGATATAATCTATTGGACTTGAAAAATGAAATCCCTTCCGAGTATTATGCTATGGAAGATGTCGTTCTAACTGAAAAAGAGTTGTCAAATGAACAATGGTATAACTTGATTGATGAGATTGCCGCTTGTGAAGTTGAATACTGGAATAATAACTATTTTAATAGTACGATTTTAGACGGGACGCAGTGGCATATTGAAATTGGGCTTCCCGAAGGGCATGAAATTTATAAATCTGGAAGCAATGAATATCCACCCGCATGGAAGAAGTTTATAGAGGTTCTCAAGAAATATGTTGATGAACGTATTGGATGATAACCTAGAGTCTCAATTAATAACATGGAAGGCAATAAGTTGGCTCGGTAAGGGGAGATTAAATTTATTGGAAAAACACAATAAGTTCATTATCATTAGTAAAAATGGTCATAAGATTTTGAGAATTAAGTTAAAGGAAACTCATAAACGATACAATTCACATATGGGTGAGGTAGATATATTATTTGATGCAGCTAAAAACACATATTTTGATATCGCATGTTTACAAACAAAACAAGGCCGAATTTACTGTGATAGACATATTAGCGCTGTATCATGGCACGGTTTCTATGACGAAAGTGAAGAGCGAATAAAACTACCGGTCATTAATTTCAAGGATAATAAGAATAAAGTTTGGTGCCCTCGTCATGCGGGGGTAGTTCAGAAGAAAAATGTTTTTCTATTTCCAATTTGTAGTTGTTATATCCCAGCTAATATGGAGCTATCATATATCCCAACAATTTCAAATAGAGAAGACAATTTTGTCGTAGAGGTAAATAAAGAATGTAACGTGAGAATTGACTTCTTTGTTTTGCCAAGAGGGGTTAATTATGACGATTTCGTTTCAAGAGTTAGCTTATCGGTATTCTATTTTATTGTAGATATAACGATTTTCGACAAAAGCCTAAATGGAGAACTCTTAGAATTACCAGTATCAAAAAAGGAAGATGTAAAGTTTCTCTCTGCAAAAATTGCTGATTGGCATACTTTAATTCGTGTTGTATATGCAGAAAAAACACGGGAACCAGAACTATGTGGTAAATACAGTTTATTGTTTCATGACCCCAATAGTTCTATTGATATGTTATTGAACAGATCAATTGGTTACCCCGACAAGAATGGAAAAGTTATATTGGAGTCTATGAAATCTAGACATAACCTTGAGGTCAAAAGACTCGGATTATAAGAAATAGGATTTTTTGTAATAATTCAAGCACATGGGTTAGAATGGCTTTTTCTTATCAAGTTAGTTGTACAGAGAATTAAGAATGGGAGTGGTTTAGTGGAATTAGATTCGGACAATCGGCCCTACATCTTATGTACACCTCATACAAAAAAATTGCTACGTTTAACTACTATGCTATAATAAAAACAATTAGGGTTTCTTGGCAAGAAAATGATATAAAATTTCGCAAATGGGGGTTTTTATTTGATTCGGCAAAAATATAAATTTCTTGAATTCTTTGCCGGAGTAGGCTTAGCCAAATTGGGATTAGGCCATAATTGGGAATGTATTTGGGCTAATGACATCAGCTCCAAAAAAGCAGAAATCTATCGAATGAACCACGAAACAAGTCATTTTGTACTTGGAGATGTTGCTGACGTATCAAACATTCCGATAAATGCTGATATGGCTTGGGCTTCTTTCCCTTGTCAAGACCTATCTCTAGCCGGTTGGCGAAGTGGAATGCTAGCACGTCGAAGTGGAGCATTTTGGCCTTTCTGGAACCATATGTTTTGTCTTTTACAGTTGGGTAATAGACCACCACTAATAGTTATTGAGAATGTGGTTGGGTTGATTCACAGCGGTGATTTTGAAGGTCTATGTGAATCTTTGCTTTCATTAGGAATGCAGTTTGGAGCATTGGTAATTGACGCATCACACTTTGTGCCTCAATCTCGCCAAAGAGTATTTCTTGTTGCTGTAGATCTAACTGTTCCTGTTGACAACTTTACAATTAACGGAGCTGCAAACTCAATTTGGTTCCCGGAAGCTTTATTAAAGGCAAAATCAATGTTACCAGCACATCTTCAAGCTGTATGGAGATGGTGGAATGTACCAGTTCCAGAGAACAATTATATACCAAATATCACCGAAATTATCGAACGTGAACCAACCGGGGTATCATGGAATTCGGATGAAGAAACGCAACGATTGCTCTCGATGATGACGGATCGAAATCGTAATAAAGTTGAAGCTGCACGTTTAGCTGGTGGTGTTCAAGTCGGCTTTCTTTATAAACGTATTAGGCAAGGGGTACAGCGAGCTGAGGTTCGTTTTGACGGTATCGCGGGATGTCTACGGACACCCAGAGGAGGTTCAAGTAGACAAACTGTTGTCGTTGTTGAGAATGGGGTAATTCGTACACGTTTACTTTCACCTCGGGAGGCAGCAAGGCTAATGGGGGTCGAAGACACGTTTTGGTTACCAGATGCTTACAACCATGCCTATGAAGCTATGGGTGATGGTCTCGTTGTACCAGTCGTATCTTGGTTGTCACGACAATTACTTGAACCATTACAGTCAGCATGTAATGCATTAGGAAGTCTTGCTCGCGGAGGTAGTCAAATAATCGAGAGACAGGATGTTATTGCTTCGTATCGTACTACGCAACGACTTGTAGAAAGGTGGAGAACAGGTTGAATACGACAAATTCTCATATGGAAGTGGCTTTAGAAGCACTCAGGTCTTGGTATGAGAGTCAAAAACCGAGCCCAGATCAGGAACCAAAACGTTATGTAGTTTGTGCTGGACTTGCTATTACTGAGCTAATAAAGGACACTTTTCCTCTGTCGTTAGGAGATTACATAACAGAGAAGAATCAAGTTCGTAAAACCGGGGGGCCAACTATAAAGGCTCTTTTGCTGAGATTTGGTGAAACACGCGAATATGCTCGGGAAGGTGGTAGGACAACAAGAGGAACCAGAACCTCTGCAGAAGAATTGGTCAGGCGATTGAATTCACTTGAAGTTCTCTCTAGGCTTTCCAATTCTGAACGACAGGATGTTATGGAAAGTCTTCAACGATGGTTGGTTCAACGAGTAAGAGAATATTTTGAGCGGAGAAAAATTGAAGTTGAAATTTCTTTAGACCGATCTGGACAACAAATTGTTGCAGACATTCTAGATGCAGCAAATGAAAAAGGAGTTGCTGGAGCCGTTGCCCAGCATATTGTAGGAGCAAAACTTGCCTTGCGTTATCCCCATATGGAAATTGAAAACCATTCATATACAACTGCTGATATTCAGTTAGGTAGACCAGGAGATTTTGTTGTTGGGGATACGGTGTTTCATGTGACTGTGGCTCCTATGCCAGCAGTTGTCGAGAAATGTGACCAAAACTTGCGAAACAATTTCAGAGCAATTTTGTTAGTAACTGATTCTAAAATTCAAGCAGCAAAACAAATGGCAGAAATGAAAGGGATATTGAATCGTATTGGTCTATATGCAATAGAAGCATTTGTTGGGCAAAACATAGAAGAAATGAACGAATTTGGTAGGAATTCATTATCCCATGGCTGGCGTAACCTCTTAGAAAAGTACAATGAGCGAGTATTAGCAGTAGAAACGGATCGTTCCCTATTGATAGAAATTCCGGCAAATCTTCAATAGTGTTAAGTGCCATTTAAACAAAGCATGTATACAATCAAAATGAAGAAAGATGCCCTCCCACGTTGTAAGCGTAGGAGGGTGTTGTCATTAAACCGGACTATTTTGCTGGTTGATCAGTAGTAGCTGGTTCTTCTAAAGGTACGACAGCGTTAAATCTTACAATAGCAGTGACGACTTCTTGAAGGCTCTTTATAATGACGAAGATGAGGACGAAGATGAAATAGAGCTATAATTAAGCAGGGCTTTCGGGGCTGTACCTAAACGGGTGCAGCTCTTTTTTTATCTGGAGGTGGTTATGCCTGGGGCATAGAAGCATATTCAAATCTGTAGATTGCGAAGGCATTCAGGAAATCGAAGAAAGCGAGGTGGAAATGGCTTGATTTTCCCAATCATTATGATTATGGTGTGCGTTGCCCTGGGGGGCGGCGCTTTTCTTTTCATCAAGCTGTCGGACAAAAGGAAAAAACAGGTTGCGGCAGCGGACGGCCAGCAAAAGACAGCCAATGAGTTTGTCAACGTCAAGGACATCAAAGGCAAATATCTCTACACAAGAGACCAGCTTGTCCTCTGTTATCTAAAAATAAACCCCATCACCATCGACCTGTTCAGCAAGGGCGAAAAACAGCAGTTGATCAAGCAGCTCACAGCGAATATGTCCGGCATACAGCACCCCTTTAAATTTCTTGCCGTATCCCGTCCGGTGGACATTACGCCCCTGATCTCCGAGCTGTCGGCGGCGCTTGCCACCTCCGACCCCAAGCAAAAAGAACTTCTCAAACAGGAAATCCTGGAGATGACCACCTTTGCCCTGTCCGGCGAGGTGGTGGAGCGACAATTTTACATCGTTCTCTGGGAAAAAGCCGTCGAGGGCGCAGAAAAGGAGTTGCTGGTGAAGGCCAAGGATTTTGCGGGAAACCTCGACGACTGTGGGATTGGTTGCGAAATCCTGGAACAGCAGAATATTGTACGGCTTTGCAACCTCATCAACAACCCCGCCTACATGCACCTGGAGGACACGGACTTTACGCCTTCAATTCCCATTTTAGGCGGAGGTGTGGTATTTTGATAGGAATCTCAAGAAAAAAGACCGAGTTTGTACCGGTTAATGAGGCCCTGTTAAACGTCATTTCTCCGATGGGGCTTGAAATCAAGAGAAACAGCCTGGTGGTCGGTGAAAGCACGGGAAAGATTTACGGCGTTGTTCGCTATCCGCAAAAGGTGGATACGGGTTGGCTGAGTAAAATCACCAACATGCCGGGGACTCTTGTTTCTATCGGCATCCAGCCGGTGGACAACAGTGCTTTGATTTCAGCCATTTCCAAGAGCATTATTCAAAACCGGGCTACCGCCGACGGTGCCAAGGACCCCTTGACCCGGCAGAGAAGCGAAAAAGCCGCAGAGGACGGGGAGCGGATCATGCTCCAGATCGACCAAAACGGCGAAACTGTGGCCTTGATGAGCCTTGTCATCATGCCGGTGGCCCATGACGAAAAAAGCTTTGTCAAGGGGTGCCGAAGAGTAGAGAGTGTTGTCAATGTCATGAAATGCAAGGTCAGAACCCTTGCCAACCTGCAAAAAGAGGGCTTGCAGACCATATCCCCGACCTATCCCTCCAATCCGGTTGTGGAGAGCATTGTACAGAGGATCATTCCCATGAGCACCTTTGTGGGCGGATTTCCGTTTGCCTCCAGCGGCTTTAATGACGGCACCGGGTACTATTTTGCGAAGGACAACAACGGCGGATTGATAATAGTAGACACCTGGAAGCGCGGCAATGACCGCACCAATTCAAATATGGTCTTTATGGGCGTGGCCGGCGTGGGTAAATCCACCGCCGTCAAGCATATCGCTTTAGCGGAATACATGAAAGGTACCAAGCTGATTTTCATCGACCCCGAATCGGAATACCGGGACCTGTGCCTGAATTTGAACGGCGACTGGATTAACGCGGGGGGTGGAGCCAACGGCAAAATCAATCCCCTGCAAATCCGGCCTGCGCCCAGGGACAGCGAGGATGAGCCGGACGAAAAGGGCGGCAAGCTGTACCGGGATGAGGGCAACGGCATGTCGGACATGGCGCTCCATGTTAAGAATCTGGAAATCTTCTTCAATCTCTACCTGCCCAGCCTCACGGACATGCAGAAGGCCATCCTGAAACAGAGCGTCATCGAGCTTTACAACCGGTTCGGCATCTATTGGAACACGGATATCATCACTCTGTCCAACACACAGTTTCCCACCTTCAGTGATCTGCACAAGCTGATTTCCGAAAAAGCGGAGAAGGACAGCAACAATCCCGTCTATCGTGACCTGGCCTTGTTACTCTATGATGTAGCCAACGGCAGCGACAGCTTTTTGTGGAACGGCCACACTGCTGTGGAAACCCATTCCCGCTGCATTTGTTTGGACACCCATTCCCTGCAAAACACCAGCGAAAACATCAAAAGGACGCAATACTTCAACCTGTTGACCTGGTGCTGGGAGCAAATGTCCAAAGACAGGACCGAGCGTGTATTGCTCATTTGCGATGAGGCCTACCTGATGATCGACCCCCAGGTACCACAGAGCCTTGTGTTTTTGCGCAATGTGGAAAAACGGGCCAGAAAATATGAAGCAGGACTAATCATCATCTCCCACAGTGTCGTGGATTTTCTTTCCCCTGAAATCAAGATGTATGGGCAGGCCCTGCTGGACATCCCCTGTATCAAAATCATTATGGGTACGGATGGAAAGAATTTGCAGGAAACAAAGGAACTTTACAATCTTACCGAAGCGGAGGAAGAATTGCTGGAAAGCAAGAAACGAGGCCACGCCTTATTTGTGATCGGTTCCAAGCGTCTGCACGTCAATTTTGAGATACCTGAATACAAGTTTGACTATATGGGTAATGCTGGAGGAAGATAAAAAAGAAGCAGGCTGTAATCTCATGCAGCCTGCTTTTCTCACTTTGTCTTTAAGTCCTTAATGATAGCCAGAAGATGCTCCAACTGGCCATCGTTTAGCTTCTTTAACTCATCAATTAAGTCATTTAATTTTGTCGGAAAGCTTACTTCGTCATCAAAGAAATCCTTGGGAGGGACATTCAGATATTCACAGATATAAAAAAATCCTGTCATGGACGGCAGCGACTTTTTGTTCTCAATTTTATTGATATAGCTTTCGCTTTGACCTAAAGACAGGCTCATATCCCTTGCGGAAACCCCTTTTTGTGTGCGGAGCCTGGTTAATCTTTCGTAAAACAAATCCTCATACATTACAATTCACCACCTTGTATATATGATTATAGACAATACATCGGTTCATTATACGGAATTACAGCATATGTTTCTATTGACATAGGGAAATGTAATCCATATAATGTAAGAAGATATATGCCTTAATTCCTTATTATTATGAGAAAGGTGGTTGTATAAAATGACGTTGCTATTTAAAGAAGCCAATATAAGGCCTGCCTGCTGCTTTGCGGGACCCCGCCCTCAAAGCCTTCCCATTGGGTTTGACGAAGAAAACGCCGGTTGCCTGCGGTTGAAGCAGGTACTGAAGGAACAGGAGGTCTATTTGATTGAAGCTTTGGGAGTTACTCATTTCATCAGCGGTGTTGATTTAGGGGTCGGCCAGTTTGCCGCAGAGATTGTCCTTGACCTCAAAAGAGACTATCCCAAAATTACCCTGGAGTGCGTTATTCCCTGTGAGGATCAGGCGGCAAAATGGACGATAGCGCAGCGTGACAGGTACTTTTCTATTGTGGAACGATGCGATAAGGAAACCCTTTTGCAGCGTCATTATTCTAAGGATTGCATCAAAAAAAAAGGAATACATGGTCAAGCAAAGTAATTATGTGCTTGCGGTATGGAACGGCAAACCCGGCGGCGCGGGCAACATCCTTTCTTTTGCCCGCACCCTGGGAAAGACTGTGATTCTGATTGACCCCAATACCTTTGAAGTGCGAACTGATTCTAATAAAGACTAGCGACACAGCCCAATGAACCGTAAAGGCGCTCCTGCTGACAGGAGCGCCTTTTAAATGGAGGTGATAAGGTTTTATGGTAATTAATCTGGCAACGGTAAAGCTTCTTGCCCAGGTGGCCTTAAAGCTTGCATCCGATGAGGAAGCAAGAAAAAGGCTGCTGATTATTATTCTTACACCCTTGCTGTGTGTAGTTCTCATCCTGACGGCCTTCGTTTATATTCTTACCCACCCGCTGGAATTCTTGGGTGAGTTTTTCGATAGCCGAGCCATTACCGAGGTAGAGCGGCTGCAAAACGACTACGGGATGTACCAGTATCTTGCAGCAACGGGTTATGAAAGCGGAGTAACATCCTATGAGGGTGTGACCTTCACCGATGGCGCCACGCCGGTGGTGTACTACAACCAGAGAGACGAACGGTTCAGAGACAAGTCTTACGGGACAGACAACATCGGTGGGTATGGCTGCGGTCCCTCCGCAATGGCTATGGTAATATCCAGCCTGTCGGATAAAACGGTTGACCCGGTGGAAATGGCAGAATGGTCTTATGATAACGGATATTGGGCTCCCGGCGGCGGTTCCTATCATTCCCTTATTCCAGGCGCAGCGAAGGCCTTTGGCTTGCAGGTGGAAGGCTGCTCGGCAAAAGAACCGCAAAAAATCGTTGATGCACTGTCCTCCGGTAAGCTGGTGGTCGCACTGATGGGAAAGGGGCATTTTACGTCCAGCGGGCATTTTATCGTACTCAGGGGCGTGACCGCTGGGGGAAAAATCT
The DNA here is from genome assembly GCF_000224515.1 of Desulfosporosinus sp. OT. Taxonomy (GTDB): domain Bacteria; phylum Bacillota; class Desulfitobacteriia; order Desulfitobacteriales; family Desulfitobacteriaceae; genus Desulfosporosinus. The sequence continues at coordinate 37,590 of NZ_AGAF01000248.1, read as the reverse complement.
TGGTGGCGGACCCGGCCAGCAAAAAACGAAGCGAACAGGCGTGGGATTTATCCATCATACTGAACGAGGCTCATAAAAGCGCCGAAGCGGGCGGCCCATTCTGGATTATATCACAATAAAAAGCCCTTTATTTTGAGTGAGCATTATATAGCGGAGGTAGAACATGAATAACCGCAAAAAATTGATTGAACTGTTTATCTATGTGCTGATTGTGGTGATCGGGATTATCCTGCTTTTTACCACCAATCTCAAAAAGCAGGATAACAAGCCCTATGACGGAGGTGTGAGCGTTGCTGCTGTATCTTTCGAGTAATGGAAAAAGCGGACTGACCGACTTTATGGAAGGGCAGGAGCTTGTAATAAAGAAGCTCATCGGCAGGTTTTCCCTGAAGCTTTTTGCCGCAAAGGACATCAGGAATTATATAGGCTGCAAGTATTTCCTTGTGGATGTTTCCTGTATAGAGGAACAGCTTGACGATTTCATCGTTGCCCTCCAATCCATGCAGATGATGCTCAATGTGAGAATCATCCCCATCCTGTCGGATAAAGCAAATGCAGACGCCTATATCGGCAGGCTGGTGGATATCGGCGTAACGGATATTGTGACCGCCGACAGTATGGACGGTATTAGGGATGAGCTTGCCGATTGTCTCTCGGAGGACGGTATGCAAAGGTATAAGCGGCCACCGGAAAGCTTTAAGCAGGATACTGCCTTTGAAGAAGCCCCGAGTCCGAAAGAGATAGTCAAATACAAGTGGAACAGCCGAAATGTGAAGATTGCCATTGCCGGCACACAGAGGCGGAGCGGCGTTACCGTCACCGCCTTTAATCTGGCGGCCTGGCTCATTGCGCGGGGGGCTTCCGCCTGCTATGTGGAGACTAACACCAACCGGCATTTGAACTGGATCGTAAATATCTATGATGCGGAGAAAGACGGAGAAGCCTATCCTGTCGGCGGTGTTGACTGCTATTTTACAAATGAGCTGGATAAAGACTACAACTTTATCATCTACGACTGCGGGGAAATCAAAGAACCACCCACGATATTCAGGGAGGCGGACATCCGTCTGCTCTGCGGAAGCATCCTGCCCCATGAGGCAAAAGACTATCTGCAAGTATTAAATGCTTGCAAGGATATGGACATTCATAAATTGGGTTTGTGTGTGCCGAAGCCTTTACAGGAATTTTGCAGGGAATCGTTAAACAAGGATATTATGATAGCAGAATCCTCCCATGACCTGTTTGAAAACAATATTAACGGATATATCTATATGCCGATGGTAAAGAGGTTCATTATAAATATATAAGTTTGGTTGAGAATTAGTTGTAGCTTTTGCTATGTTCGGAATTAGACTAACTTTCGCTCTGCGAAAGTTGAGTTAATATGAAAAAGGAGAAAAGTGCATGTTAATTATTAACAGTCCTCTTTTACCCACCCTCGGTAATTCAAGGTGGGGGATTATTTTACGGTTACGCAAAATCTATAGCTGAGAGAGATGCTGCTTTGAAAGTTGAAGCAAAAGGATGAATTCCCGAGCCGATTGTACGTGATACTATTCCTGGTGCTGCTGATTATATTGATGCTAATGAAATAAAGTGGATGTTAAGGGATAGTATTCAAAGTTCGCACCAATAGGGTAGAATCTTCAAGATGCAATTTCGATAATCGAAGAAAGTCATATTAAGGGGGAGATGTGAAAGTTGACACTACAAAAATGTATCCACAACATGTGTTTTCTATCTTATATGAAACTCAACATAAGTTAGTTATGTATGGTGCGGTTGTGGATGTGTTAGGAGTTCTTCTGTTTATCATTAGACGTTATTTTGGTACTATACAAACTTCTTGGTTCGTGTTAGTATCTAAAGTAATTGAATATCAAGGGATGAGTGATTCTTTCCTGAGAGGAAAGAATTGAAAAGGGAAGTCAGTTAAGCTGACGCGGTGCCCGCCACTGTAAAAGGGAGTCTACTTACAAAATGTCACTGGGGATCTATTCCCGGGAAGACGTGAGTTGATGAAGATCTTTAGCCAGGAGACCTGCTTATTCTGAAGTCAAAACTACCTACGGGAATGTTAGGGGGTGTATTAGCTGTGTCTTCAGGACTACTATTGTTGTCAGATACCAGTTAAACCTTTTACCATTATATGTGGTAAAGGGTTTTTATTTTTTAATGGCATTTTTTGATTTAATTCTTTAATACGTTGGGGTTGTCTCCTCATTTTTAGGATAGGAGTGGAAGAGAAAACATGCATATTGCTGAAGGAATGCTACCTGCTACTTATGCTATTGGGTACAGTGTAGTCGCCAGCGGTTTCGTCGCAGCTGGTATTAAAAGTTTGTCAAATAAAAGTAAAGAGATTCCCATGATTAAACAACTAACAGGGGTAATGACTGCCGCAATTTTTTTGGTATCGTTATTGCCAATTCCGGTTCCTATCACTGGGACTTGCTCGCATCCCGGTGGCACCCCCTTAGGTGCTATTTTGTTAGGACCATGGATAACAGCGTTGATAAGTATGGTTGCTCTTCTTTTTCAGGCTCTCTTTTTTGCCCATGGAGGCTTGACTACTCTAGGTGCCAACACTTTGACCATGGGGGTGTTTGGAGGACTTTTTGGCTGGATTCTTTTTTGGGGAATGCGCAGGCTTAAAATGAATCTATTTTGGGCAGGATTCGTGGCCGGAACAATAGGGGATATTACGATTTATTTAGGGACCTCTACCCAATTGGCTTTGGCTATTCATGGAAGTCACCCCATAGGGGAAGTATTCTGGTTTATCTTTGGCGCTTTTCTGCCTACGCAAGCACCTTTGGCTGTCATTGAGGGCTTATTCACCGGATTTGTCCTTAAATACATCGCCGAGCACCGACCAGATATATTAGTTATGCTGAGGGTGCTCCCTAAATCCGCCTTAGAAGTAGGGCAAGAATTACATGCTACGGCAGAGGGGGTAAACTAAATGCGACGGTCCTTAGGAAAGTGGATTATTCTTTTCCTTTTTCTCTCAATTCTTGTTTTCCTTGGCACTAGTGATTTAACTATGCCCGGGCAAGATGAACATGTGAATGGAATTGCAGATAAATATGCTCAGGAAGTTGGTGCCGGGGAACGAGAGCCTTACATTAATACTGACAGAGGGGATCTTCTTTTGTTTGTATTTGCTCTGGGGGGAGCAACAGCCGGTTTTATTATAGGCTATAATTGGCGGGATATTTTCGGGAAACCGTCTGCTCCGTCGAAATATCAGATAGTCAAAAGTAGTCATTAGGTGCTAATGTGAATTAATAGAATTTATTTCCTTATAGATGGTGCCGAGTCACTTTTGGAGGGCTTATAGACCTTTATGCTGTAGATTCGGCACCACAACTTGCGTACTGTTTTGCGGAGTAAAAGTAAATTTGGGAGATGAACTATGAATACTCACGAACTTATGATGCCAATGCCTAAAACAGCACTGAATAATATAGATGGACGTGTAAAACTGGCATTGACTCTTAGCGGTCTGATTACTGCAGTAGCGGCCAAGACTTGGGAATTGCCGCTTTTTTTCGGAGTTGCTAGTCTCTTTTTCCTTGTCTTGGCAGGTATGCCTGTTAACTTAGTCTTGAGGCGATTGCGACCGGTACTTTACGTCGCTACTCTAATTGGTTTGACCCAGATATTCTTCTACGGTCATACCCTATGGTTTCAATGGAATATTGGTTTTATTCATTTGTCCGGATATTATGAGGGATTGGAACACGGCTTTTTGTTAGCTTCCCGGGTTTTCGGGGGGATGAGTGTCATGCTTCTATTAACAATGTCCACATCCGTACAAGAATGGGTAAATGCTTTGGCTTGGTTTAAGATCCCATTAACGGTCATTGAGATAATGACATTAGCTTATTCCTCTTTGTTTGTGCTCCTTGAAGAACTTGATCGATTGCAAAAGGCGCAACGCATGCGTTTGGGCTATGGTTCGTGGTGGCAGATTGTCCGGGCAACAGGAACTGTCGGAGGAATTTTGTTTATGCGGGTTTTCGACAAGAGCTACCGTCTGTGGCAAGCGATGCTTTGCCGGGGTTATAACGGAAAAATCCAAGTCTGTTATGAACGAAAGTTAACCAGGAAGGATATCCTAGTTGCCGTATTTGGGTTAGTGTTGATTACTGTTAGTTGGACGCTCATTCTGAGCTGATAAGTGAGGCTTTCAATGTTTTGGCCTGTTATACTAATTGTGGATAAGGAGAGATAGTGTGATAATTTTAGAAGCCCGTGCTTTGACTTTTGCTTATCCGGGGAGAGAAAATGTTTTGCGTGAAATAGATTTTACTGTGGAGGAAGGGGCATTTCTTGCCTTGTTAGGGGCAAACGGCTGCGGTAAAACTACTCTTTTTCAACATTTTAACGGTCTGCTCAAACCGAGTGCAGGAACAGTGCTGCTGCGTGGAAAGTCTCTAAACGAATGGGGCAATGAGGAGATTTTTCGTCGGGTGGGACTTGTCTTTCAAGATCCAAATGATCAACTTTTTGCCGCAACTGTTTATGATGATGTTTCCTATGGGCCTACCAATTTGCGTCTGGGACCGGTTAAAATTACGCTGCGAGTGCAACAGGCCCTTAAAAATGTAGGAATGTGGGAATACCGCAAGCGCAGTTTGCATGAATTGAGCTACGGACAAAAAAAGAGGGTCGCAATTGCTGGAATATTGGCGATGCAACCCGAAATAATGATACTTGACGAACCGACCGCGGGTCTGGATCCTAGGACCGCCGCAGCTTTAATGAAGCTTCTCAAGTCTTTGCAAAAAGAGCAAGGGTTAACGATTATTTTGGCTACGCATGACGTGGATATTGTACCTATTTTTTGTGATAGGGTTTATGTCATGCAAAATGGCGCCATTATACGGGAAGGAACACCTTCCCAAGTTTTTGCAGATCCCGAAAAAATCCGGCAAGCTTTTCTCCGTTTGCCGCGGGTTGCCCACTTGATAGAGCTCCTCAAGCGCGATGGGGTGCTGAATATTGATAACCTTCCGCTAACGATTGGTGAGGCAAAGCATTGTCTTGAAGATTTAAGATGAATTGATAGTGGTGCTTTTTAAGAACACGATAAATGCTAAGCCAATGAGGTGCACTTTTGACATTTATGTGCAGTCCAAAGGGTACCAGTAAGGAGGAGATGATGAAATTAATTCCAATCTTACAGTTACAGTTATAGTTGCGGTTGCTTTATTTGGTGCAAGTGATTTATAAATTTCTTTTAGGTGAGATTGACACGATTCCAATGGCATACTATACTATATCTGGGTAGTGAAATGGATCTGTTTTTATTAGATTTTTTCAAGGTAAAAAAATGATTTATTTTTTTGCCCAAAATAACCCCCCCGGGGGGATAATGGAACTTTGAGGAGGTTTTACCTATGCATGAAGGACATCATGGAATTTTAAATGAGACAAAAAAGAAGAACCAGGGACACAATGACCACAAAAGCGATCATAATCACAGTCAAAGCTCAAAAAAAGACAATACCACTGCCATTAAAATTTTTGCCGGCATTATTGTGGCTATCGCTATCGTAGGGGTCTTGATCTGGAAAATGCAATCTTAAGAGAGGGGATCTGCTATGAAGGATCTTAGCCTACTTACGAAATACCGAAAGTTTTTATTCCCTGGGACTTTACTGTTCTTCATTATATTCGCTGCCGTTCCAGGCCAAGAAGAATGGATAGGGCTTGATTTGGCTGTTGTTCCGCTCATTCTTGGCGGAGGTTTTATCACTTGGTCAACGCTTGTGACAATGATCGAAACCCGGAAAATCACAGCAGGTTTGCTGATTGTATTCGCTCTCATCGGGACAACGTATGTCAGCGAATATTTGGCCGGAGCGATTGTCGCGTTTATGATGGTCGCTGGAGAATTTCTGGAAGATATCACGTTGGATCGTACACGCAACGCAGTTCGCGAGTTGGTTCAATTGTCCCCGGATGAGGCGTGGGTGAAGCGGAATGAGGAATATATCTCTATTCCGGTGGAAGAAGTGACAGTAGGAGATAGAGTCTTAGTCAAACCGGGTGAACGGATTCCAGTTGATGGGACTATTTTGTCAGGACAGGCCGTTATCGATGAGGCGTCGATTACTGGAGAATCTCTGCCTGTGGAAAAGACAGCCGGAGCAAAGGTTTTTGCCGGAACGATTAATCAGAGCGGGGCCCTTGAATTGCAGACCGAGAAAACTGGCAATCAGACCACACTGGGGAAAATTATTAAGGTCGTTTATGAAGCGCAAGAAAGTAAGGGCAGCACACAAAGAACTGCCGATCAATTTGCCAAATATTTTACCCCGGTTATTTTAGGAATCTGTGCTTTGGTCTGGGTATTTTCACAGGATTTGATGAGGGTGATGTCTGTTCTGGTTATTGCTTGCCCGTGTGCACTCGTCTTGGCAACACCTACAGCCGTTGTGGCAAGTATTGGAAATGCAGCAAAGCGCGGAGCGCTGATCAAAGGCGGCCTTACCCTTGAGACAGCGGGCAAAGTGACCACCATTTGTTTAGACAAAACGGGGACATTAACGGTGGGCCGCCCTCAGGTCGTAGAAATTCAACCGTTTGCCTCGTATACTCAGGAAGAGGTCCTTTCTACAGCAGCTCTTGCCGAAAAGCGCTCGGAACACCCACTGGCCAGCGCGGTTATGAATGAAGCGAAGCGGAGGAAGCTGTCCATTCCAGATCCACAGGAATTCAGCTCCGTTTTTGGACGCGGAGTTCATTGTGTGTATGAAGGGACAACGATTGAGGTCAGCAATCGGCGTAGGTTGGAACAACTACCCGATAGCGAAGTGGCTAGGACATTTTTGGATGCACAAGAGGAAAAGGGACGAACGGCGCTTCTGGTGCTGAAAAATGGAGAAGTCATCGGTGGCATCTCCATCGCTGATGCCCTTCGAGAGCAAGCGGTACAGGCGATTAAAGAAATGAGAAAATCCGGCATAAAGAGGATTATTATGCTCACTGGCGACAATGAAAAGACAGCCCGTTCGATCAGCCAGCAAGTCGGAATTACCGAATACAAGGCGAATTTATTTCCCGAGGAAAAGCTTGAATATATTAGATCCTTACAAAAAGAGGGAGAAGTCGTAGCGATGGTCGGCGATGGCATTAATGATGCTCCCGCACTCACTCTCTCAGATGTAGGGATAGCGATGGGGGCAGCTGGAACAGATGTAGCGATTGAATCGGCAGATATGGCCTTAATGGCGGATGATCTACGAATGGTTCCCTTTACACTCGGTTTAAGTCGCCAAGCCTTAAAAATTATTAAGCAGAACATCTGGGTATTTGCAGTGTGTGTAAATATTGCGGGGATTACCCTAGCCACATCTGGCTACCTTTCACCAATTGCAGCGGCTGTCGTTCATAACGTTGCTTCCCTCTTTGTGGTCTTGAACTCAGCACGGATGCTCACCTTTAAATTGAACTATTCCGAATCAGAAACATCTTTTTCCTCCAAGCAAGCACAATCTGCCGTATGAAAAGGAGATTACAGCACTTTTATGATAGCAGATATTGATTGGGAAGATACGAAGCAAGAAATGACGCATTATTTAAAGCAACTGATCCGAATTGATACCTCAGTCGGCCGTCATGGGGAAACCATGGCGGCTCATTACATTCAGGCTGTATTGAAATCCAATGAATTGTCGGCCACAGTGAGAGAGCCTATTCCAGGAAAAGGTTCTCTTATCTATCACAAACCTGGCGAGGTGTTGAATCAATCACTGCTTCTGCTCTCTCATCTTGATGTTGCTCCAGCCAAGGATCTGTCTGATTGGCGCCATCTCCCCTTTAGCGGGGATGACGCGGCTGGAGAGATTTGGGGCCGGGGCGCCATTGATTGTAAAGGTCTGGTGGTTGTTTGGTTGATGCTTGTCTTACTGATCCAGAGGAAGAAAATCCCTTTGAAGAGGGGACTTGTTTTCGCAGCGACTGCCGATGAGGAATCAGGAGGCAAATGGGGAGTGGAATGGCTCTTGAAACATACCGACGATTTCCAAGAATGTCGATATGCCTTAAACGAAGGAGGAGGCTTTTCATTTCGCCAAAAGACACGGGACTTGTATACCTGCCAATATGCTGAAAAAGGGCATTTGATATTAGATTATAGGATAAGGTCCGATAATTCATACGATCATCACTTTAAACCTCAACAGGGTCAAATCTATCCTAAGGATTCCAATCTTATAAATCCCATGCTGAAGGCTTTATTGCGGATTCATAACATTCCTACTGCTTTGGGCTCATTATTACCTTATGGCGGGAAAGTAGCCCTATTAAAGCGATTTTCCAACTTGCCTTTGGATTACAACACCCTACTTAATAATGTAATTGAGCTGGAACCTCTACTACCATTGGATGGTAGCTATTCCGTCATTCGTGTCCATATGTATGTGCTGCCCGGGGAATCAATATCCGAATTGCAACAAAGGATTTTTAAACAGCGTTTGATTTTACCTGAATTTGTGACAGATATGAAGGTGGTTTCCAGTGTTGAACCGAGTAGTTCCCCAATAGATACACCGCTGTATCGTAGCATTGTATCAACAATGAATAGACAGCAAGGTCGTACCACAGAACTATTGCCTTTTATTACCCCGGGGGTAACAGATAGCAGACACTTAAGAGCAAAGGGAATTATCTCCTATGGATTCTTCCCCACGCCTCCTGAGACGGATATTCGTCTGATTCACAGGGCAAATGAGCGTATATCGGCAGATGCTTTGGTATTTGCCTTGCAGCGATTATATAAAGTTGTAACACAATTTCTTTCTTCCGATCATTTCATCTTGCCCTAAGTGACCTGTCTTACCATGGTTATCGAGTACTTTTTTGGATAAATCGACGTTACTCATCTTTGAACAAATGACAGCTGGAAATTGAGCTTCCTAATCTTTAATTTGATATAATAAGTACAGAGGTATTTCCGAGATGACATACCATGTAATTATATTCGTTTGGAGGTTGGCAAATGGGGTCGCATCATAAACAGCATAAAAGTGTCATCAATCGATTGGCTCGTATAGAAGGTCATGTTCGCGCGATCAAAGAAATGGCAGGGCATGATCGAGATTGCGGAGATCTACTTATTCAAATTGCAGCCGCTCGTTCGGCGTTGGATAATGTCGGAAAATTAATTTTGAAAGATCATTTACGTGAATGTGTTGTAGAAGGAGTGGAATCAGGAAATAAGGAGAAGGTTCTAGCCGACTTGGAAGGAGCGCTAGATAAATTTATTCGTTAAATTTGTTAATAAGGGAAACAATTTGGAATAGGATTGTCCGGGAGGTGCGCCGTCCGTGGCGGACCTTTGGCTTTGCGGGAGCTATTGTCAGCCCATCCTTTATCTCCTAAAACTTTGGTGATGATGTTTACCGGTGGGATAATGCTTATTGGAATCAAGCTAAGTGATTTTGATATAAATAATTATGAGGCCCTCCTCATTTTATTCCACATTTATACTTAGGATCATTGCATTGGGGGATCTAAATAAGGGTCTTTTGGAGTTGTTACTTTTTTGCAACTGGTAACGACCAAATAGGGGACTCCCTCATCCGTTTCGTGGAAATTATGTACCGATTTGATTTCATCTGCTCCACCAATAATACGCTTTTGCAATATCCCTTCAACTTCAACCCAATTATCAGCTTTGAGATTAGGAGCATCGGGGCTTTCAACAATAATTCCTATTGGAGTAGCATCGACGATACAACATGTAATCACAAAACGAGAGATTACAAATTGATTTTTTGCTAATTTAGGGTCTTTATAAACAAAACCCGTTAACTTCCAGTGTTGATTATATACCTGTTCGGAGTGGTCATCTATGTTAAGGTATAATTGCATCAGATCTGTTTCTTTCGCAATAGAATTAAGCGAATTGGGGGTTAAGGGTATTACCGAGTTTAGCTTGTTTTGAGAGCTAGACTTGTTTCGCATATCGGCTGATACACTTTTCGTACCATTGGCCACCGTTGAGCTACCTACATCTTTTTTAACAGAGGAAAGCCAACTCGGCCACTGCACTACACTAATAAACTTATCTGATCTAGGAATGCGCATAGCATAAAAAGGAACCGGTCCGGCTGTATTAATACTATTGGCAAGGGCTGTTGAAGCAAGAACACGGGGCTGCATGCCAAATCCGAGAATTAGCGGAATAACAAAAATTGCTATTTGCAGTAGTTCATTAGTTTTATGAGAATGATTATGATGACCTGAATCACAAGCATGGTCGTGGCCACAACAGTTATGAGCTACACTATGATTGTGATGAATCGGTACCAGCTTAGCTATTGCAATGATGACAAGAAGTATTGCCGAGAATTTAGATAACCAAATTACCTTTGAGCTAATGTACAGTACAATCGTTCCGTTCTGGATTAAATGAACGACCATTAAAGAAAAGCAGATCAAAATTAAGCCTTGAACTAAAGCAAAACTCTTTTGAATTTTCATAATGACCTCCTATACAACTACCTTGTTATGGGCTAAAAGACTACTGGATTAAAACAGATGTTTCCATAGACCAAAATCAATACTTAAACTTAACACATAGGTCAAACCTATTGAGGTAGCCGCAAGGAACAAAAATAGAGATAGTCGAAAATTCTTAGTAAATAAAATAATATTACGTAAATCTATGATCTGACCTATAACTAGAAAGGCCATCACAGAACCTAATGGAAACTGATTTGCTAGAACTCTAGCCACAAATGCATCTGCATCTGAACAAAGTGACATAGCTATAGCTAATACCATCATGGCTCCTGCAGCCATAAAAGGATTACTGGTTGCCTGAAGCAAAATTCCCTTAGGGACCCAAATCTGTATAGCAGCAGCAAGGAATGCACTAATAATCAAGTACCGTCCCACATCAAAGAATTCGTCTCCAGCATGTATTAGCAATTGGTGTAGGGAAACCTTGGAGTTTTCATGTTCGTATTGGTGTTGGTGCCATTCAGCATTAGTAAAAGCCCTGCTACTGAACAAGGAACCTGCTAATAAAGCTGTAGTTGCTCCCACTATGATTGTATTAAAAACACGTAAGCTCACGATATGCCAATTCCATTGAAAGGCCATTGCTGTTGCTATAATTACGACAGGGTTAATAACCGGGGCAGTGAGCAAATAAGCCAAGGCAGTGTGCATTGAAACTCCTTTGCGAAATAAACCACGAGCAACCGGTAATACGCCACAGTCACATACTGGTATGAACAATCCTAAGAGTGAACCAGTTATCACTCCCCCCACTGCATTCTTGGGAGCAAATTTGGCAATCCAATCATCCTTTACTAGATAACGAATTAGGGAAGATGTAAAAACCCCTATGAGTATAAAGGGTAAAGCTTGTAATATGACACTTAACGCTAACGTGGCTACATTGGCAGTCTGCTCCAAAACATCGTTATTCGAGACTATTTTAGATCCCAGGATAATAAAAAATATGCTTCCCGCAAGCAGTGGGTAAAACTTCATATTCGAGACTGGTTTGGAAATGTAAATATAGATCACCTTCCAATATTACTATGGCTAATGATTTATATTATTGTTAATAAGTTCTTTATATACCATAAAAATCCATAAGCAGATGAGTTAATCATACACAGGATAGACTTTATTTCAAGGAGCAAAACTCGGCTTAGCTAAACGAACCACAGCGGATTTAGAAAAATTACTTGGTAGGAAACCAAATAACGATGTAACAATACGCTAGGGACTATGCATGTTGTTAGCAAGAGTAATAGGCGTTCAGTATTATTCCGCTGAAACCTTAACTGAATAGTTCTAAGAAAACTGCCCAAACACTACGCACTACATAAAATTTCACATCTTAACTCAATCTATTTGATACTTTCATACACACTACTGACTGTGTTTAGAAATATTTTAGAAATTGTTTAGATATATTTTAGAAATTGTTTATATTAGTGTATGTGTCGTATTTTATAATAACTAATAATTATCAGTAGTTCATAAGGGAGAAGTGAACATTTTTGTTAATAAAAAAACGAATTTTAATATCGAATGTTCTTATGATTATCATTCCTGTTATTTTGATTATGATTGTTTCAGGAATTTTACGTTTGTCATATACAAAAACATATGAAATACCTAAAGGACCATGGGGTTATGGCGAAAAAAACCCTATAGTGGCGCAGAGTTTGATTGCAGAGTTTTCTAATCGTATGCAATACTCACAAACGATAAACGGCTTAGATGAGTTGCAGTCAGAGCTTCAAAACCAACTATTGGAAGATGGTATTTATAGTGCAATCACCCGTGATAATGAGATTGTCGCTTCCAATTTCACAAATGAAGTTAAGAAGCTTGCAGCCGACATGGGCGGTGAAAATATCTCTATGCCGAAATCCTTTACAGTGCAGTCAGGCTCTGTATTGCTGATCCGTGACAGCTTTCAAAAAGATAGCAACATATTCACGGTTACGGCTATTAATCCAAACTATATGATGAATCTCATTGATTTGGAGACACGTATGACGGCTATGGGCACCTATGCCACAATTATCTTTGTTTTAGCAATCATCATTATTGTGGTGACAAATGGCGTTATTTCCGCAAAAACATCAAAAAAAATTATTGTTCCGCTAGACTTGCTGAGCTACGGAGCGGAACAAATTAAAAACGGAAATCTCGATTTTGAGATAAAGTATGATAGCAAGGATGAATTTGGGACGGCTATTTCTAATTTTGATGAAATGAGGGCTAGATTGCATCAATCAATTCAGGCGCAACTTAAATATGAAGAAGATCGCAAGGAACTTGTTGCAGGAATATCGCACGATTTAAGAACGCCCTTGACAGCTATTAAAGGATATGTAAAGGGACTGAAGGACGGTGTTGCCAATACACCGGAAAAACAACAGCGGTATCGTGATATTATTTACAGCAAGGCCTGTGAAATGGATGTTTTAGTCGATACGCTGTTTCTTTTTTCAAAACTGGATACAGGACATCTCCCTTTCTATTTTGAAAAAGTTAATTGCAAACAATATTTAGATGAGTTTATAAACCAAATAACAGAGGACTTTGAAAGAAACGGGCTGAAAATAGCCTATCACAATAGTTGCTCACCCGATACGGTCGTGAAAATTGATTCTGATCAGATGAACCGCGTGTTTATCAATATTTTAGAAAACAGTGCAAAATACAAACCTTTGGATATTTGCCATGTGGACTTCGAGGCAAGCAGGAAAGGTGAGGAGATTGTGCTTGAGATTCGTGATGACGGGCAGGGCGTTCCGGAAGAAATCCTGCCCAACTTATTTAATAGTTTTTATCGGGGTGATGCCTCTCGTACCAATCCCACTGAAAGCAGTGGCTTGGGTCTGTCTATTGCCGAACGGATTGTAAAAGCGCATAATGGCACCATTACCGCTCAAAACAAAAATGGTCTTGCCATTATTATAAAATTACCTGTCGCAGAGGAGGAATAAAGTGAAACGTATTTTAATTATTGAAGATGATCAAGCGATCGCCGAGCTTGAAAGAGATTATCTCGAAATTAACGGGTTTGAAATAGAAATTGCAACCGATGGAGATATGGGGCTGAAGCTCGCTTGCAGCAAGAATTTTGATTTAATTCTGCTTGATTTAATGCTGCCCCATAAGAATGGCTTTGAATTGTGCCGAGAAATCAGAAAAAAAAGAGAGATTCCAATCTTGATGGTAACTGCTAAAAAAGAATCCATCGACAAAATAAGAGGGCTGGGATTGGGAGCAGATGATTATATTGTAAAGCCTTTTGATCCAGCAGAGCTTGTAGCAAGAGTGAATGCTCATTTATCTCGATATGATAGATTGACGTCTGTAGATAAACCGATGTCAATGCAGGAGATTATTGTTGGTAAACTAAGAATTCTGCCACAAGCATGGCGTGTTTATGTGGGTGACGAGGAAATAAGGCTTACCAGCAAGGAGTTTGAGCTGCTCCTATTTTTAGCGACGAATCCAAATATTGTTTTTACCAAGGATAATTTATTTAACCGCATCTGGGGGCTGGAGGCGATGGGGGATGTTGCCACGGTCATTGTTCACATTAACCGGTTAAGAGAAAAAATTGAAGAGGACAGTAGTAATCCCAGCTATATTGAAACTGTATGGGGCGCGGGTTATCGGTTTAAGATTTGACACTTAACACTTAACACTTAACACTTAACAGATTTTACTATCTGTCAACTAAAAAACTCATTGCAATTTTGGCAATGAGTTTTTCTATGCTCTATTTTATTAGTCATCTACAAAGAGTTTATTATTTGTTTATCTCCTCTTTATTGGGAAGTTATCTCTCTCCTATACAATAAAACTAAGCTGTTAAACATACAGACTTCAAACAAAAAGGAGAATATTCAAATGAAAAAAAAGGGCTTCAAAACAATGGCGGTTTCGGCAGTAGCAGGATGTTTACTTTTGTCCTTCAGCGCAACTACATTCGCAAATACGGGTTCAGGATATGCGAGCCTTAAGGATGCCGTTGAATCCACAATGCTCACTGAAAACAAAACGATTACCACACAATTTGAGGTGAAAGACGAAGGAGTTATTATTCTTTCCAGGAACAGCATCAAAAAGGTTGACGGTGACAACAAATCTTCTGAAAATAGCATTACGGTTGACGGAATGACCAAAGCTTTTCAAACCAGCGAAGGCAACGGGATTTTAATTAAAGAAGCTGATGGCAAATATTACAGCGTAAACAAGAGTGATAAAAAATTCGAAAACCTTACAGCATCTAGCAGCATGGTAAAACTCGCTGAAATGTTTGCAGACACTTTGGTTGGCGACGTTAAAAATCAGTTTGTCAAAGACGGGCAAACCATCAGTGTAAAGCTTGAAGGTGCACAGATTCCGGAACTTACAAGACTCGCATTTTCAGCAATGACAGAAAAAAACAGCACTCGTATGGAGGATAAAAACAACGTTAATCAGGATTATGATGAAAGCATGAAATTAATGATGAATAAAATGCCAAAGCTTAGCAACGTTAATATTAAATCCATCGCAATGACTGCGACTGTTGATGGAAATACGCTAAAGGACAATGAGTTTGCTGTTGCCATCACAGGTAATGACGCAAATGGTGTAACTCATGAGTTAACTGTGATGGTAAATGCGAAAATCACAGATGTAGGAAACACCAAAACTGATGCAATCGATACAACTGGCAAAGAAGTCACCACGATTGATCGGGCAGACCAGCGCCATAGCAGATAGTCATTGCAAACTATCAAAGAGGGTGGCTGATGCCACCCTCTCCATGATTAGGAGGGAATACACTCATGGTACTTAAAATAAATAACCTCAGCAAAACCTATAGAAACGGACGCGGCATCAAGGCGATTTCGTTTCAGGTTCAGGAGGGTGATGTTTATGGCTTATTAGGGCCAAACGGTTCTGGAAAAACGACCACCATGAAAATCATCACAGGCTTGTCAAGAGCTGATCAGGGTGATGTTCAAATATTCGGCAGTAGCATCGAAAATGACGGAGAAAAGTCGCTGGAACAGGTTGGCTGCTTAATTGAAGCACCTGCGGTCTATGAATATTTAAGCGCGAAAAAAAACCTTGAAAATGCAGCAGCCTACTATTCGGATATAAAAGCACCCCGAATTGAAGATATATTAAGACAGACAGGGTTGCTACAGTACCAAAATGATAAAGTCAAAGAATTTTCTTTAGGAATGAAACAACGGCTGGGTTTGGCTCTAGCTTTGCTGTCAAATCCAAAGCTTGTTATTTTAGACGAACCTGCCAACGGCTTGGATATTGAAGGTATGGTTGCCATTCGGGAAATCATCATGAAACAAGCCAAATCAAAGGGAATTACCTTCTTAATTTCCAGTCACCTCGCTCATGAATTAGAACTTATGTGTAATAAAATCGCCATCATGAAAGATGGCTACTTACTGAAAACAGCCACAATGGAGGAAGTGATAGAGCGAAGCAGAACGCTTGAAAACTACTTTCTTGAAACTATCGGAAGTGGGAAGGAGAAACCCCTATGAAAGCGATCAAAGCAGGTGTACTGAACGAAACAGTTAAAGTGCTCAGCCGAAAAAAATATCAAGTTTTTCTTTTATTAACATGTCTTCTCAGTATTGCAATCTGTTCGCTTGGAGGATTCAAAATAGGTTTTATTGGGCTCTCATCGATTAATACGCCGCTTACAGTCTTATCATTGGCAACCGAATTCATACTGCCTCTTATGATTGCTATGGCAGCAGCAGACCTGTTTACCGCAGAGCAGGAGAATGGTTCTATCAAGGCAACCATTACAAGACCCGTCAGTCGAATCAGTATTCTAACTTCGAAAATGCTGGCAATTGTTCTATATACTATCTTAGTATTGTTGATTTGCCTTGTGATAAGTCTGGTTTACAGTATTGTGTTTAACGGCATAGGGGTATCGAATATCGCAGAAGTACTTTTAGCGTATGCAGTATCCATTGTGCCGATGCTTCCGATCACTCTTTTTGCTGTTACTGTTTCACAACTGTGTAAAAACAGCTCCAGCACGGTAATGCTGTTTGTGTTTGGCTATATCGTCCTTGCTGTAGCTTCTATCGTTCTTCCAAACATCTCACCAATGCTGTTTACCTCTTACACAGGCTGGTACAAACTGTTTATAGGGGCAACGATGCCTATTGCTTACATCTTAAATGTTTTGGCTTTGCTGGTGGCATATACCCTGATCTTTTTTGCGATCAGTTCGTGGGCTTTTGAGAAAAAAGAGTATTAAAAGCAATTAGCCTGGTTTTACAAGGAGAACTGGAACGTTTATTGGCGCATTAAGCATCAATTTCGTCCCTCGGTCCACCCTCGTGAAGAAGTCATCGGGATTCTGCGAAAGGAATGAAAGAAGCATGAAAAAAAAGTGGCTAACTGTGGGAGTTTTGGGCCTCTTGGTTTTAGGAGGTGTGTTTTGGGCCTCACGACAGATTAATGCCAAGTCGTCAACGCCTGAATTGCTTACGGCTAAAGTACAAAAAGGAGACGTACGCAAGGTTATTACGGGGACAGGTACGGTGAATTTTCCGCACACGATACCGCTTGCCTTTCTGCAGGCCGGAAAACTTGTTGAACTTAATGTCAAGGCTGGGGATGAAGTTAAGAAAGGGGATGTCTTGGCCCAGCTTGATCCAACAATCCTTCAGCATACCTTGGCACAAAGCCAAGCGAATCTTTTGAGTGCCCAAGCAAAACTACAACAACTAGAAGAGGGATTTCCGCAAAGTCAAGCCCAAGCCAAGTCAGCCCTAGCCCGGGCTCAAACGGCTTTAACAACGGCAGAAGGAAATGCTGACCCGGGCTATTTAGCAAACCAGGTTTGGCTTGCTGAACAAAATGTGCTATTAGCCAGTGACGCATTAGCATTGACCCAGGCTGGCGGCAACCCTGTCACTATTCAACAAGCCCAGACAACTTTGAATCAGGCCTTGGCGGCATTGACAAGTGCCCAAAATTTCCAGAACGGCGGGGCAGCGCAGGCTTTGGCTGCAGCCCAAGCTGATTATGCGTCAGCCCAAAATCAGATGGATCAGCTTAAGAATGGCCCTAAAGCCGGTGAACTTCTAGTCGCCCAGGCCGCTGTGGAGCAGGCCAAAGCTACCTTAGACATTGCCCAGACAAATCTAGCCAATGCTACACTGATGGCGCCGAATGATGGGGTAATTGCTACAGTAAGTGTGGAGAATTATCAAACTGTGACCACGACGCCAATTATGACTTTAGCTGCGGGAGGGACGCAAACACAAGTCGATGCTGCCATTGATCAAGCCGATATAGCCCAGGTAAAAGTGGGACAGACGGCTGAGGTCAGCTTAGATTCTGCTCCGGACCAACCTATCAAGGCCAGAGTAGTTCTGATGTCTCCTATGGGAACAACGGTGCAGAATGTCACCACATTTAATGTTACGCTTCTTCCGGACGAACCGAATCCAATCCTTAACCCGGGGATGAACGCCAATGTTAGTATTACGGTCGGAGAAGCTGAAAATGTGTTAATTATCCCCAGCGTTGCGCTTCAAAGTCGTGAAAAACAAAATGGTGTGTTCGTTCCTAGTGTGTCAGCGACGGAGCGCCCCAATTCGGACAGTAAGGTTTCCGGAAAGGTTGATTTTACACCTGTTGAAATGGGACTCGATGACGGGACCTCGGTGGAGATCAAAAGTGGGTTGAGCGAGGGTCAAGAGATCGTGATTGGAACGCTTTCCCCAGCGGAGCCCGATGAGCAGACCACGGGATTTCCTACTCCAGGGAGCGGACAGAACCCCGGGCAAGCGTTAGGGCAGTTTAACGATGTAGTGGGGGGAAAATAACGAGTATTTTCCGAATCTTAACTGTGGCCGGCAGAGAGGGGTAAATGACTTGATCAAATTGAAGGGAATCAAAAAAAATTATCAGTCAGGAGATATTACTATATCAGCTTTACGGGGTGTTGATCTCTCGGTACAAGCCGGAGAGTTTGTGGCGATCATGGGTCCTTCCGGTTCGGGTAAATCGACCATGATGAATATTCTTGGCTGTTTGGATATTACGACGGAAGGAGAGTACATTTTGGATGGCTCCAATATTGCCAAAGCTTCAAATAATGAGCTGGCAGACATTCGCAACCGCAAGATCGGTTTTGTCTTTCAGGGTTTTAACCTTCTTCCTCGTACCTCTGCTCTGGAAAATGTTGAGTTGCCTTTACTATATGCCGGGATCGGAGGTAAGGAACGACACCAGCAAGCTTTTAAGGCTCTTGAGTCGGTGGGGCTCGGAGAAAGGACTATGCACAGACCGCAGGAGTTGTCCGGTGGACAACAGCAGCGGGTGGCTATCGCTAGGGCACTGGTCACTCATCCGGCAATTATTCTAGCTGACGAACCGACGGGTAATTTGGACAGTAGGGCGAGCGAGGAGATTATGGTTATTTTTCAAAGACTGCATCGTGCTGGAAACACCATTTTAATTGTGACCCATGAATCGGAAATTGCTGAATACACAGAGCGCGTCGTCAGTTTTCGTGACGGTCGTATTGAACGGGATGAATCTGTTAAAAATCCCCGACAAGCTTGTCCGCAAGCCCGGCAGGAGAAAGGAGTGGCGTCGTGAACTTCCTGGAATCGATTCGGGTTTCCCTCAGAGCCCTACGTGCTAATAAGTTGCGCTCTATTCTCACCATGTTGGGGATTATTATTGGAGTTGCAGCGGTGATTGCCATGGTAGGAATTGGCAAGGGTACTACAAATTCTATTACATCACAGATAAAAGGATTGGGCTCAAATCTACTTATCGTCACCCCGGGACAGACGAATAGCGGTGGAGTCACAGGCGCTTTAGGAACTTCTAATACTCTGGACATGGAGGATATAACCAAAGTGCAAGCAGCGGGACCTGCTGTCAAAATGGTAGCCCCAGCGAGCGGCAAAGCGGTGCAAGTAGTATTTGGCGCGAAAAACACTTCCACTTCGATGACCGGAACGACAGATAAATACGCTCAGATTCGTAATACCTCGATGAAGGTAGGACGCTTTTTGTCCGCTCGAGATATCGATAGTAATGCTCGTGTTGTTGTTCTGGGGTCAACTGTCGCCCAAAGCTTGTTCGGCGCTGACCAAGTGTCGGCGGTGGGTAAGACTATAAAACTCGATAATGTACTCTTTCAAGTCATCGGGGTATTGGCTAGCCAGGGATCGTCTGGATCCAGTAACAATGATGATATGGTGTTAGTTCCCATTACAACGGCTCAGACCCGATTAATAGGTAACAAATATGTTAAGCAAATTTTCATTGAAGCAGTTTCCGCAGACTTGATGCAGACTGCGGAAAACGAAGTCAGTGTAGCCCTGCGAAGAGCGCATCGTTTACAAACAGGGCAGCCGGATGATTTTACAATTATGAGCCAAGCCGATATTTTAGCGACGATGAAAGGAGTCACTCAGACTATGACGATGCTGCTAGGGGGGATCGCGGCGATTTCTTTACTCGTGGGGGGGATCGGAATCATGAATATCATGCTCGTTTCGGTAACTGAACGAACAAGGGAGATCGGGATTCGTAAAGCCATAGGGGCGAAAGAACGGGACATTTTGCTCCAGTTTTTGATCGAAGCTATCGTTTTGAGTTTGGTTGGTGGAATCGTCGGCATGTTCCTTGGTTGGGGAGGCTCTAATCTGGTCGGGAAGGCTATGAAAATTTCTGTAGGTATTTCACCCACGTCAATTTTTATAGCCTTTGGATTCTCGGCTATGATAGGGATAATGTTTGGCGTGATTCCGGCTCGGACGGCTGCGGGGATGAATCCCATTGAGGCTTTACGTTACGAGTAAAGCCTCAATATAATCGCTACTGTTTAACAAGAAAGGTTCGGTTTTGGAGTGAAAAACACAAGCATTTAGTCCTCCTTTTTTGGGATTACATATCAACACCTTACACGCCGAGAGCGAGCTAATGCTCTCAATCTTAAGCTCAATTGCCAAGGAAGAATTCGTGTCCATATTGTAAAACATGCGCTGGAGCCATCAGCGCCGCTTTAAGCAGTGACGACATAGAAAAAGGGGGGGATATTTAAATGGCATTTTTTAAGGATGGATTTAAAAACGGTACATGTTTAAGAATTTAATGTGTTAATGGGTATTTATGCATTCTAGACCGCTAACGTTAATTCAAAAAATGATGTATAATTATCTTCTAAATAAACTACAAATAATATGGAAGGACAACCATATACGGCTTCTGGAAATAAAAGGAGGAGAAAAATCATCGAAGGTCTGCTCTGGAATGCCATAAAGGTTTTAATTGCTTTTTTATTGGTCGGAATTAATGGTTTTTTTGTTGCTGCTGAATTTGCAATGGTAAAAGTGCGTAAAACGCGTTTGGCGGAACTTGCTGAGAATGGTTCACGAAGAGCGCAAACCGCACTTGATGTTGCCTCGAAACTAGACGCATACCTTTCTGCCTGTCAGCTCGGTATTACGCTAGCTTCCTTGGGCTTAGGTTGGCTTGGTGAACCGGCGATTGCGACCCTTATCGAACCGTTGTTTGTGGGTTTTGGCGGTTGGAGTTTGATCTATACTCATACCATTGCTATGGCAATAGCATTTTTAATTATCTCGTTCTTACACATTGTTCTAGGAGAGCTTGTGCCTAAATCACTTGCAATCCAGAAGGCCGAAAGCACTGCACTTGCTACTGCGGGCTTTTTAAAGGCTTTTTACTGGGTATTTTATCCGGTTATCTGGGCGCTTAATAGTATAGCTAACCTTGTTTTGTATATCTGGAGAATTCAACCGGCCAATGAGGCTGATTTATCACATAGCGAAGAAGAGCTGAGAATGTTAGTAGATGCCAGTCAAAAGCATGGCTATTTAGATAAAATGGAAGGTAAACTCTTGGATAATGTCTTTGAATTTTCGGACCGCATTGCTAGTGAGGTGATGATTCCGCGCCAAGATATGGTGTGTGTCTTCATACAAGATACGTTTGAGGAGATTTTAGAGGATGTAAAAAAATACGGACATACACGTTATTTGTTGTGCGATGATGATAAAGACCATGTTCTGGGCTTAGTCCATATGCGGGACATCATTCGGTTACAGGAACAATCAGGGGCGAAAGATATTTCTCAGATTAAGCGAGATATCCTTGCCGTTCCAGAGGGAATGCCGATTTCTCATCTGGTACAGAGAATGCGGAGCCAACGAACCCATATGGCAATTATTGTGGACGAATTCGGCGGATCAGCTGGGCTTGTCACGCTTGAGGATATGCTCGAAGAATTGGTAGGGGAAATTTATGATGAATTTGAGTCAGAACAGCCTGACATTCTGAAACTGGCTGAGAATGAATATATACTAAACGGCCGGGTATTATTGGAAGAAGTCTCAGAAATGTTGGAGATTCAACTCGAGGAAGATACCGTTTCTACGATAGGGGGATATGTTTTTGCACGGATAGGTCGAAAGCCGGTCAAGGGAGATATTGTTTATTTTAATGGGTTTAACTTTGAAGTTATGGAGGTTATAGGGTATAGAATTACCAAGGTTAAGGTCATGAAAAAGTCTCGCGAAAGTAAAAACAGTGAAGTACACGACGTAAATGAAGCAGTTTGATCATAAGGAAAAGGCCGCAAGGTAGTTACTTGCAGGCCTTTATTTCATTACATCTAAAGAATTCTAATTTTGTTTTCCTCCAACCAATAATTCACTTGGATAAGGCAGGCAAAGAGCTGTGGAATGCCCATCAGTTGCCCAAACCATGGACGACCAGAAGGCATGGTATCTGAGAGCTTCATGAGATCCCGTAAGGCCGGGAGGTTAAGGAAGGGAAGAATCGGGGAAGTTTTGACTTCAAGACTAAGTAAAATTTATCGACCCCAAGGCAGAGTTTGAGTTCATTAAGAAAGGGATCGATTTCAAAGGCCTTGACGGTATCCCCTTTGATGTTCCCGGGGCAACCCTCAGCCATAAACGGGGACGCTGTACCTTTTGCACTATTTTAAAAGAATATGACCATATCAACGAACCCGTTCTGAATCAAATATGTGATATTGTCGATTCGGTCGATACCATGAATGACTTATTACCTCCACCTGAAGCAGCAGGGTTGGACACGATATTTAGGGGATTAAGAAAGGTTATGGAGGATGATCATAAGACCATAGAGATTGGTTTTATCATTATGGACTCTCTCTATAAGCAACTTTTGGAGGGCTAAAATTATGAAATATAAACAGGAGATGTTCTAATGGCCGTTTCTTTCAATAAACCCATTTCAGAAACTCGATCCTACTATCAAATATTTATGCGATTTTTGCGTTTCGGGTTGCAAGCTTGGGGTGATCCTGTAGCGTAAATCACTATGCTTCGTAAGTTGGGTTATTTAGTACAGCTTTTTGGAGCTATGTAATAACATCGACAAAACCAGAAGTCCCTTTGTTCTAATCGGACGAAGGGACTTTTGCCTGGAAGGTCAAGTTTTCAATAATCTTCGCTACCCCCCTTGTCAGCGAAGATTATTTTTGCTATCATATAATTTGATTATCAAACAATATTATATTAAAACATTATGAACTACATATTATTTTTGGAGGAGGAATTTTAATGACGATCAATGAAGAGTTGACCCATGAACTCTTGGCGTTTTTCAATGGGTTTTCTTCTTGGGAAAATTCAATCGTGCGATCCAGTGAGGTAACGGTTTCTGAAGCACATGCCTTAGAGGTCCTTGGTGAAAATGAAAAAATGAATATGAAGGCTTTGGCTCAGAAACTGGGGGTAACGACAGGAACTACTACAGTAACAGTGGATCGCTTAGAAAAGAAGAATTTTGCACGTCGTGAATTGACAAAAGAAGATAGGCGCGTTAATCTCATCAGTTTAACTGATATAGGAAGGAATGCCTTTGAGGAACATCATGACTACCATTTACACCTGACAGAGCAGATGACTTCTACTCTGAGTGACGATGAAATCAAGCAATTTTTGCATATCTTGAAAAAGATCAATGTCGAAACTTTTTAGAACTAAGAGGATTTCATCATAACTACAATTAATGGCTCAATGGATTCAAGATAAGAGGGCTAGGGTACATAGCTAGGTCGTCATGTGGAAATAAGTTAAGA
This sequence comes from Desulfosporosinus sp. OT, assembly GCF_000224515.1. Taxonomy (GTDB): domain Bacteria; phylum Bacillota; class Desulfitobacteriia; order Desulfitobacteriales; family Desulfitobacteriaceae; genus Desulfosporosinus. Next base: position 13,922 of record NZ_AGAF01000248.1, on the reverse strand, counting down.
GGAGAAATTGACATGAGAACATCTTGGAATATACTTTGGTCGCGACATAAAGGGTTGATTGTTACAGCCCTCAGCTTAGGATTTATTATCCTGGCTTGGTATTCGGGCAGATATGGTCATTCTGAGCTCGAAGTCCCATGCTACCTTTTGGCCTATGCCATAGGTGGATATCAGAAAGCCTGGGAAGGTCTGCAAACTCTGATTAAGGAAAAAGATTTCGATGTCGATTTGTTGATGGTCGTAGCAGCTATTGGTGCAGCTAGTATCGGATTTTGGAGAGACGGGGCTATTTTAATACTAATTTTTTCCCTAAGTGGTGCCCTAGAAGGGTATACTCTGGAGCGAACGAATGATGAAATTAAGGCCATTATGAAACTACGCCCGGAAGAGGCTATTGTGTTACAAGGAAACCTGGAAAAGCGAGTTCGAGTCGAAGAATTGCAGCTAGGCGACCGTTTGTTGGTGAGACCGGGAGAAAGGATTGCGGCGGACGGGCTTGTGCGTGAGGGATATTCTTCTGTGAATCAGGCCTCGATTACGGGAGAATCGATGCCCATGGACAAATCTGTAGGTGACGAAGTTTTTGCTGGAACCATGAACGGACAGGGAGCTTTAGTCATCGAAATGACCAAGCCGGCAGAGGCAACTTTGCTTGCTAAAATAATTCATCTTGTTCAAGAAGCTCAAAGTGAAAGACCCCCTAGTCAATTATTCATGGAGCGGTTTGAACGTATTTATGCTAAAATTGTGGTCACTTGTGCGGTTTTGATCTTAGTCGTGCCACCCTTTGTCTTAGGGTGGTCTTGGAGTGAGACGATTTACAAAGCGATGATTTTTCTGGTCGTAGCCTCGCCCTGTGCTCTTGTTTCCTCGATCATGCCTGCTATTTTATCCGGGATATCCAATGGTGCACGAAATGGCATATTATTTAAAGGCGGCGCCTATCTAGAGGCGATCGGGGATGTCAACGTAGTCGCTTTTGACAAAACCGGGACTCTCACCGAGGGAATACCGAAAATTACTCAGGTGATACCTTACGGGAACTACACTGAAAATGAGGTCTTAGGCATCGCAGCCTCCCTAGAAACGTGGTCAGAACACCCTATTGCTAAGGCAATCATCCATAAAGCAAACGAGAAGAATATTCAACTTCGCTCGGCATCAAAGCTGGAAGCTGTGCCTGGACTTGGGGTGCGTGGCATCGTGGACGGTCAGGAATATCGAATCGGAAAACTAGATTTGACCGAAGGACAAAAATTGTCGGATGAGGAAATGAAGGCTGTCCAGAAACTTGAAAAGCAAGGGAATACGGTGATCTTTGTTCAAGTGGGAGACGAACGAATCGGTGTTTTAGCGGTACAAGATACCCTGCGACCACAAGCAAAGGAATCGATCAGAAGACTAAAACAAATGGGGATTAAGGTTGTGATGTTGACCGGCGACAGCTCTACAACTGCGCAAATAATGGGTGAGCAGGTAGGCGTCGACGAAGTCTATTCAGAATTGCTGCCCCAACATAAAGTAGACATTATAAAGAAATTAGGGGAGCACGGAAAAGTTGCGATGGTCGGAGACGGCGTGAACGATGCACCGGCCTTGGCGGTTTCTTCTGTGGGCATCGCGATGGGTGCTGCCGGAACGGATGTAGCGCTGGAAACGGCTAATGTGGTTCTGATGGCGGATGATATTTCTAAGGTCGCTTATGCCATTACCTTAGGTCGTCGCACGACTAGGGTGGTTAAACAAAATGTTACCTTTGCCATTGCCGTCATTCTCGTGCTGGTCCTGTCTAATTTTTTCGGGAACATTAATCTCCCGGTAGGAGTCATCGGGCACGAAGGAAGTACTATCCTTGTTATCCTCAGCGGCCTACGTTTACTACGGTAATAGAGCCGTCTGCTTTGCAAGTCTGTTGCAAAAAAAATAAAATACCATCGTTTTTAAACAATAGCCGACTTTTCCTTAGCGTTGGAAAGTCGGCTTATTGTTACCATATATTGTCTTAGCGTGGGTTTTAAGTCATTTCGTTGGCCTACCCCAGAACCGAAAGAGGAGAGTTCATCATGCAGTAGAGTTAAAAATTAAATTGGACAATCGATTAGACTTTGTTATCGAGTCCCTGAATTTATTTTTCTTAATAAGAAGAACATAGTTCCGACCGCAAAGATAGTAATTGCTAACCTTATCCAGTTCGTATTGATATTTATAACATCAAAGCTTACTAAAGCCTCAAGAGCAATAGAGGGAAGTTTTCCAAGGGCAGTGGCAATTAAAAAATGTAACATGTTTATATTACTTATTGCACCTGCTAACGTTACAAAACCTGAAGGTATAAAAGGCAAAAGCCTTGTTTGAAAAAGTAGTACGGTAATTTCAAATCCCTTTGCAGAGACAATCCTATCTAGCATATTGTATTTTCCACCCAAGCGTTCAAATCTCTTTTTAAAGCCCAATCTGTAAAGGTAGAACGAAACCAAAGCACCAATTACCTCTCCGACCCAGGAGATAATAAAGCCATTAACAGGACCAAATACAATAACATTTGCACCTGTGACAAAAATTGAAGGAATAATTCCAGCAATAGCAATAAGAATACTTATGAATAAGCTTGCAATAATTCCATACGCACCCCAATAATTTATAGAGTCTGCAAAAAATTGTGAAGACATAGATGCTAGTTCCTTTCAGGATTATATTTATCAAAAAATATTATTTTATGTTACGTGCTAGCATAGCGATCCGATTTAAACATTCGCAACTAGCTTAACTATGTTTGTGAAACACTAATTACCTTATATAATAAGAAACAGTTTGAGAGGTGAACTAAGAACAGAACTCGGACGGCAGTTCAATGGGTAGAGTGCAACCATGATTGTTCTTAGGTGGTTCAAGCTATCCCAAAAATGGGCAGAGTATTCACGATTTTATTGTGGCTTCTGACCAAGCTCTCTTAAGGGCTAAACAAAGTGGTAAGAATTATACTATATCATGTTGGATATCAGAGACGAAAATAATTAGAGTTAAATGAGTAGAAAATCATAAAAGGGACTGCCTCTTCATAGAGTACACCTTTGTGTTGACTTTATCCCCCTGGGGGGGATAAAATATTTGTGTAGGGCACTTTTAGGAGGAATTATAATGAATCACAAGCATAAGCACCAACATCAGGTTGTAAATCGGCTTTCCCGGATAGAGGGGCATATCCGAGCCATAAAGCAAATGACAGTTGACGGACGAGATTGTCCGGATATTTTACTGCAATTTGCTGCTGTAAGGAAAGCATTAGATAACGCAGCTAAACTCTTGCTCAAAGATCATTTAGAAAACTGTGTAGTAGCTGCTGTTCACGACGGGAACGAAGAACAAGTATTACTTGACCTCAATAAAGCGCTTGACCATTATATGCGGTGAAGGGAAAGATCATCATGTCATCTGACTTAATAATTAACCAAGATTTATCCGTTAAAAGAAAAATACGTGTCATTTTAACTTTAGCTATTCCTGCCATGATAGAAAATATCTTGCAGGCCATTGTTGGGTTTGTCGATATCTTATTCGTTTCCAAATTGGGGTTAATTGAGGTTACTGCAGTGGGTGTAGCTAATGCGATTCTAGCTGTGTATATTGCTATATTTATGGCGCTAGGAATAGGAACGTCTGCTTTAATTGCTCGGGCCGTAGGTGCAGGAGAATTCGATAAAGCACGGGATGTAGCAAGGCAATCAACCATGTTCTCTGTATATATAGGCTTGATCTTTGGAATGGTAGCATTGATTTTTGCCGAACCCTTACTAAGGCTTATGGGGGCAGAACCAAGGGTACTGGTCGATGGAGTTAAATATTTCCGCATAGTTGCCATCCCTTCGGTATTTATTTCACTCATGCTTATGTTTGGCAATATCTTGCGAGCCTACGGGGATACCAAAACTCCTATGAAAGTAAGCTTATGGATCAATATTCTTCATGTTGGCCTAGTTTATATCCTGATTTTTGGTTTATGGAAGTTCGATGGCTTTGGGATAGAAGGAGCAGCCTTGGCAACAGTAATTGCTCGTATAACAGGTACACTTGCTCTGTATTACTTCATCGCACAATCAAGAATTGCATTTTCTTTTTTAAGGAGCCTCCGTCTGGAGCGGAACAGCTATACGTTGCCAATTCTAAAGCTATCTGCTCCGGCTGCCGCAGAACGGCTAATTATGCGTCTTGGACAGGTCCTATATTTTGGATTGATTATTCGGATTGGAACTGAAACCTATGCTGCTCACATAATCGCGGGCAATATTGAAGTTTTTTCGTTTATGCCGGGGTATGGTTTAGCGATTGCAGCAACTATATTAGTCGGGCAGAACTTAGGAGCAAATAGAGTTAAAGAGGCTCGTTCATACGGACTGTGGACCTCTGCTATCGCGGTTATCGTTATGTCGTTTTTTGGGGTGATTTTATTTTTCTTCAGTCCTTGGTTTGCAACTTGGTTTACACAGGAAGAAAATGTCATTGATATGGTTGCCACAGCACTCAGAATTGATGCTTTTGCACAACCCGCACTAGCCTTAAGTTTAGTATTGGCAGGTGCTTTACAGGGAGCAGGCGATACTAAGAGCCCAATGTATAGTACTGCAATTGGAATGTTTTTTATTCGTGTTCTGGGAGTCTACATTTTTGGTTTGAGATTAGGAATGGGGATTGCCGGAGTATGGATTTCTATAGCAATTGATTTATTCATTCGAGCTGTATATCTTCTTTTCAGATTTATCAACAGAAGTGGATCTTTGCTTGATTGAAACACAAAGCCACTCTCTCCATGAGCAATAATCTCTCCATGGTACACTATTGTTATCAGACTCAAACGGGTTTTTAACAAAAATGTTAAAAATCTGTTAACTTGATGTAGTTCTCTTAATGTACAATAAAATGAAGCTGAAGCAATTAACTTAGAATTGTTCCAATAAGTTAAGAATTGAGGGGGGAAACTAGATTGAGTAATAAGGTTCTAATAGCAGACGATGACGATCGGATTCGGGAAATAGTGCGTATCTACCTTGAAGCGGATGGGTTTGACGTTTACCAGGCAGAGGATGGAAACAGTGCGTTAGAGATGGTTCGGAAAGATAATCTAGATCTTATCATTCTCGATCTAATGATGCCCGGATTAGACGGTTGGACCGTTTGTAAGATACTGAGAAAGGAAACCAAGATTCCCATTATTATGCTAACAGCCAAGGGGGAAGAGAATGATCGGGTGTTAGGATTTGATTTAGGGGCGGATGATTATGTCGTTAAACCGTTTAGTCCGCGTGAACTTAGTGCCCGGGTCAAGGCAGTCCTAAGAAGGTTGGAAGGAGGACAAAGTAAAGAACATATCATTTCTTATCCTGGTCTAAAGATCAATCAGATTACTCGGGAAGTCGAACTTGGTGGATTAAAGGTAAACTTAACGGCTAAAGAATTTGACCTGTTGCATTGCTTAGCAAAGCGACCCGGGCAAATCTACAGTCGAGATCAGTTACTCAATATGGTCTGGGAATACGATTACTGCGGAGATTCCCGCACCGTTGACACCCACATCAATCGCTTGAGATCTAAGCTTGAAAATCAGCTTGGTTATAATGACATTATTCAGACCGTTAGAGGGGTGGGTTACAAATTCGAATTAAGTGGTCAATAAGAAATAGCTTAGTAAGCAAGCTTTGGTTGGCAATTGTGCTTATAGTACTAGTAGTTTTTCTGTTTTCAGTAGTGATACAAGCACAGCAGATCAAATCCGTAATCTATAATCAACACGCGCAATTATTCATAAATGAGGCGGAAGAAGTCGTAAGAGTTTTCAATAAATATGAAAACACAGAGAGGATCGCTATCAACGAAAGGTTGGCTGTCTTAGCTAATGTATTAAGTGCTAATACCGCAATCATGGATACAGATGGAAACATTTTGTATGGTCAACTGGCCAATGATCAGTCGATGAGCAGTTTGCTTTTAGAGCCTGGTTTTAAAGAGAGAGTCCTCGGTGGTGAAAATGTCGTTTTCTCCGGCAAGGTCACGGGGTTCAATGAAGAGATGTTTCTTGTGGCTGTTCCTTTAAAAAAGGATAAGCAGATTATTGGTTTGGTGGTTATATTCAGTCCTCTGGAAAGCATGAAGCATCATGTTAACAACATTTGGGGAATTGCTCTGATAGGAACGTTGATAGGGATCTTTTTAGCTACAGCGTTAAGTATGCTTGTATCCCGAAAGATGATCCGACCCCTCATTAAAATGGAAGAAACAGCACGCCAAATTGCAGAAGGTGAGTTCGGTAGGCAAATTGAGGTTACCTCCGAAGATGAAGTGGGGTGTCTTGCCCGCTCGTTTAATCGCATGTCAACTCAGCTCAGCGACAAAATTGAGGCTATAGAGAGACTTGATAGATTAAGGCAGGAACTACTTTCTGATGTTTCCCATGAGTTGCGCACGCCCTTAACGGTTATTCAGGGCTTTTCTGAAGCAGTGCTGGACGGGCTAGTTAAGTCGAAGGAACAGGAGCAAATCTATCTCAATAACATTATTGACGAATCCGAGCGTCTCAGACGCCTTGTAGATGAGTTACTCGACTTAAAAGGGATGGAAGTCGCTAAAACCTTTGATGAAATGGAATATGTAGTATTGAATAAGCTTGTTCAAATCACCGTTGAGCGACTAAGACATATGGCTAATTCTAAAGAAATTAAATTAACGCTAACTGTGCCAGAGCAAACTATTATCGTATGGGGAAACATTGATCGCCTCAAACAGGTGCTTACTAATTTATTAGACAATGCCATTAAACATTCGGAAACGGGCGGTTCAGTAGGTGTAACGTTGGGTATAAAGAATATGTATGCTTTTATAGCCGTGAAAAATGCTGGACCCGGTATTCCCCGGGAAGACCTCGTAAATATTTGGGAAAGGTTTTACAAAGTCGATAAATCTAGATCGAGGCGTGGAACTGGCACGGGCTTAGGACTTTCTATAGTTAAAAAAATCATTGAAATGCATGACGGAAAAGTATCAGTTGAAAGTGAACCTGGCCAGGGAGCCGTTTTCACCATTTACTTACCATCTGCTGAACATGCTTAATTTAACCATGTGCGGCTCAACTAAGTTATAAACAAAGAGAAGACCGGCGAATTTGCTAGCCTTCTCTTTTGATTTTTCAAGAATCATTTCTACTTTAACAAAAATGTTAAAAATCTGTGACGTGTTCGTAAAATAACAACACTATACTATACTTAACTATCTAGGAAATAACAGGTACAGTTCGAGCAATTGGCAGTCTGGTATAGGCTGGAGGTGTTACTTAAACTTCCTTGCCACAATAAGACTCCTTAAAATGGAGTCTTATTTTATACTAGGTCAGAAAGTATGAACTTTTCGTTAAATACTTTCTGGAAGCATAAGTGCAACTAAGGCGGCCGCCTGCGCTATATGGAAAGCGTTGTTATCAACGGAACGGGAAAATTAACGATCATCCCAGGGATTAGAGTGGGTGGGAAATCAGGAACTGCCCAAAAAATTGACCCTGTAACTCGTAATTATTATCCTAATGCGTTTATAGCATCGTTCGAAGCCTTTGCCCCAGTTGATAACCCAAAAATTGCAGTGTTAGTGATTGCGGATAGTCCTAAGGGTGTGGAATATGAGGGTGGACCACTATGTAGTCCTGTTGCTAAAATAATTATACAAGGAGCTCTTGAAGAATTTGATGTTCCTTTTTCTAATGATGCAAAAAGCACCATAGCAGTTACCGAAAACGATGTTCCTGTTAGACCTGTTACGTCACCGACCGTCCCTGAGCGTCCACCACTAGCTAACGAAGTTGTGGTTCCTAATCTTATCGGAATGACGATGCGACAGGTTGGAGAAACGGTAAGCAAGTCGGAATTGCATTTCAACTTTAATGGTAGTGGGCTTGCTATTGAACAAAATCCAGTCGGAGGCAAGGTCGTGGCCAAGGGAACTATCGTTGAAGTTAAATTCGCACCGTTGCCACCTGCGTCCCCTCCATCAACTCCACCTCCGACCCCGTAATAACAAAGACCAAATAAGCGAAAACCCCCATCTTATCAATTCATTATGCAGTTAGGCAAAATATTAGAGGCTGTTACAGCTGGAAAGAATATACTATTGATTTTTTAGAAATGAGTGACATGTATGTTTGATTTAAAAGAGCAAATTAAGAACATCTGGTATAAAATGCCACCAAACATAAAATACAGAGTATACACGTTAAAGAAATCAAGACCTATGGAAGAAGTACTCACTAGGCTACAAAGTAATAATATTAATTTACGTGAGTTAAATGCATTGGAGGTTTTCGGAAAAACAGGAGAGTGGCATACATTAGATTATGGATATAAGGTGAAATCTTTAGAGGTATGGGAAATAGATTCGAGTTGTAAAGCATCTTTGAAAAGAAATTTTCCCTTTGCTACTGTAAAAATTGTAGACTCATATATGGAAGTAGAAAGATGTAATAAAAAGTATAGCTTAATTGTTATAGATAATCCTATGTCAACTTATGGAGATTACTGTGAGCATTTCTCTCTTTTTCCTAAGATGGTTACCTTGTGTGACGAGAATGCCATAATTATTATTAATGTTATACCCAAAATAAACGAAGACACGAAAGCCGAATATCCATATTTGTTTAATGATATACAATTAGAAAAAAGAAGACAATTTTACAAAACGAATTGCCCAGATAAACTAACCTTTGAAGAAATAGATTCAGCATATAAAAACATGGCATTAAAAGAACACTTTAAAACGGAATGGAGTTTTTTTCACAAAAGAAATTTTGTTTATTATTATGTATTTAAATTAAAAAAGATTTAGCATAGGGTATGAGCTAATTGAAAGGGAAGCAAGCAGTTTTTTTGTCTTATGGACCATAGAAGAATTAACTCATCTGATTTAGTTGAAGTAGATTAAACCTTTTTAGCAGGAAGGTAAAAACGAATGAAGAATTTGATGTTCCTTTTTCTATTGATGTAAAAAGCACCATTGCAGTCACCGAAAACGATGTTCCTGTTAGACCTAACATCCTTGAGCGTCAACCACTAGCTAACGAGGTTGTTGTTCCTAATCTTATCGGAATGACGATGCGACAGGTTGGAGAAACGGTAAGCAAGTCGGAATTGCATTTCAACTTTAGTGATAGTGGGCTTGCTATTGAACAAAACCCTGTCGGAGGCAAAGTAGTGACTAAGGGAGTTATCGTTGAAGTTAATTCGCACCGTTGCCACCTGCGCCCCCTCCACCAACTCCGCCTCCGACCCCGTAATAACAAAGACCAAATAAGCGAAAAACCCCCGTCTTATCAAAAGAAGAGTCGGGGGGGTATAAAAAATAAAAGCTTCCTATTAACAGGTTAACAGGCGTAACGACACCGGCGGGCATTGTATCCGCTTAACAGGCAATTTAGTAGAACAAGTTACGGCAGAACGAGCAGCCGGTAAAACCTATGGAACCATTGCCCAAGATGCTGGAAAGTTAGATGAATTCCAAACTCAAAGGCTTGAGCAGAAAAAAGCTTTACTCGAGTAGGCAAGTCTTCCTTAATCGATGTTAGAAAAAGAGGAAATGTCTTGTATTAGATTTCTATTTGATACTATGTGATGACAAACCTATGGTAATGGCCTTAAAAACACAAAGCCTAAAGGAAAAGACTTACAAAAGGTGGTCATTTGCTTAGGTAAAACACATATCTTAATGGTTGCCAGATCATACGAAGATGGGGAAGGTTGTAGTGCGAATGAAAGCGGAACTGATTGGAGCTACGTAAAGAATGATCATCCAATAGGCTTACTTATCGAATTATGCCAGTTATGAGCAGAGTGAGAGACTATTTTTACTATCATATAAGTGAATGATAAATAGAGGTGAATCTGATGAAATTCGCAAAAATTCTTGTACATATGATTATAGTTTTTACACTATTAGGATGTGGAACTGCGAAACCCCAAAGCACAACTCCAACCAATACTCAGAATCAACCACCTCAGGCACAAACATCAACTTCGCAAGTACAATTAGCATCAACTAATCCAACACAATTGACAACTGTCTCGTTTAAGTGGATAGGAGTAGATGTGGATAATTTAAGCCCAAATGACTTAAAACTTGATGGTAACCCTGATGGGCATTTTCATATAACTGTTCCATTCAATCAACCATCAGCAATAAAATCCATATGGATTCGGCATTCTGAATTTGGTAAGTCATTAAAATGGGGATGGTTATACAATAAAAATCTTCCAATAACCGGCTACATAATGGCAGTTTTCGACGATAAGGGCAACCCTATATTACCACAGGCCGACAATGGATATCGAGTAGATGGGCTAACAGATTTCGATTTGTATATCTCTGAGCTAAATAATGAAAATGGTCGAGACAACTTCAAATTTGAAAAAGGACAAACGTTTAATCTCGAAATTGATTATAGAATACAGAACAATGAAGAAAAAGAATTTGATTCCACGGTACAAATTAAGTAACCAGAGGATTTGGTTGATATCTCTGAATCAGAGACATTAGAAAAAGAAATCTGTGTTTATAGGAAAACTCAGCATGAATAAACTGAGTCAATGGGTTTTGGGTTTATTAGCCTTGGGGGTGAGCATGGTGATGTAGATAAAACAATTGCTGATTTTGTCAAAGCTGTAGAACATTTTTCAAGGATGTTATAGCATTAAGATATTAGCGGCAGGTACAAAAAAGGACTGGCATATGAAAAACACGTTTTCAATACCGATTCAGTACCTTAAAAAAAGGCGGTGTTACTTATAATTAATAATAGTTTCCATAAACTGGTGATGTATATACTCGGTTTGACGCTCCTTGTGACCACACTTAGTGCTTGCAATTCATCTAATCAGTCGAATGCAGACCCTAGCCCGACTCCGGTGACGCAATTCGCTGAGCAACCGTCGCTGCCTAAGTCACTTGACGAGGTTTACGCGTATGCTGGGCTCATTGAGCTTAAACAAGTGGATCCGAGCTTTGTTATCGACCTCAAAAATGCAACTGCCGACAATATAACAGGCATGGTGCAGTATGAGCACGATTTGTGTTTAATTAACATTGACGCAGCAAAGGCGCTCATGAAAGCGCAAAAGCTTGCAATGGCTGACGGTTACAGAATCAAGATTTGGGATGCGTACCGTCCGCTGTCTGTGCAAGCCGCGATGAATGCAAGCCTGCCCGATGACAAGAAGCACTTTGTTCCAGCGCCGTCGAACAGTTCGCAGCATTGCAGAGGCATCGCCGTGGACATAACTTTGGTAGACGAAAATGGCGATGAGCTTGACATGCCTACCGATTATTGCGAGTTTACCGAGGCGACTTATCCCAATTACGAGGGCGCCACTGAGACGCAGACCAAAAACCGTGAATACCTCAAGAGTATTATGACGAAGGCTGGGTTTAAGGTGTTGTCAACCGAGTGGTGGCACTACTATCTGCCCTCATATATGAATTACGAGCGGCTTGACGTAAAATTTGACGATTATTTGCAATACCGCGAAGCCAATGCTCCCACGCCTGCATCAATATCACCATCACCATCTGGTACATAATGTCGGCTCGGTGATTGTTGTACTTAATGCCGCTTTTCTTTATGACAGAAAATATATATTATAAGATTCATGGAGGATGGTGCATGGACGACCAAATAACAATAAATTCAAAAAACACACATGATATTTCCGCTAATGCGTTGAAGATAATAACCATGATTGCTATGTTTGCCGATCACTTTTTTGTGGTCGCTTTACCGCACGACAGTGTGATCGGGGCAATCTCACGAATAACAGGGCGAATTGTGGCTCCTACACTTTGCTTTTTTATAGCAGAAGGGTATCACTATACATCTAACGTTAAAAAATACATTTTTCGGCTTTTGCTTTTCGCCGTTATATCTCATTTTCCATATGTGATGTATTTTCAGCATTCGTGGTGGAAAGCCACAAGCGTATTTTGGGGTCTTGCTTTAGGGCTGATTGCTTTAACAGCAGTAAAAAGTGACAAGCTTGATACATGGAAAAAAATATTGGCTGTAGGCGTTTGCTGCTTACTTGCTTATCCTGCTGATTGGAACTACATCGTGGTACTGTGGATCGTATGTTTTGGTGTATTCAGGGGACAGTTTAAGGCGCAAATGACTGCTATGCTTGTTATAGGGTATTTCTTTGTCGCTATACCTTTCTTACTGGATTGGGATTGGGCACATTTTTATCAATTTGCAATCGTATTAGCAATTCCGTTATTAGCATTATATAAGGGAAGGCGAGGTAAAAAGTCAAAGACCTTAAAATGGGGATTCTATATATTTTATCCAGCGCATTTAATCCTGCTTTTGTTATTAAGGATTTTCTTTAAAATGTAAAGCATAATAGCATTGAATTGAAAATCCAAAGGTATTGAGATGATAAATCTTGATGCCTTTGTTTTCATATAACCCCAAAACAAATTTATAAAGCTGCAGTCAGGCAGAGGCATATGAGGCTAGGTTTATTCTTTTTGATGAATTTATGTCTGCCCAACACTACGCACTACATAAAATCTCACATCTTAACTCAATCTATTTGATACTTTCATACAACACTACTGACTGTGTTTTAGAAATATTTTAGAAATTGTTTATATTAGTGTATGTGTCGTATTCTATAATAACTAATAATTAATAATTATCAGTAATTCATAAGGGAGAAGTGAACATTTTTGTTAATAAAAAAAATTTAATATCTAATGTTCTCACGACAGGTTAATGCCAAGTAATCAACGCCTAAACTGCTTACGGCTCAGCGGTGCAAGTAGTATTTGGAGCGAAAAACACTTCCACTTCGCGTGGAGGGATGGAGCATCTTACAAACGAGCGTCATCCCGCCTGGACAGCAGATCAGTGTCACACGCACCTATCCCGACCAGGGACACGGCAGCATAGCCGTGACCGTCGTCCCCCCCGGACAGCTCGCTCATCGCTCCGCCGCCCCTTCTGGAGGGTCGCTGGCTGCGACACGGCGAGGCAGGTACCGTCTATAGCAACAGATGATGCGACATTGCCTAAAACTTTATATCCAGCATGGGCTATCCGTGACAATCAATGCACTTATTTTCAGCAATCCTTTTCATGCGTACGTTCGGCATATTAACATTAATTTCACTAGTACAACTATTTGTGAGAAAGGAATTATTCAAATAACTGATAGCAAAAAGATAATGGCTATTGCTCTTTTCTTCATATTCATGGGATTGTGGTACTCTGAATTTGTGGATAAAAGTGCTCTTTTCCTTCTATTGGTTTCACCTGTAGGAGTTATACCCTGTCCAACGCTGCTTACAACCAATAGGCCTACTGACGCTTATTATGCCTAGATGCAGTAGAGTTAGAAATTAAATTGGACAATCAGTTAGACTTTGTTATCGAGTCCCCGTATTTATTTTTCTTAATAAGAAGAACATACTTCCGACCGCGAAGATAGTAATTGTTAACCTTATCCAGTTCGTATTTATATTTATAACATCAAAGCTTACTAAAGCCTCAAGTGCAATAGAGGGAAGTTTTCCAAGTGCAGTGGCAATTAAAAAATGTAACATGGTTATATTACTTATTGCACCTGCTAACGTTACAAAACCTGAAGGAATAAAAGGCAAAAGCCTTGCTTGAAAAAGTAGTACGGTAATTTCAAATCCTTTTGCAGAGACAATCCTATCTAGCATATTGTATTTTTTACCCAAGCGTTCAAATCTCTTTTTAAAGCCCAGTCTGTAAAGGTAGAACAAACCAAAGCACCAATTACCTCTCCGACCCAAGAGATAATAGAGCCATTAACAGGACCGAATACAATAACATTTGCACCTGTGACAAAAATTGAAGGAATAATACCAGCGACAGCAAT
>NZ_AGAF01000249.1 GCF_000224515.1 Desulfosporosinus sp. OT | reverse complement strand
ACCAGAGGTTAAATTGACTATGATTGAATCGGTAAGGTCTAGGTTATTAAATTCATTTAAATGATTTCTTAAGGCCTTATATATTAAAAATCTTTCTTGAACATTATTAATAATCTCAACATTAATTCCAGCAATAAGTCTAATTTGTTCGATTATGTAGTCGCGATTATCGGACTCATGAAGTCCACTTGTCGCCACAGCTCTATATATTTTCACACCGTAATCCTTCATTAGTTTAGAAAAACCCTTTAACCCTGCACAGGTTTCCTTAATGGTTTTAGGTGATATTCTTCTCTTAGCGTAAGTATCTTTACCTATATTATTTGGTAGAGAAGTATCCTCGAGTATCATTAGGGTACCATCAGGATTTAATTGGGCAATACTCATTCTCAAGAAATCAGAACCTACATTAATAGCTGCTACTACTTCATTCTTCATCTTCTTCATTTTTTTGGCTCCTTAGGTAATATTAATATGTAAAGTCTGATTATTGTACTAGATATCAATTACTCTATAGAATGATAAAATTAAAACAACCTTGAAACTAAATTGAAATACATATATCATGAAAATAATTTAGATTATTATATTACATCTTAGGGAGAAATAAAATGAAGCATGTTGGCGTAATAGATATCGGGTCTAATTCAATGCGATTAGTTCTCATAGAAATCGGTAAAAAAAACTATTTTCGAATTATTGATGAGGTTAAGGAAACAGTCAGACTTGGAATGGATATGACGATAGATGGAAAACTCAATCCGCTGAGGATGGAAAAGGCAATTAGCACACTGGCAAGTTTTAAATCGTTATGCGAAGGCTTAGGAGCATGCAATATATTCCCCGTAGCCACAGAGGCTGTTAGGCGGGCGAGCAATCAAAAGGAGTTTCTCCACATAGTTAAATCAACCTTAAATATGGAAATACGTGTTTTAACTGGGGCGGAAGAAGCATATTATGATTATTTTGGCGTGATTAATAGCCTGGATTTTTCGAATGGTTTAATCATGGATATTGGTGGATCTAGTACGGAACTTATATGGGTAAAAGACAAGACTAAAAAGGAAGCAATCAGCCTTCCCTTTGGAGCTCTAAATATTTCTGATCAATTTAATCTCGCGGAAAAAATGGATAGTAATACAGAGAAAAATTTAAATAAATATCTAATGGCTCAGTTTAAGAAAGTAACCTGGCTTGAGGAGGTTAAGAATCTACCACTTATAGGCGTTGGAGGAACAATTCGGAATATCGGAAAAATTTCCAGGAAAACGATTAATTATCCCATAGACCGTTCTCATAATTACCAAATGGATTCTTCCGAAGTCTTAAATATTTATGATTCCATAAAGTATAAAAATTCTGAGCAAAGAAGAAAAGTGAAAGGTCTTTCCAAAGAAAGAAGTGATATATTTATCGGGGCTTTCTCAGTGGCTGCAGCCTTGATGAAATTCTGTGATAACCCCCGCTTGATTGTAAGTGGTGGCGGACTCCGAGAAGGCTTGATCTACGAAATCCTGCGTGGAGAAAAAATAATTAAAGATGTGTTAGAGGTTTCTCTAAATAATATTATTAAAACACTAAAAATAGATAAGGACCACGCTCATCATGTATGGAAGCTAGCTGAGAGTTTATATACTCAGTTGAAACCTCTACACAAGATCAATGGAAATTCAGGTAAGATATTAAAAACTGCTGCGGTGTTAAATGATTGCGGTAAAACAATTAATTTTTATAATTATCACAAACATAACTTTTATATGTTAACGAATTTCCCGATAAATGGCTTATCTCATAAAGAATTAATTATGGCAGCCTATACTATGATGCTCAGCGTAAAGGAAAACTTTGATATTGATAATTCCCCATACGTAACGTTATTAACTGAGGAAGATAAATATGTAATTCAAAGATTAGGAATTATTTTGAGATTAGCTGAATGCTTTGATAGAAAAAGGAATGGAAATATTACAAAGGTTGAATGCAAGTTAAAATCAGATCAGCTGTTTTTACGCTTATTTTCAAAGGGCACAACCGAGACCGAACAAAAAGAGGTTGAGGGCCGTGGGGCCTACTTTACAAAAGTGTTTGGTAAAACACTGCAATTTGAGTAGTAAAAAATCCATCTTTAAGCTAATCATACTCTGTTAAGCTAGCGTAATGAATTGAATTAGTAATATTTCTTTCGGCAAGGAAATGTTAATGGATACATACCGTTAAACTTTTGAGGAGGCTTCACTTTCAGTGAAGCCTCTCCCTTCTATGTTCAGTTTTTACAATAAATATCCAAACATTTATTTTTGTAATCTAGACATACTAGTGGAGGTAAAAAATTTGAGGAGGTTCTTAAATGAGTAACAAAGATAAGATGGAAATGGGCATTAAGGAAATAAAATCAATTGCAAGCCAAGATGTTGGAATCGATATGGAGGTAGCAACTGAATTATCACAACTAAAAGATAAATTTTATCAGATGGAGCAAGCTTTTACCGGCTTAAAGAACCAAACTCAACAGTCTTTAGTTTCGCAAACCCAACCGCCTTCTCAGAATCAACCAACAGCTCAAGCTCAAGCTCAAGGACAACAGCAATTGAATCAATTAGTTCAACACATGACACAATTCAAGACCCAATCTCAACAGCAGCAACAGCAGGCATTTACACAATTGCAGCAGAGCATCCAACAAGGTATCCAGGCATTAACCCAAGCTGATCAATATATACAATCTACTCAGGTTCTTAATCAGATCAATAATTTTATCGAACAAGCACAACAGCAGCTTCAAAATATGAGTCAACAAGAACAAATGAAGATGCAACAGCCAGGAATGGGCGGTCAACAAGGAATGGGCGGCCAGCAAGGAATGGGCGGCCAACAAGGAATGGGTGGCCAACAAAATGCTGGTTGGAGCCAACCAACGTTTCAGTAAGAAACGTTTCATGACGAACTTATTTAGTAGGCTTCCCTAGTCTAGATAAGTAGTTCGCATTTTTAATTAATTATGCCCTGGAGCTTTAACTTAAAGCTCCAGGGCATTTATTTTTAGTTAATTAATACCCAATTTGATTATTAATAATTTAATAACTAAGTCAAATCAAAAAGTTCTCTTAATTCTTTTTCGGTTAATTTAGAAAGCATCGTTTCGCCTGGTTGGATAACCGAATCAATTAGCACTTTCTTCTTATTTTGCAAAATGTTAATTTTTTCTTCGACCGTTCCCTGAGAAATAAGTTTGATGACCTGCACAGCGTTTTTTTGACCTATGCGATGAGCCCGATCCGTAGCTTGATCTTCTACAGCTGGGTTCCACCATGGGTCGTAGTGGATGACCATGTCGGCGCCAGTTAGATTTAATCCAGTGCCACCAGCCTTTAAAGAGATCAAGAAGACCTGGCCAATTCCTGCATTGAAGGAATTAGCCATCTGCAACCGTTCCGTCGCTTTGGTCAAACCCGAAAGATAGAAATGCTCAATACCTTCTGAAGTTAGATAGCTTTGGATGATATCCAGCATTGTCGTGAATTGGGAAAAGATAAGGATCCTATGGCCACTGTCCAAGGCGTCTGAGAGGATTTCCTGTAAAAGCAGCATTTTCCCGCTTTCCCCAGTGTAATTTTCTATAAACATGGCAGGATGACAACAAATCTGTCTAAGCCTGGTTAAGGCAGCAAGAATTTTCATGTGGCTTCGGTTAAAGCCAACAGCAGCTATTTCCTGGGCTATTTGGCCTTTCGCCTCTTGTAAATAGGCCAAGTACAATTTTTTCTGTTCTTCCGTCAGAGGAGCGTTTAGTTGTGTCTCGATCTTATCCGGCAATTCCTTCAGGACATCTTTTTTCAATCGCCTAAGAATGAAAGGGTTGGCATGGCGACTTAATTCAGTCAATGAATTGGAGTCTTCGTTTTTGATAATCGGTATTTCGTATTTCTTGCGGAACTCCTGGTGAGAAAGAAGATAGCCAGGCATGATGAAATTAAAGAGAGACCAGAGTTCGGAAAGCGAGTTTTCGATCGGTGTTCCCGTCAGGGCAAAATAACCTTTGGCCTGGATCTGTTGGACGGATTTAGCGTTTAGAGTTTGTGGATTTTTGGTGTGTTGGGCCTCATCTAAGAAACAGTAGGAAAACTCAAACTTAGCAAATTTATCGATGTCTCGCCGCAGTATCGGGTAGGATGTAACGACTAGGTCGCACTGTTCCTCGATACCCGTTAATTGTATCTCTCTTTCCTGAGGAGTGCCTTCTACGACTAGCACTTGCAAGGAAGGGATGAATTTCTTCGCTTCTTCCTGCCAGTTATAAATTAATGACGTGGGGGCAATGACCAACGCGGGGCCGAGAGATGCTGACTTTTCTGATAAAATGAAGGACAGGATCTGCAACGTTTTGCCCAATCCCATATCATCGGCCAGGATGCCACCCAGGCCAAATGAGGCTAAAGTTTTTAACCATTTGAAGCCGGTTTTCTGGTAATCTCTCAATACATTCTGCAATTCGGCCGGGATTTCGAACTCCCCGTCTTGAGGTTCCAAGATGCTTTGAACTAATTGCTTAAAAGCTTTATTGCGCTGTATCCCAGGCAGGTTAGCCTGACGCAAAAAACTGTCAATATACATAGCTCTGTATTTAGGGAGATTAAGGAGTTTCTTGTTTAGATCATCAGCACCCAGATCCAAGTTATCCAGGAGTTGGGCGACCGATGTCAACTCGGGCTGGTTCAAATCG
Organism: Desulfosporosinus sp. OT; assembly: GCF_000224515.1. Taxonomy (GTDB): domain Bacteria; phylum Bacillota; class Desulfitobacteriia; order Desulfitobacteriales; family Desulfitobacteriaceae; genus Desulfosporosinus. The sequence goes on along the minus strand of NZ_AGAF01000249.1, from coordinate 20,185 downwards.
AGGAAAGAACCGTCACGGAGGCGGTGGTATTTTTTCTTCAAATGGAGGGAATGGAAAATATCTGCCAATTCATCTGGTTCAATATCATTATAATGGAATGATATTTCTAAGATGTCCAAAGTCTCGTCCAGACGAACCTGCCCGGAGAATGTGGTTGAGGTTCGAATTTTGAGTTTAAATTGATCGGAATAGTATAGTTCTGCGAGATCTCGAAGTTGGGGAAGCCAGTTAGTCGTAAATTCAAAAATTTTATCATCATCTTCAAGGTTTATTTTTCCCTTGGATACAATAAAATCAGCTTGTTCAAGAATGTTAAGGATTTTTCGTTCTTCATCTACAGCCCGGATGAGGATCACATCGTTGGCTAGATCATTGCTATTTTCTCTAGTAGACGCAAACGGATTAATGATGGTATCGCCATAGCAAAATTCTAAGCGGGCGTTGATACCCAGATCGGAAGCACGATCAAAATAGATTTTAGCCTGCAAATTTGCCTGGCAAAATTTATCTTCAAGAGTGGGGTCAATAGACACCTGACCTAGTTTCCCGATCAAGGGTAGAGCCTCAGAGGCGAAAAACTCCTTTTGGGCAGATGGAATGACAATACTGGTCATCGATCCTTTGCGGAGTGCGCTGAGAATGGGTGGGAGCAGATCTTTTTGGCTAGGGGAAGCCTGATAAATGTTCTGTTGGTAAAAGTAGTAGTTACCATCGGAAGTGAGCTGGATGGGAACTTCCTCGGTTCCTAAGGCAAAAGCTAAATCCTGACCTTGAGTCTGAAGGGAAAATCCCATCGGCAACCCTTGACGGATAATAGGAGAGGGATTAAGGGGCGCGGAGCCGATTGCCCACAGGAACACTTTATCGCCTAAGGCGTCTAAAAACTTTGTAAGGTAATACCCCGTTAAATGCAAAGACTTCTGACTTAGTAGGGTAGTGCTATAATAAGGACCTTGCATTTCATTTAAGGCCGTATGCTGTTCAAACATCTCCAATAACATGGCGATCATGGCACGATCTTCTTCTTTAAAGGTCTGGCGAGTTGGTTCAAGGGTAAATTGTTTGCCAAACTCAAGTGATCGTCCCGTTTTTATCGACGTGAGAAAGCGTCCAATGTCCTTAACCACATAGAGGCGTTGCAGACCCAGCCTGAGGTGCAGATAAGCGGATGGTCGGTTTCCTGCCATGATTTGAAGTTCCACGTTTAAAGTTAGTTCTTCTTGAGTGATCTCCGGACGATGGTTAGCCAATATTTCAAGAAGATCTTCAACAACTCGGTTCTGAACCACGGGATCTCTCCAGGCCGTGGGCAATTTTTGTTGGGCGGCCTTTAATACGGCAATGACATGCTTACAGGCTCCGGGATGGTCGGTAAAAGCCGGGCAAGTGCAGCGGTAAGAGCGTATGGCGCTATCTCTCTCAAAAGCTATCTGGACGGTATATCGCAAACCACCCACTACTGAAGCATTAACTAAGCCTTTATCAGGAGTGAAGGTAAAATTACTTACTCTACTGGCCATAAAATAAGAAACGCCTTTTTTATATACTCGATCATTATCAGCCAGATCAAGAATCTGTTGTTCGGAAATGTTAAAGCGAGACATGCAAAGTACTCCTTTAGCGGCATTATTCTATAATAAGTAGTTTAAGGATATCTATTAAGAATATCATAGTTGACAGTCGTTAGTCCATTTTGAATGCGTGAAGAATCGTTACGTTTTCTTTATGCTCTATACGGTGGTGGTGTACCTTGAATAAGGAGTTTCGCACTTTTAAGCGAAGCTTTTTTACAATAACCAATAGAGATTATGTCATGAAAAAACCTGTAGACATTGACAGAAAAGAGGAGTAGAATTCACTATGTTCTTATCTAAAGAAGAGGAAACATGAGTATGGGACATTAATAAGGAGAAAGAAGGCATCTATTTCCGATGGCAAACAACAATAGACTCTTATCGCTAAAACTCCGCACTTTAATTTTTGGACATCCACTGGCGACACAAAATGCTGAGGAGTCAAAAGTCGGGGTTAGCGGAGGGGTACCAGTTTTTGGTTCAGACATTATTTCTTCAGAAGGATATGCACCGGACGAGATTCTTTACGTCCTCCTTCTGGCGGGATCTTTGGGTTATGCGTATGTTCTGAAAGTCTCGGTTGCCATCGTGCTACTGGTGATTAGTATTTTCCTTGTTTATCGTAAAGCAATTCAGAAATACCCTGAAGGCGGAGGGTCTTATACTATCGCTAGAGCTTATCTGGGCGAGAACTATGGACTTATTGCGGGGGCAAGTTTAACGCTCGATTACATTTTGACAGTAGCCGTTAGTGTTAGCTCAGCAATAGAGAACTTGACAGGGATTTTCCCATGGTTAGCTCCAACGGAACACAAAGTTTTAGCAGACTGTTTAGTCATTATGTTTATGGCTTGGGTTAATTTAAGAGGCTTAAAGGAGTCGGCCCGCTTATTCTCCTTGCCTGTTTACCTATATATTTCGACCTTAGCACTTTTAATTGGAACTGGCTTAGTTGAGATTTTACTTCATGGTGTAACACCAGTGGCTGTAGCTACCGGGCACATTGCAACTTCATCAGCAAGTGGGATGACTTGGTTTATCTTAGCGCGAGCGTTCGCCGGCGGTACAACGGCTTTAACAGGGTTTGAAGCAGTGAGCAATGGGGTTACTGCTTTTAAAAATCCAGCTCAGAAGCGTGCCATACACACCCTATTAATTCTAGCGATTATTGTTTCTCTTGGATTAATTATGTTAACATACTTAGCTGGCGCCTATCACCTGGTCCCTGCTGAAGGGAATACCGTTCTAAATCAGTTAGGCTTAATTATCTTTGGAAAAACTATTCCCTATTTTGTCTTGATGGGGACAGCCGCAGCTATTCTAGTCATTGCCTCAAGTACACCTTATGCTGGGCTACCGATTTTATTAAGTTTAATGGCTCGAGACGGATATGCGCCTCGGTATTTCAAAAATTTAGGGGATCGCTTGGTTTATAGTGCCGGAATATGGACTTTGTTCTTAGTTTCCAGTCTGCTCATTATTGTGTTCCATGGTGATACCCATACGATGCTTCCGCTCTACGCAATAGGTGTGTTTATTTCTTTTACCTTGACGGGTTTGGGCCTTGCTAAACATACCTGGCAAGAAAAGGGAGATAAGTGGCAGTCTGATCTAGCAATATTTAGCTTCGGAGGCATCGTTTCATTCCTGGTTTTACTAATCTTTATTATAACCAAGTTTACACAAGGCGCCTGGATAATTATGTTGATCATGCCTTTGCTGGTTTTCATGTTCCGGGGTATACGCAGCATTTATTCGTGTGAAATTAGGGACTTAGATGTCACTCCTAAAGCCATAGAAGATTTCCATAATCATGTGGCTAAATTAAAACGGCGGAGGGCACACGTTGAACTGTCAGACTATAAGAATAAAATTATTGTTCCAGTTTACGACCTAAACTTGATTGTTTTGGAAACCCTAAGATATGCCTATGCCTTAACTCCTCAAGTTACGGCGGTTCATATTGCCTCAGATCCTATTCGAACCGCAAAGTTGCTAAAACACTGGGCAAAACATCATATAGAAATTCCTTTGGAAATTGTTGAGTCCCCTTATCGTGCTACCGTTCACGATTTCTTGAAATATATTGATAAAGTCGAGCAGAAAGGGAATTTTGAGACAATCACCGTAGCGATTGCTGAATATGTTCCGGAAAAAATGTGGCAGAACATCCTTCACAATCAGACAGGTCAGTTGATGAAATTAATGTTACTATTCCGTAAAAGTATCCTAGTTACGAGTGTTCCATATCATCCCGTACCGAAGGAAGTACCCACAGATAAATTGGACGTAGTTTCAGATTCTAAATGAAATGCTGTAACAACACACAAAAACCGGTTTAAACCGGTTTTTTGTGTTAATCAGTGAGTGCAAAATTACAGGTCGTGGCAGTGCAGTCTCAGACCTGCGTCGTTGTCTTTGGCTTGGCAAAAGCAGGTTTTCTTGTACTTATCAGAAAGTATAAACTTCGTTTGCATACTGCAAGAATGCTAATACGTGCGAAGACAGTGTCTTCGGGCGCCAGCCAAGTTTTCTTTAACAACTAGGGCCCAAGAAAAGTTGTCTAAAACTAAGAATCTATGTCGACAATTCCCCGCCTTGTAGAAACAGGTGGACATTATTGGTATGATGTAATTAATGAAACATTGGACGAGCTAGAATAAGAAGCTTTGGAGGGGATGTTCCGTGCTTATTACCTGTGACAACAACATGCAAATGGGCTATATCTACTTGATGCCTAATGAAACAACTGCCGAGTATACCCTCGAGAAAAGTGATATTGGACTTTATTATGATGTAAAGAGTCTTAGCATTCCAAGGATTAAATGGCTAAGCTTGGGTCAATGCTTGAGCCAAATGCGTTTGGCGACTAAAACGTATAGAGAGGCTGTAGATAACGCTTTCCGTTGTGAATACTGGAATGATCTAGATAGCGATGGGTATATGATGGGAATCGAACTGTATTTGACAGAAGAACGGTTTTTGCCATTAGTTGCCCATCAAGCGTTCAAACTTTACGATATACGTTGGCGCAACCAAGATTTTAGAGTTGTTACTTTAGATGCTTATCATGACGTTATTAATAAAAATAATGTTATTTTTCCCTTATCCTCAGAAAAAGACGCTTTTGTGATAGTTGCCATTGATCCCTTATCCAAGGTAGGGAAGATTATGGCACTTATTTCAGGACGGGATGATTTATACCCAATTGATTATTTGCAGAAACCATTGTTCATGTTAGCTAATTCAAGTCGCTTTTTTAGTTAAGTTAAGTCGAGTATTGATATAGGTTAGGCCACGGCATTAGTTGCCGTGGCCTAAATTATATCAATTTGATGGTCTTTATAGGACAGATCTTTGGAAGTTGCTATAAAAACGTTCATTACTAATGGTTTTCAGTTCCAACGATTAACAAGGAAGGATATTCAACGAGATTATAATCAACGGGAGGATGAAGTGGCTCATCCCCTTGATAGAGCATCCTGACATAAGGACGGCCCGGATATCCCATGTTTTGTTTAACTACATTGCCTCGTTGGCCATTACTGAGTATAACTCCTGATCCGTCTGGATAAATAGAAATATGTTGAGAAAAGATGTTGATAAGTTTTGGATCAAAGAAAATTCCGGAATGAGCCATAACATATTCGTAAGCTTGATAGGGCTGAACTGCATCGCGATAGACTCGCTTACTAGTTAATGCTTCATAAACATCTGAGATCGCTGCGATTCTAGCATACTCATGAATTGCAGTTTCTTTTAATCCTCTCGGATAACCGCTTCCATCCCAGCGCTCATGGTGTTGTAAAGCTACATGAGCAGAGATTAATTCAAAGTCATCAATTTGGCGTAAGATTTCATATCCATAATTAGCGTGTTGCTTGATCTCATTGAATTCTTCGTCGGTAAGTTTCTCTATTTTGTTCAGCACTACGTTAGGAATTTTGATTTTTCCGACATCATGCATGAGAACTCCAGTCCCAACCTCTAAGAGTTTTGATTCGTTGTACCCAGCAGACAGACTCAAAACTAAAGCTAAAATTGTGGTATTGACCGAATGGTGAAATGTGTAATCATCAAATCCACGGAAATCGGAGATATACCCTAAGATGCCATTAAAACCTAATAAATCAGAAATCATCCGTTTCAAAATATCTCGCATATCTTTCGTGTGAATTAGGCGATTCGTTTCAAGGCAATGCCTGACTGATTTTACGGCTTTATAAGCGGCTTCCTTGGTCCGTGGGGTAATAGCCATTTGAATAACAACATCATCTAATCGATCATCCTCAATAAGTACCGTATCAACGCCTAAGGATTTTAGTTTTTGGATGTATAAATTCGTCAACTTTACTCCAGATGTTAACAATATTCTACCATTAGCATCTAGAATAGGATGAGCAAGAATTTCTCCTTCATTGAGATAGAAAACGTTCACCTGTCGCATGGCTTCGCTCCTTATTATTTTCTCCTTGACCTAGGCATTAATAGGTTAAATAATTTCGACAAAAACAACTCGATACCTTCTATATCGGCAAATATACTTGTTATTGCAATAAATTAGACCAAAAATAACCCGAAGTTTACAATGTTTAATTGCTGTTAACATATAAAATATAGAGAAATATTGATCATAACAATGACTAATCATTTACGCTCTGTTAAAATAGACAAATGAGTCTCCTTAACAGGTGCAACTGTATCTGACACAGAGACAATCAAATTCCTTTGGATTGAAGGAATTTGTGGAATCTTGCCGAATGAAAGGTCAAGAGAATGAAATGAAGAAGAGGGGTTAGGACTAGATTATGCTTACTGTGGAAAAAATCGGTGGAACGTCAATGTCCCAATTTCAGAATGTGCTTAATGATATAATAGGTTATCCCGGCTCAGCAGGTTTCCGCTATGGAAGAGTATTTGTTGTCTCCGCCTATGCAGGTGTGACCAATATGCTTCTTGAAGATAAAAAGACAAAAGCTCCGGGTATCTACCGATGTTTTATTAAGGGTGATGATTACGAATCTTCCATGGATCACCTATTAAAAGAAGCTCTTCAGATTAATGAATCGTTTGCAAGTATTGGTCTGGATTCTAAAGTATGCCGTGAATTCTTGGAAGAGCGAGTTAGGCAAACGAAAGCTTATCTGAATAGCATGGAAGATATTGTAGCTTCTGGATACATCGAGCGAGACAGTATTTTCTCCGCAGCGAGGGAGTTGCTAGCTTCCATAGGAGAGGCTCATTCTGCCTTTAACACGGTGAATATCCTGCAAAATAACGGTATTCTTGCTAAACTAGTTGATCTAACAGGTTTCCGCGACCCTAAACAACTCTCGATTAGCGATCGCATCGAAAAAACCTTTAAGAACGTAAGTCCTCATCATGAGATCATCGTTGCCACCGGTTATACAAAAGGGATTGAAGGGATCATGCGAGAATATGATAGGGGATACTCTGAAATAACTTTTTCCAAAATAGCGACGCATCTTCAAGCAGATGAAGCTATCATCCACAAAGAATATCATTTATCCTCAGCAGATCCGAAAATCGTGGGGGTAGATAAAGCCATTGTTGTGGGCAGGACAAATTACGATGTAGCAGATCAACTTGCGGACATTGGAATGGAAGCCATTCACCCTAACGCCTCTAAACCATTAGAAATCGCTGGAATAAATCTGCGTATTAAGAATACCTTTGAACCGGAACACCCTGGAACTGTGATATCCAACGACTATATTGGGCCTCAAGCAAAGATTGAAATAATTGCGGGTTCGGATAAAATCGTGGTTTTGGAAATACATGATACCTCTATGGTCGGCGAACCAGGGTTTGATCTTGGAATCATGAAAAAGTTTAAAGCTCATAATATTAGCTACATTATGAAAACCACCAATGCGAATAGTATTTCACTGGTCATATGGCAGTCAGATCTTAATGAATCATTGGTCGCGGAATTAGAAGCTGCCTATCGAACGGTTACCGTCCAAGAAGCGGCAATTGTTTGTGTGATCGGGTCGAATATTGCAATGCCTCGGATTCTGGCCAGAGCGGCTAATACCTTGGCTAAAAATGATATCAATATAAAGTGTGTGTCACAGTCCCTTCGACAAGTGAACATGCAATTTGTCATTGATCGAGGAATGTATGCCAAGGCAATCATCTGTTTAAATGAAGATCTGTGTTGGAAGAATAAGGATAAATCGGAGGGCCCTGGGTCATGTCAGTAGAATCAGTTGCAGCGTTTTTGAAGCAAAACAGTAAAGAGATTGAGATATTAGAATTTGAGGACACAAGTACTGTTCCAAAAGCTGCTGAGGCATTAGGAGTAACTCCTGGAGAAATTGCCAAGTCCCTACTGTTCAAAGTGAAAGACAACTTTATCATGATTCTCATGGCTGGGGATAAGCGACTAGATAATAAGAAGTTCAAGGAAATTTTTCATGGCAAGGCCAAGATGCCTGAAGCTGAGGAGGTATCTGAGGCAACTGGGCATCCTGTCGGTGGGGTTTGTCCATTTGGCTTAAAACAGCCAATACCTATTTATCTGGATTATTCACTGCAAGAATACGAGCGCGTTTTTCCTGCAGCCGGAGCACCTAATTCAGCTATTAAGCTAAAGGTCAAGGAATTAGAGGAGCTGACTAAAGGGCAATGGGTGGATGTTATCCAATCCTGAAGTCAAAGTTGAGTTTCATAGACAGCTAAAAAGGAGAACCAAGAGGTTCTCCTTTATTAAACCAAATGCCCGTAATCCTGCTGCAATCTTCTTATAATCAATATACACCGTCTAATCCTTGATTTGATAGAATCAGGTAGCACTTTCCTACGAACATCTTATGATATTTATTGAGTTTGTACATTTCAGCGGTTGACGAAGTCTGTTTGACCATTTCCCTCGCAAGCATTATGATTGACAAATAAGAAGAGAAATGGTGTGGAAAGGGATTACTATGAAATCAAGTTTACCGAAAAAAGAACGCGGTGTAAGACAATATCTAACCAATAGATATTGGGTCATTGTCATCGCGTCATTTTGTGCAGTTTTATGGGGGAGCGCCTTCCCAGTCTTAAAAGTAAGTTATGTCGAGCTGGGCATAGCGCCAGATGATCGCTATGCGATTATTGTTCTGGCCGGAATACGCTTCTTTTTGGCGGGGGTAATTATTTTTGGCATAATCGTTCTTGGTATTCGGCAGTCACCAAAGGTAGAGAGGAAGTTGTTACCTCAGCTCTTTTTAATCGGTCTGCTGCAAATTAGTTTGCAGTACTTCTTTTTTTATAATGGATTGGCTCATACCAGTGGGATGAAAGCGGCCGTATTAACCTCTGTAGGGATTTTCTTTGTCGTTGTCTTAGCCCACTTTGTTTATCCTGATGATCGATTGGATTGGCGAAAGATAATTGGCCTAATAGCTGGCTTTGCGGGGATTATCTTGATCAACTCAGGAGAACACTTAACCTTAGATTTCTCCTGGCAGGGTGAAGGATTCATGATTATGGCGGGCTTCGTTAGTGCTGTAGGAACCATTTTGGCGAAACGAATTTCAAAAGAAGTTCATCCCTTTGTTCTGACTGCGTGGCAAATGTTTTTAGGGTCGCTGCTCCTGATTGCGGTCGGGTTGCCGGGGTTAAAACCTCATGCAATGGTTTTTACAAGCAAGGCCTTACTCCTGCTCTTTTACTCAGCCTTTCTCTCCGCAACGGCGTTTTCTCTCTGGTATGCTATTTTAAAATATAATAAGGCGGGAGAAATCAGTGTCTATAAGTTTATGACTCCTGTTTCGGGATCTATTTTGTCTGCTTTGTTCATTCCCAGTGAACGATTGACCCTTAATATGTTTATGGCTTTAAGTTTAGTTTCTGTGGGGGTAATCATAGTGAACTACCAAAGTAAGGTTCCGCAAGAGGCACTTCTGCGCGAAGGCCCATATTAAGTCCAAGCAAAGTTAGCGTGTTTTGCACTGGATAAGTTTAGCTAAACGTGTGTAGGCGTAATTTCATGATGTGAGTTTAAGCATAATACTAGATAGAGCGGTATAATGAGGCTATGATTTCTCTGAAGGACAAGTATATGAAACTTTAGAAGATAGGAAGTTATGATATGGGAAAGACGTTGGTGTTGACTGAAAAACCTTCAGTTGGTCGTGAGGTTGCGAAGATCTTAAATTGTAATCAAAAAGGTAACGGCTGTTTTATTGGCTCGAAATACATAGTGGTCTGGGCTTTAGGGCACTTAGTTACCCTTGCAGACCCGGAATTATATGATGAAAAATATAAAACATGGAAGCTGGAAGACCTGCCAATGCTTCCCGCTAAGATGGAATTAGTAGTTATGAAAGAAACTTCAAAGCAATTTAGTGTGGTTAAAAATCTAATGAAGATGCCAGAAATTGATCAACTCATCATCGCGACGGATGCCGGGCGAGAAGGTGAACTTGTCGCTCGCTGGATTATTAAAAAAGCCGGTTGGCGCAAACCCATAAAACGTTTATGGATCTCTTCCCTCACCGAGCGTGCTATTAAAGAAGGGTTTAACAATTTAAAACCCGGTAGAGATTACGAGCCTCTATTTGCTGCAGCGGAGTGCCGCGCCGAAGCGGATTGGCTAGTTGGGCTGAACGTCACCAGAGCATTAACATGCAAACATAATGCCCAACTTTCCGCAGGGAGAGTACAAACTCCCACTCTAGCAATGGTTGTGGAACGAGAAAATGAAATTCGGCAGTTCGTTCCTAAAGACTACTGGTCTATTAAAGTCTTAGTGAATGAAATTTCGGTCCATTGGCAAGATAAGAACGGTCAAACCCGTATCTTTGATAAAAACAAAGCGGATCAACTTGTGACCAAAGTAACTGGACAAGCTGGGGAGATATTAGATGTTAAAAAGGAAGCAAAAAAAGAACTTCCTCCTTTGGCGTACGATCTAACCGAACTGCAACGGGATGCCAATCGTAAATATGGCTTCTCGGCCAAAACAACATCGTCAGTCATGCAACAGCTTTATGAAAACCATAAATTAGTGACCTATCCACGAACGGATTCCCGTTATATTAGCGAAGATATCGTTTCAACTTTGCCGGAACGTTTAAAAAGCATTGCCCTAGGGCCTTATGTCGACTTTGCGCGCAGCATCTTGAGAAATAAACTTATCATCACCAAACGGTTTGTAGACGGTTCGAAAGTAACGGATCACCATGCCATTATACCGACGGAACAACCCCCTACTTTGTCCAGGCTTAGCTCAGAGGAACTGAAAATCTACGATTTAATTGTCAGACGCTTTCTTGCTGTGCTCTCTCCACCGTTTGAATATGAACAAACACTGGTCAGGGTAGGAGTTAAAGGGGAGAATTTCACGGCTAAAGGGAAAGTCATAAAGCATAAAGGGTGGCGGAAGGTCTACGAGGGGTCTACTAGTCCGGATGACAAGGAAGAAGACGGGGAAGGGGAGCAAACTCTTCCCGAACTCCGCAAAGGTGAGATGCTTAAAAACTTGTCGGTAAAGTTAGTGGCCAGTAAAACAAAACCACCAGCCAGACACACTGAGGCCACGTTGCTTTCGGCAATGGAACATCCGGGGAAGTTAATCGACGACCAGAAATTGCGGGAAGCGATGGATCAAAGCCATGGGCTGGGAACACCGGCAACACGGGCGGAAATTATAGAAAAGCTGTTTAATTCCTTCTATATGAATCGACAGGGCAAAGACATCATCCCTACATCAAAAGGGATTCAACTCATTGGATTGGTTCCTCCTGAGCTTAAGTCGCCGGAACTCACTGCCAAGTGGGAACAACAACTGACGGAGATCAGCAAAGGTCGAGTCAACAGTCAAACGTTTCTGGCCGGAATCAGAGGGTATGCGACTCAGCTTGTTTCAACGGTTAGTGGCAGTGCTCAAACCTTTAAGCATGATAACTTGACGCGAACAAAGTGCCCAGAGTGTGGAAAGTTTCTTTTACAGGTCAAAGGTAAGAAGGGCGAAATGTATGTCTGTCAAGATCGGGAGTGCGGTTACCGGAAAGGGATATCTCAGACATCAAACGCCAGGTGCCCGGAATGTCACAAAAAAATGGAGATCAAGGGGGATGGGGATAATAAGCTATTCACCTGCGGCTGTGGATATCGGGAGAAACTGACCGCCTTTACGAAACGGAAAGCGGCAGAAAAGGGAACGGTCAATAAAAGAGAGGTTAGCTCATTCTTGCAGAACCAGAATGAGGGCGGTTTGGTCAATACGGCGCTTGCCGATGCATTGGCAAAACTAAAGAAAAAATGAGCACTAAGTATACATGCCAGCAGACCGGAGAGACACGTGAAAAGACTGGACAGCCGTTAAACAATGTAATAGGATATTTCTTAAATATTCCTTTCTCTGTTATATAATTAGAGCAGAATGCAATCCGTGAGCTAAGTCAGGAAATGGGAGGTGAGGCGGGGAAAATTGTAACTAAAATAAGAAGTAATATAATAACCTAGAAACAAAAATGAGGAGGAGGAAATTTAATGTCCAAAAAGTTTCGTAGTATGGTTGCAGTGACTATTCTGGCCTTAGCGTTAGGTGTCACTGGGTGTGGGACACAGTCTAGTGAACCGACCACTCCGAGCGCGACACCCGCAGCTGGTGGCGGAGAAATCATAATTGGTTTACCTTTGCCGATGACCGGTTCGGAAGCGACTTATGGTAAGGACATGGAGAATGCCATTAAAATGGCCGTTGATGAAATTAATGGAAAAGGTGGAGTCAACGGCAAAAATATTGTCACGGTGACTGGTGATGATGCCTGTGATCCCCAACAAGCGACTGCAGCCGCCAATAAGCTGGTATCTCAAGGGGTAGTAGCGATTGTCGGCGGTTATTGTTCAGGAGCAACGATACCTACCCTGACTGTTTATAATGAAAAGAACATACCTTTTGTCATTACGGCTGCTAACTCTTCGAAAATAGCAGCTCAAAATCCCGGCAATACGTTTGAAATTAACGGGACTGCTGTGCATCAAACGCAGAAGGCTATTGAACTATTTAAAAAGTTAGGTGCTAAAAATGTAGCGATTGTGGAGCAAGGAGATGCTTATTCCTCCGATTTGGCGAAGCAAACGGAAGATTCTTGGAAGGCCGCTGGTAATACAGTGGTTTCTCACGATGTCACCAACAAAGGGGAGCAAGACTTTTCTTCCTTGGTCACTAGTCTAAAGTCTAAAAATGCTGACGTTGTTTTTTGGACTGCTTATTATGCAGATGGGGCACTGTTGATTAAACAGTTGCGCCAAGGTGGTTATAAAGGAGCTATCGTCGTTGGAGACGGAAGCAGTGACCCGAAACTTATTGAGATGGCTGGTGCAGCCGGGGAAGGTACTTATGTGTTGTCCCCACCGGTTGCCGATTATTTGCCTACGGCCAAACAGTTTGCGGAGGCATATAAGGCAAAGTTTAATCAAAGTGCTGGAGCTTATGCTCCCCTCGCTTATGACGGTATGAATCTGATGGCTGATGCTCTGAAACGTGCTGGAAGTACTGACGGAAAGGCTACTATTAAGGCGTTGAGTGACACTAAAGACTTCGTCGGCTTAGCAGGCAAAATTAACTTTGCTGCGGACAAGACCTTGAAAGAAAGCAACTTCATTGTCTTACAAATCACGGGTGGCCAATTCGTTTTGCAATAAGAAATTGTTTCCTTTTCAATGGGGGCTGGGGAATTTTCCCCAGTCACCCTTTATTATAGCAGCTCGGAGAATTACCGAGGTTAGGTTACGATTATCTGCTAAGGAATGGGTCAAATCAGAAATTATCATACTTCTCCGGAGTTAAAAAGGTTGAAAGGGTGCACGGAATGACAGTTTTTTATATCGTGATCCAGCAGATAGTGAACGGGTTAATTCTCGGTTCATTCTACAGTTTGATCGCCCTCGGTTATTCTATGGTTTACGGGATTATTAAGCTATTGAACTTTGCTCATGGTGACATCTATATGGTGGGAGCTTTCGTGGGGTATGGGGCGTTGGGCATCTTAGGGAGCAGGTTAGGAATCGGCTGGCTGGGAATTGCTGCGGCTTTATTGATCAGTATGTTTCTGGTTGGGCTGTTGGGCATGTTAGTGCATAGGTTGGCCTATCAACCACTCATTAATAAGCGTGCTCCACGAATGTCGCTGTTGATTACGGCAGTAGGTGTATCGTTTACCTTATTTAATGGGGTTATGGTTCTGACAAATGGCGAGTATAAAACCTTTAATACTGGTTTAGGTTATGAAGGTATCAGTCTTGGGCTTGTAAATATTACCTATACACAGATAATCATGGTTGTGGCTACAGGGATCTTAATGCTTACTTTGTATTGGTTTATTAATCGTACTTTATATGGTAAAGCCATGCGGGCAATTGCCCTTGATCAGGATGCTTGTCGTTTGATGGGGATTAATGTAACCAAAACGATTGGGTTAACCTTCTTTGTCGGCTCTGCCTTGGCCGCAGCTGCTGGTGTCATGGCTGGAGTGTATTATGGCAGTATTCAATTTTATATGGGTTTTGTCATCGGCTTAAAGGCCTTTACGGCCGCAGTCATCGGTGGAATTGGCAGCATTCCCGGAGCTATGATTGGAGGCCTCATCTTGGGGCTGTTGGAAACCGCCGGGACGCAACTTCCCTTCATTGGTTCTGCTTGGAAAGACGTATTTTCCTTCGGGATCTTGATTCTTTTGCTGGTTTTTAAACCTACTGGGATTTTAGGTAAAAGCGAGATTGAGAGGATGTAGAGGATGGGTAATTCCGTGGGTTTAATGGATCGTTTCAGAAAAATTCTGGGTCTTAGAAAAACGCAGGGAATACTACTTGCGGTGCTCAGTCTTTTGGTTATCCTTCTTCCGTTGGTTGCCAATAACTATATAGAAGAAGTTGCAACGAATACCTTATTCTATATTGTTTTGGCTTTAGGATTGAATATTGTGGTAGGATATGCCGGGTTGGTGGACCTCGGTTATGCTGCTTTTTTTGCTGTCGGTGCTTACACAACTGGTATCTTTATGAAATTTGGTTTGAATTTTTGGCTAACAATACCGATTGCCATACTTTTCTCGGTAATCGCTGGGATTATAATTGGTGGTCCGACTTTGAGATTGCGCAGCGACTACTTAGCCATTGTAACGCTAGGCTTTGGGGAAATAACCAGGATTACGGCTCGTAACCTGAAAATTACTGGTGGAGCGAGCGGTTTGGTAGGCATCCAACGGCCAAGTATTTTTGGACATATACTTAATCAGATTACTGATTTCTATTATTTGTTTTTGGTCTTGGTCGTTTTGGCAATTATTATCGCCATCAGGCTTCATAATTCGCGGCTGGGGCGGGCTTGGCAATACATCCGCGAAGACGAAGATGCCGCCGAAGCCATGGGGATTGATCCTGTTAAGACAAAACTCTATGCTTACATGATCGGTGCTTCTTTTGGAGGCATAGCGGGGGCCTTCTTCGCCGTGAAGATGACCGCCATTTCGCCGGAGACTTTTGCCTTTACCCAATCAGCTCTGATTCTGTTAGCTGTTATCCTCGGGGGGATGGGCAAGATACCTGGGGCAATCTTAGGCGCGGCTTTTTTAGTTCTATTTCCGGAGATTTTCCGGGGAATCGGTCAAATGCGGATGCTCTTATTTGGCATACTGCTAGTAATTATCATGATCTTCCGTCCTCAAGGGCTCTGGCCAGAGCGAAAAGGGTGAGTTTTCTATAAAAAAGGATGAGGTAGTATGTCTATTCTAGAAGTGAAAAAGCTAACCCTGCGTTTTGGCGGGTTGACAGCAGTGAGCAACCTTAGCTTCGAACTAGAAGAAAATACAATTATGAGTCTTATCGGACCAAATGGTGCAGGAAAGACTTCTGCTTTTAATTGTCTGACAGGTTTTTATAAAGGGAGCGAAGGGGAAATCCTTTTTAAGGGGCAAAGTATTTTTCGGCAAAAGCCGTACAGAATCACCAAGCTGGGTATGGCCCGAACGTTTCAAAACTTGCGTCTCTTTAAAGACATGACGGTTTTAGAAAACGTTATGTCAGGTATGCATAGCCGTACTTCAGCCGGAATATTTGGAGCTATCCTGCGACCGCCCAGTCAGCTTCGTGAAGAGAAGAAGATTAAGCAGGTCAGTAAAGAGTGTCTGGATTTTGTCGGCATCTTAGATAAAGAAAGTCGTTTGGCACGCAATTTAGCTTATGGGGACCAACGACGGGTAGAGTGGGCCAGAGCTTTAGCTACACAGCCGCAGCTCCTGTTGCTGGATGAACCTGCAGCAGGACTTAACCAAGATGAGAAAGACCAGCTAGTGAGCTTAATCCGTCGAATTCGCAAGGACTTGGGAATCACGGTGTTGCTGATTGAACATGATATGGGACTTGTAATGAAAGTTTCGGAAAAGATCGTGGTCATTGACTATGGGCAGAAGATTGCTGAAGGGACCGCGGAAGAAGTTAAAAATAATCCGAGAGTTATTGAAGCTTACCTTGGGAAGGAGGATGAGGAATGAGTGAAATGGCTCTCGTCCTGCGCAACTTAGAGACGTATTACGGTAAGATTCATGCGCTCAAAGGGGTGAGTCTCGAAGTGCCCCGCGGGAAGATCGTTACGTTACTAGGTTCGAATGGTGCCGGAAAAACTACGACTTTAAAGACGATCTCTGGTTTAATCCAAGCCTCTTCTGGAACGATAGAGTTTTATGGCAGGGACATCACTAAAGAAAAAGCTCATGATATTGTCAGTATGGGGTTGATCCATGTTCCCGAAGGGCGAAGGATTTTTAAGGACTTGACCGTCAAGGAAAACCTGGAGTTGGGTGGCTTTACCTTAAAAGATGAAGCGTTGCGCCGTAAAGGAATAGAGCACGTCTTTGAAGTCTTTCCGCGACTTAAAGACCGTCAGCGGCAAAGTGGCGGGACATTGTCCGGTGGAGAGCAGCAAATGCTGGCAATCGGACGCGCAATGATGACCGAACCCAAATTACTCTTATTGGATGAGCCTTCTATGGGTTTAGCACCGTTGATCGTGCAAGATATTATGAGAATTATTAAGCGGCTAAATGATGAAGGAACAACTGTTCTTCTCGTGGAGCAAAATGCTAAAATAGCCCTGAAATTGGCTGATTATGGATATGTCTTGGAGACCGGTGAGGTGGTCATGGAAGGGGATAGTGCCCAGCTGAGGCAAGATGAGAGCATTGTTAAGGCCTATCTCGGAGAGTGATGTCAGTCTTATCATTGTTCTCAACCAGCGAATAATTTGAAACAACGATCGTGTTCATACGAGGAAGACGTCTCTAGTGATGCTGTTAGAGCAGTGCCACATCTAAATGGAGGCGTCTTTATCATTTCTTCAAGGGATAACGTTATGGTCATTATATTTAAATCATCCTTACATTAAAGAATGGGAGGGAAGCGTAGCAGAATATAGCCTCAAATAAACGCGGGGCCACTCATAAAGAAATGAATGAATGGAAATCAAACCAGAGGAATTGATGGATTAGCCAGGGAATAGTAATATAATAAACCTAAAATAAGGACATTAGAGATATCGGGTGATGAGGACAAATTAGTTCAAACATCATGCGCCTATATTAACTTCATGAATTGCGTTTGGTTTTTGTATACTAAAGTAATATAAGCAGGGAATTTGGAGACGAATGTAGAATAAAGTCGATACATAAATATATTATAAGAATTGTGCCGAAAATAGTTCCTAAAGTTCCAAATTTATAATATTCAAAAGAAATAACAATATGGGGAGATGAAGCGGTGATGAATGCCCTAGTTCAAAGACTTCTGCGTTATCGATTATCGTTAATGATTGTATTAGCACCTTTAGTAGCAATTCTAATTATGGGGAGCTATGTGTTTTTCATGGTATCTACGGAGACACAAACAAGTATTTCTGATATTCAGTCAGCTTATCATTACGGTTTTGATATTCAAGCTAAAAATGAAATTCTGACTGCTAAATCAATAGCCAATTACTATTATCAACAAGAACAAAAGGGTCTTTTGACGCATCAGGTAGCTCAAAAACTTGCGGCAGATGATATACGTAATCTGCGTTACGGAGAAAATGGCTACTTTTTTGTTGATGATACTAGCGGAAATAATGTTGTAGATTTAGGCACAGCCCAAGAGGGACATAATCGTTTAAATGCCCAAGATGCTAATGGGAAATACTTTATCCAAGAGATAATCAAAAATGGATCGGATCCGCAAGGAGGGTATACTGATTACTCTTTCCCCAAGCCAAATGATCCCAACGGGCCAAGTTATACAAAACGTAGCTATTCTTTGTTATTCGAGCCTTGGAATTGGGTTATAGGAACAGGCAACTATTTCGATGATATAAATCAAGCGATGAGTGGACCTATATCAAGATTAAACGCTGCCGTTGTAAAATCGTATCGGACAGTGGGGATAATATCGTTTTTGGTATTACTGATTAGTGTTTTTATTGCTTGGCTAATGAATCGCAGAATTCAGCGAGACCTTCAAGTTTGCGTTAAACAAGCTGAGTCACTGGCCGAGGGCGATCTCAAGGACTTATCATTAACGGCCAAGGGAGAATTTGAAGGGTTAAGTCATTCCATTGATGAAACTCGTCAAGCTCTAGCAAAAACTATTATGGACATTAGTGATGCGGCTTTTCAGGTCTCCTCATCTTCGGAGGAGATGCACGCTAGTTCATCGCAGTCAGCTCAAGCAAATAACCAAATCGCAGCTTCAATTATGGGAGTTTCTGATACTATTCAGACCCAATTGACACTTATCCAAGAAATTGCTGATCAAATGCGTGATGTTGCCCAAGATACAGAATTTGCATCAACGGAAGCAGTTTCTATGTCAAATCAAGCGAGTGAATCACAGAAAACTGCGGAACAAGGGAGTAATATCATTCAAAAGACAGTTCAGCAAATGCAAGTCATCCGAGAGAGTGTTGATTCAACAGCTCAAGTGATTCGTGTCTTAGGCGAACGATCACAAGCTATTGGAGAAATCAATAATACGATTAGTGGGATTTCCGAACAAACAAATTTATTAGCCCTAAATGCTGCTATAGAAGCGGCGCGAGCAGGAGAACATGGACGTGGGTTTAGTGTGGTAGCTGAAGAAGTTCGTAAATTAGCCGATCAATCTCGCTCAGCAGCTTCGAAAATAGCAGAAATTATTCTTGAAATCCAAGAAAAGGCTCAACAAGCGGTCGTTACCATGCAAACAAGTACCCAGGAAGTCTCGCGAGGTGTTGTTGATGCCGAGGAGTCAGGAAAAGCCTTTTATGGAATCGCTCAGCAGGTTCAAACAATTTCCAATATCGTGAAGAGAGTGAAGGAAAGCCTTGATCGAGCTGGTGGATCGGCTCATCGTGTTGCTCAATCCACCCAAGATATGCTTCATCAAAATGAGTTAATAGCTGATGAATCTCAAAGTATTTCAGCTGCTGTGCAGCAGCAAACAGCTTCCAGTCAAGAAATGGCGAACATCAGTGAGTCCTTGGCTACAATGTCCATGACATTAATGAGCAAAGTAAAAGAGTTTAGTCTTTAGGCTATGATGGTTTAATTTCAACATGTAGAATTGATAATAAAGCAATCAACTCGCAAAAATTTTGCGTCGGAGAGGGTTCATTAACCTTCTCCGTTTTTTAACATCCCATCTTTGATTCTGATATGCTGAATTGTTCAAGGACAACGACAAAGATAGTCCCTGAGCGGCAATTCGTTGTCGTTAGCTACCCATTAATAAATAATAAATATTGAAAAAATAATTTGAAAGTATTATAATATCAACTAAATAGAATTCATACTAATTTTATACATATTATAAATAGATATGAATTTTTATTTAATGAAAGGAAGTGAATATCATGCATGCAGAAGAAGACTGTGAAGTTTATTGCAATACCTGTCAGAAGGTCACTAAACTAAAAAAAGGGGAAGAAGTCCCCACCTGTTGTGGAAAATTAATGGTGGAGATATAGAAATTATAATTAATCAAACCATAATCGCAAAAGTAAGGAGGTCTGCCTGAAGTAAACTGCTTTACTTTTGCTTTGTCAGAGACTGTCTCAACGCTCCCAATAAAGTAGTTGAGGCGATCGGCAGCTTTAGCTTTGTATGTACATACTTTCTCAGTCAACGAAGTCAGCCCTAATTCGATTAATTAACAATAGTAAAAATTAATTATGACAATAATGATTGGCTATGGACTAGGGAGTAAGATAATGTTACACTTTATTTAAGAACCATAATGCGATTGAAAAAGGAGGGCGTAATTTATGTTAACGCAAAATCCTGCATTGGGAGCTTGCCCATCCCTGCGCCACGAGTACCAGTTTCAAGTAGGAGATCGTGTAGAGACATATAATCATTGCAAAGGGACTGTTATTCGAGTTGATATTGATGAAAGTGGAGTATTTATCGTAGTGCGGTTTGAAACTCAATATGGTGAATTTGCCTACGATCCCTACGATCTGAAGGTAATTCAATGAAGGTGATATTCTCGGATTTAGTGTCCGAGGCACTTGACAGGAAACAGAATTCTGCTATAATAAGGCTAACGTCACTTAATTAACAAGATTCAGTTAGCTACAGAACTATTAG
>NZ_AGAF01000250.1 GCF_000224515.1 Desulfosporosinus sp. OT | reverse complement strand
TCGCGTGCTAGGTAAAGTTTCGATTCATCGAAGTTTTTAGGCATTGCAATTAGTTAAGTCAATGCTGGATTTCGAAGAATTGGAGCCACCTAAAAGGGTGGTTTTTGTTGTAGAAGAAAAATTTCCCGCAAAGTTCCTCTCACTTTTAAGTAGTAAGCTAGTTAATAGTAAGTTGGTTTGGTCAGTTGGGAAAACTTTAAGTGGTCAGTTTGTTGTTGAGTTCACATAGGGTAATCTGAAGTGTAACTTTTTTGCTGTATGTTAAGCCAAGATTGTTGTCAAGTTTAACTTTAAGTGACTCGAAACCTAAATTTTCTCCTTAGTAATTTTTCTGATTGTGACTCCAGTTAGACCTAAAGTAATCAAAGAAATAGTGGAGGATTTGTCCAGATTAGTTTCATCGCCTTCAATTAGTTTTTGACTGGTTTATCTTTTGTTAGGTCAAGGTCTTGATTCCCTTACGAGGTTGGTTTACGGAATATCTCTTTTCTGATTTTATTTCAGCGGTTGTAAGGTGTATTAGCTACAAACCTATGATTTTTTGGTTAATAACGATTTGGTTAAATTTTGATGAAGATTAATCTCGAGCCGTGTATCCATTAATTCTGAAGGAACTTTGCGGGATTCAAATTTAAATGTAAGGGCCACTCGTTCGAGTGGCCTTTTTTCTTCGAGTTCGATAGTATAAGAGCAACTAAAGCGGCAGCCGAGTTTTCTTTACAGTGCTCCTTTCGTACGAATAGGACACAACAGTTATGACATGTCCCAATTAAAAATCTGGTTTCCTGTAGTTTACTAACTGACGAACGTGGTTGGTCTAATTAGGACTCGTACTACGTGAAGAAGAACCAGCTGACTAAAGAGACACTGGATGGAGGTAAGTATTTCAGCTATACTTAGGGTGATGTCGACAGATACTCAAAGGGAGGCTTTGATATGTCTCAAGCGGTTCAAAAACAGAAATACATAGAGCGTGTAGATCGTCTGAAGAAGAGAGTGCTGGAAACTCGCCCTGAGATGGACCTAGAGAACGCCAAGATTCTCACTGAGGGGTTTCGGCAGGCTGAAGGGGATCCGCTTGTTGTACGTAAAGCCAAAGCGTTTCGTAAACAGTGCAGGGAGAAGACTGTTGTGATCTGGGACGACGAACTCATTGTCGGTAGTTCCGGGAGCAAGACACGGGCTGGTATTTTATGCGCCGACACGTGCTGGTCTGTGCTGAATGATGAACTGGAAACGATCAGCGAGCGGCGCTACGACCCGTTTTATTTAAGTCCTGAGAATCGAAAGATTTTTGAAGATGAAATCCGCCCCTACTGGAAAGGCCACTCAACTTACGAGGAGTGGCTTGTTCAAATTCCCGACGACACGCGTGAATTGCGGGATAACGGAGTGGTATACATTGACCGCAAGGCTGTGCGTGGTTGGGGGGAGACGACTGCTGGATACGAGTGGCTGATTCGTGAAGGAGTTTCGGAAATCAGAGAAGTAGTGGAAAATAGGAAAGCTAAACTCGATATCACAATACCAGGCGATTACGAAAAGGACTACTATTTAAAATCTCTTTTGATTGTGGCTGAAGGAATGGTCACGCTGGCGGAGCGCTATGCTGCGGAAGCCGAGCGCTTAGCAGCCTTAGAAAGAGATCCACAGAGAACAGAGGAACTTACGGAGATAGCTTTAGTCTGTCGTCACGTTCCGGCCAATCCAGCGCGAACATTTAGGGAAGCTTTGCAGTCGCTTTATTTTTATCAGATCTGCCTCGTGATGGAGCAGAATGCGGCTAGCTATAACCCGGGGCGCATGGATCAGTATCTTTGGCCTTATTACAAAGACGACCTGGCTGCGGGGCGGCTCACCCCTGACGAGGCGCAGGAACTTCTCGACTGTCTCTGGATTAAATTCAGTGAGCCGTGTCTCTTTCAGGATGCAGTTACTGCTGAATTCGCTGCAGGTTATCCGATGTTTCAGAACGTTTGCGTTGGAGGAGTGGATGACACAGGGAGAGATGCTGTCAACGATCTTTCCTACATGATTCTCAAGGCAACTATGGAAGTGCAACTGTACCAACCCTCCCTGTCGGTTCGCTACAGTCTGGCTAAGAATCCGAACTCTTTCCTAAGAAAAGTCGTGGAGCTCATCGGTCTGGGCACAGGATTTCCGGCGTTTCATAACGACGATGTTGGAATCAGGATGTTAATGAACAAGGGAATTCCCTTAAAAGAAGCCTTCAATTGGAATCCGTGCGGTTGCGTGGAGACCAACTTGGAGGGGCGGCTGCGTCAGTACACAGCACTGGCAGACATCAACCTGGGGAGTGTGATGGAGTTCGCCCTTTTGGACGGTAAAAATAGAAAAAGCGGACACTATATATCTGCTCGAACGGGAAATCCACTCGATTTCCAAACCTACGAAGAGCTTCAAACGGCCGTGAAAAAGCAGATCGAATATGTCGTTCGTGCTGTCGTGAAAGGGAGCCATGTCATTGACGAAATCTGCTTGGATCGGCCGGTTCCAGCGCTTTCCTTTTCGTTCAAGGAGTGTATCGAGAAGGCTTCCGACTACGCCTGGGGTGGAGCAAAATACAATGCGGGAAACGGTATTATTTTAATCGGTGTAGCGGACTTGATCAACAGTATGGCTGCAGTGCGGCATATTGTCTATAAGACCAGACAGGCGACTATGGCGCAACTGTTGGAGGCCTTAGACTCAGATTTTAAAGGGTTTGAAGAGTTACGCAAACTCTGCCTTGATGCACCGAAATATGGCAACGACGACCCGCTAGTGGATGACATTGCGGGAGATATGTTTACCTTTATTGCTGATGAGATTGAAAAGTACAACAGTAAATTTGGGCGCATGACTCCAGGGATTCTCCCCGTGTCCGGTAATACACCATTTGGTCTTATGGTTGGCGCACTTCCGTCCGGTCGCCAGGCCTGGAAACCGTTGGCCGACGGCATCAGTCCCAGTGGAGGCACGGACTTCAACGGCCCAGGTTCGGTGCTGAAGTCGGTGGCCAATATTCCCCACGCTCGTTTCGTCCAGGGGACCCTTTTGAATATGAAAGTGGAGCCAGCCATGTTGTCTACCGAAAATGGCATAATCCAAATGATGGCGCTGCTGAAGAGTATGTGCAGCCTTGGGGTCTATCATGTGCAGTTCAATGTTATTGATCAAGCAAAACTAATCCGGGCTCAGAAAAACCCAGAAGAGCACAAGGGACTGCTGGTACGTGTGGCTGGCTATACTGCTTACTTTGTGGAACTGGGAAAAGATGTTCAGAATGAGATCATCGAACGTACCGTTCAACATGGGATCTCTGCGGGGTGAGCATCATGAAGAAGAGTGGCCTGGTAGGTTCTGTGTTGAGGATCGAGAGAACATCAATCTACGATGGGCAGGGGCTGCGAACAGTGCTCTTTCTTAAGGGTTGTCCGCTCCGATGCCGCTGGTGTTCGACACCAGAATCGCAGCTAGCGACTCTCCAAAAGGGGTACGCTCGCAACCGTTGCGTGGGCTGTGGGATGTGTGTCTGCACCTGCCCCGAAGGGGCGCTTTCACTGGCGGAGGACGGCTTAAACGTCATCACAGACTTCTCAAAATGCCAGAATTGTTTTATGTGCGTCGCGAAATGTTTGCAAAATGCCCATAAAAAATACGGCAGTCTTTTGTCTGTCCAGGAAGTGGTACGGGAAATTGTCAAGGATGAGATTTTCTTCTTTCATTCAGGCGGTGGTGTCACAATCAGCGGAGGAGAACCTCTGAGCCAGCCTGATTTTGTTGCGGAAGTCCTGCAGGAGTGTAGAGCGCTGGGGATTCACACGGCACTGGAGACTAGTTTTCACGCTCCTTACGAGAGCATTGCCAAAGTTTTGCCCTGGCTCAATGTGCTCTATGTCGATCTCAAACTGATGGATAAAGAGTTTCATAAACAGTGGGTTGGTACGGACAACGCGCTCATTCTCGATAACCTCCAAAAAGTTGATCAGACCAAGGAACCGTTGGAAATCATCGTACGTATTCCCCTGGTTCCAGGCGCCAACGATTCAGATGCTAATCTGTCCGCCACTGCGGAATTCTGCAAATCCTTGAAAAAACTTAAAGAGGTTGAACTGTTACCCTACCATCGCCTGGGTCTGGAGACCTATCGAAATCTGGATAGGGATTATCTGTTGCAGGAACTTATCTCACCATCAGCGGAAGAAATCTCGGAACGAGCTAGTTTTCTGGCCCTACAAGATCCCGGCGTTCCGATTCGAGTTGGTGGATAAGGACATCATGTTACATACGGAGTGGTGAAATTTGGCTGATGGCAAGATCATAAATATTATGAAGTATTCTATCCATGATGGCCCAGGTATTAGAACAACCGTTTTTTTAAAGGGCTGTCCTCTCAACTGTTTGTGGTGTCATAACCCAGAAAGTCAAAGCTTAGGCCAGGAGTTAATGTATTGGCCGGAGCGCTGTCTGGGCTGTGGGCAGTGCTTAGAAATTTGCCCGCACGGCGCGGTGGTAGCGATTGCAGAAAAATTGGGATACCTGCGAGGTCTATGTCAGGCCTGCGGAGCATGCTGTAAGGTTTGCCATGCCGGCGTAAGAGAACTCGCAGCCAAAACGATGTCCGTTAGAGAAGTCATGGCTGCGGTTGAGAAAGATTTAATTTTTTATGACGAATCAGGAGGGGGAGTAACGTTTTCCGGAGGGGAAGCGTTCATGCAATCTGTTTTTCTGTTAGAACTACTTAAAGAGTGCCGGAAGAAGGAAATCCACACGACCCTAGAGACGTGTGGATACGTAAACCTTGAATTATTACAAAGGATGAGCGCTTGGGTGGATCTGTTTCTGTATGATGTGAAACTTATGGATAGCCAGAAACACCAAAGTGTCACGGGTGTACCCAATGAACTTATTTTAGCGAATTTGCGTTGGTTGGCGGAGCATCATCCCCAGGTCATTGTCCGAGTACCGATTATTCCAGGAATTAATGATGACCAGGAAACCCTTCAGCAATTGGGCGAGTTTGTGGCATCGTTACAAAGGATCACTGAACTTCATCTGCTCCCCTACCATAAGGCTGGGTCGGATAAGTACCAACGACTAGGTCGGACGTATCAATTGCCAGACCTTCAATCTCCAGACAATGAGCGAATGGGGCAGATTAAGGGACAGCTGGAACGGTTTGGTCTGAAGGTTAAAATTGGAGGGTGAGAACACTCCTTTAACTCCCTATGATTCTGAATCCTTCGGGTAATGGATCTTTGGGATCGAGCACTAATTGATTAAAACCTATGATTTGTGCTGTACCAGATACTTCCGTGAGGACTGCATTATAGTCTCCGACCTTTGTTTCAGAGACAAACTTCCCTTCGAAGGGAGTATCGATAATGCTGTAATTGATGAGGGTGTCACCTTTCTTTAACTCGCCTTTATGATAGTGTAAGGCAACTCTTCCGCCTGTTCCGGTTCCGGTAGGGGATCGATCAACCTGACCTTCTGCGAAAATACAAACATTTTTGGTCAGGAGTTGATTCCCTACTCTCCGGGGGGTCTCGTAAAAAATAGTTCCATAAAGCCAATTGACGCCGGAGGTCGGATGATTAAATTCCATATCAGCCATTACCTTATGTTTTATCTCCATTCCTCTCTGGACTAATTTTTCGGTGTTTTCAGGAGTCACAGTTAAGTGAATTTGTTGAGAATCCAGAAAGACATAGAAGGCACCGCAATACACAACGTCAGCAGTGACTTCTCCGATACCCTCTACATCAACAATGATGTTTTCTTTATAGACAAAACAAGGGACATTTTGAAATCTAACTCGTTCTACTTCACCATCCTTGACGTCCGCACAGGCCGTAATTCTCCCAGCAGGGGAGTCGATTTTGACGATTGTTTCCCCTTCTGGAGCAACAATCATGCCGGTTTCGATGACGACCTTGGTCACGCCGATAACGCCATGCCCACACATGGAACTTAACCCTTCATTGTGAGTAAATAGGACACCAAAATCACCATCTTCAGTCACGGGTGGGACCAGGATACAGCCGTACATTCCGCTATGTCCGCGGGGCTCTAACATGATCAGCTTCCGTAAATGGTCATAGTTTTCGAGCATATACTGCCTTTTTTCAAGCATGGTTTTGCCCTGAATAGGTGGTAAGCCTGAAGTGACGATTCTTAGTGGTTCTCCGGCGGTATGGGCGTCTATGCAATTGATATAATGTTTGAAATTCATCCGTTTGGTCACCTCTCCTGGAGCACAGCAAGCGTGTGCAAATTCAAACTATGACTATAATACTTAGGACATTAACTTCTCAATTAAAAGGAAATTTTCTGTCCGATGTCTTGCTCTAAGGCTTTCTGATAAATTTTTTGAGCTGTTACAATGTCTAATACAGCCATTCCCACAGTTTTGAAGAGTGTGATTTCTAAGGGGGTCTCCCTTCCGGGGAGGTTATTCGAGATAACCTTACCAATCTCCCCCGTGAATTTATCCATGCTAATCGTCCCTTGAGTTAAGGGAATAATAAAATCGCCCGCCTCAGCCAGTACCGCTTCCTGAGAGTCAAAGTAAATCTTGTCTGCTCGATGTAGTATGAATTCATCTATTTCCTGCATTGTTGGCAGATAGGAGCCGACCCCATTGATATGTGCTCCGGCTTTAACTAGGTGCCCATCGAAAACCGGCTGGTGCGATGTAGTTACAGCAGTTATAATATCTGCATCTGTTATTGCTTCCTCCGAAGTCTCCACGGCACGAAGGAGAGTTCCGTACTTCGTAAATTTAGTTTGCATTTGTGTCCCAAAGGTTTGAGCGTGTTCCAGATTCCGGCTAAAAATACGGACTTCCCTTAGATTTCTAACTGCCAGCATAGCTTCGAGTTGGGTAACGGCTTGTCCACCTGTACCAATCAGCGCTCCGATTTTAGCATCTGACCGAGCGAGCAGGTCGGTAGCCGCTCCTGCTGTGGCGCCTGTGCGAAGTTGGGTGAGGTAGGTTCCATCTAGGATACAGCAGACTTCTCCGCTGGTCCCGTCAAGCAGCACCATTGTCGCCGGAACCGAGGGCTTACCTTTTTCCGTATTGTGAGGAAAAACCGAGACGATCTTTACTCCCATGCTGCCTAGTGATTCGACGTAGCCAGGCATGAACAATGTCTGACCTTCATAATTGGGCGCACTGATATTAACCCTTAAAGGGACGACACTTCCTCCTGATGAGTAGATGTTCAAAGCTTGTTTGACTGCTTCCAGAGCATCTTGCATGGTGAAAATCTTTTGAATGTCTTGTTTGGTTAGCAGCAGCATAATAACCCTCCGTCCTATTCTTTATGCATACACTATCGATTCCAGATAGATTTGTCAACGAGTGCCCGCTGAGTTAATAAGTTGAGAATAAAGCTAAGTTAGGTGATTTTACGACTAGAGGAGTGATCTGAGAATGAACGAGCGAGTAGCTATACTCAGGCAACGAAGCTTAGAGGCTGAGGCCCATATCTCCGCGGAAAGGGCGGATTTGATTACAGAGTTCTACCGTACGAACGGGAATGCTTCCGTCCCCGTTCAGCGGGCTTTGACTTTTAAATACATTATGGAAAGAAAAGAGATCTGTATTAATGCGGGTGAATTAATTGTTGGTGAGAGGGGGCCGGCCCCAAAGGCTACTTATACGTACCCTGAACTTTGCTGTCATAGTCTTGAGGACTTAGATCTGCTGAATTCTCGTCCTAAAATACCGTTTAAAGTCAGTCCAGAAGTTCGTCGAACTTATGAAGAGCGAATTATTCCTTTTTGGGCAGGTAAGTCGATGCGGGACCTTATTTTTTCGGAAATGTCTCAGGAATGGAAAGCTTCCTACAATGCAGGCATTTTTACGGAATTTATGGAGCAGAGAGCACCTGGACATACGGTGCTCGATGATAAAATCTACCGTTTAGGTTTCCTGGACTTCATGGCTGAGATCGATGCCCATTTGGCGAAACTCGACTATTTTAACGATGCTGAGGCCTACTATAAGCAGGAAGAACTGCGGGCCATGCGCATTTGTGCTCAAGCCATTATCCGGTTTGCCGAGCGACATGCGGAAAAAGCCAGAGAATTAGCCCAGGTGGAAACAGATCTACTGAGGAAAGAAGAATTGGAGAAGATCGCTGAGATTTGTTCGTACGTCCCGGCTCACGCCCCCCGTAATTACTGGGAAGCTTTGCAGGCCTATTGGTTTGTGCATTTGGGCGTTATCACAGAACTGAATACCTGGGATGCGTTTAATCCTGGTCGTCTGGATCAGCATTTATATCCGTTCTATAAAAAAGAAGTGGCCGAAGGAACCCTTTCTGAGGAACAGGCCAAAGAACTCTTAGAATGTTTTTGGGTAAAGTTTAACAATCAGCCAGCCCCGCCTAAAGTTGGAGTAACAGCAGCGGAGAGCGGTACGTATACAGATTTTGCTAACATTAACAGCGGTGGGCTCAAAGCCGATGGTTCGGATGGAGTTAATGAGGTCACCTACTTGGTTCTCGACGTGATCGATGAAATGCGTCTCTTACAACCCAGCTCGAACATCCAATTGAGCAGGAAGAACCCGGATCGCTTTATAAAACGAGCGGCTAGGATTATCAGGAAAGGTTGGGGTCAGCCTTCTGTCTTCAATGCCGATACAGTCGTTGAGGAACTTTTGCGCCAAGGCAAATTGATTGAAGATGCCCGTCAGGGCGGGACCAGCGGGTGTGTGGAAACGGGGGCTTTCGGTAAAGAAAGTTATATTCTAACCGGGTATTTCAACCTGCCTAAGATTTTCGAGTTAGCACTGCATAACGGAGTAGACCCCAGAACTGGTCAGCAGTTAGGTGTAGAAACCGGAGACCCTCGCAGCTTTACCTCCTTTGAGGAACTTTTTGAGGCGTTTAAAACCCAGCTCCACTACTTTATGGATATTAAAGTTAAAGGAAGCAATATCATCGAGCGACTTTATGCGACCTACATGCCGTCGCCGTTCCTTTCTCTCCTGATTGACGATTGTGTTGCCAAGGCCAAAGATTATAATGACGGAGGGGCTCGTTACAACACGAACTATGTCCAAGGGGTTGGCTTAGGTAGTTTAACGGACACCTTAGCGGGCATCAAGTACCATGTTTTTGATCAGAGGAATCTTACTCTAGACCAGTTACTTCGGGCGTTAGAGGATAATTTCTCTGAGCACGAAGCATTGCGCCAGCAACTGATCAACAAGACACCTCATTTTGGCAATGATGATGACTATGCTGACGAACTGATGGTGGATATTTTTAATGCTTATTATGCTGAGGTGAATGGCCGTCCCAATACTAAGGGTGGTGTCTATCGGGTCAATATGTTGCCGACAACCTGCCATGTTTATTTTGGTTCTGTCTTAGGTGCTACAGCTGAAGGGCGCCGGGCTGGAGAACCTCTTTCGGAGGGGATTTCTCCAGTCCAAGGAACGGATCGCTTAGGTCCGACTGCAGTCATAAAATCTGCCTCCAAGCTAGATCACGCACGCACCGGGGGGACTCTGCTAAACCTTAAGTTCACTCCTCAAGTCCTAGAAGGGGAAGAGGGAATTGAGAAGTTGGCTCAGTTGGTCCGCTCGTATTTTAAATTAGGTGGTCATCATATTCAGTTTAATGTGGTCGACGCCCAGACACTCAGGGCAGCGCAGGCCGAGCCGGAAAAGCACAGAGACTTAATTGTACGTGTGGCGGGGTATAGTGATTATTTCTGTGATCTGAGTGAAGCGCTGCAGGAAGAAATTATTAATAGGACGGAACATACGGCGTTCTAAAAGTAATACCTTTTCTCATATTCCGAGCATTCTCTCCAGCCGCTTCAGATCCAGCTCACCAATGGAATAAAATCCGCCTCCAAACGTGACCACATACTGGGGGACTTTGCTAAATGTTAAGTTTATTCCCCAAGTTCCGAAAGGTGAGGAGGTAAGGATATATAGCGAGACAATATTTTACATTAGCTAGCTGGTTTTTCATTAGTGAACATGATAATCTTATCTTAACTGAAAGAAAGAAGAGATCAATTTCTAGCTATTCGTCCGCCGCTTGGTGATATTAAGCCTCTTAATGGCCAAGGAATGCTAATGCGTTTACGAGTTGGTACATTCAAAGTAATTTTTCAAGTTAATCATACTGAACAAATGTATATATATTGACCATCGACAGTAGGGGTGACGTCTATTAAGCTTATTCAAAGCTGCAACATAAGACATCACCCCTATTTAGCAAAAAATTAACCGGAGATGATTGATTATTAACTTAGAAACAACAAGGAAATGTACTCATTTTTCATGCTCGGTAGCGAGGAGGAAGTGATGATAATGTTAAACTGCCAGGGAATACAAACAATTGAAACAGAAAGATTGATTTTAAGAAGATTTTCTTATTCAGATGCTTTTGATATGCTGAAGTATTGGATAAACGATCCCTTAGTACAATTTATGTATTCTGAACCTATTTATGTAAATAACCAAGAAGTTAGCGAGCTGCTTAATCAATATATATCATCTTATGAAAAGATAGATTATTATCGTTGGGCAATTATTTTAAAGGAAACGAACGAATGCCTTGGGCAGATAGCGTTTTTTCTTGTAGACAATAAAAATCATTTTAGTGAGATAGAATATTGTATTAGTAGGACCTTTCAGAAAAAAGGCCTGGCCACTGAAGCAACAAAAGCGGTTATGAAATTTGGTTTTGAAAACGTTAATTTTCACAAGATACAAATATGTCATAAAGAAAACAATATAGCTTCGCAAAAAGTCATTGAGAAATGCGGATTTAAATATGAGGGTACGCTCAGGGATTTCTTTTATCATGATGGTAAATATCTAGATAGGTTATATTATTCATTGTTGAAAGAAGAGTGGAGTTTATTGTGCTAAATACACGAGACGATTTAAGGGGGATATAGAAATGGATAAAATTAATATCCGCGAGAAATTAAATCTTTTCAATGAGTATTGGAGTCCAAGAATATTAGGCGAGGTTAACGAATCCTATGTGAAAATTGCCAAACTTAAGGGCGAATTTTTATGGCACATCCATGAAAACGAAGATGAAATGTTTTATGTTCTAAAAGGACTTTTGATTATCAAGTTCAGGGATAAGGATGTAATAATAAATGAAGGGGAATTTCTTATTATTCCGAAGGGAATTGAACATATGCCTGTTGCTGAAGAAGAAGTACATGTCATGTTAATTGAAGCCAAAACAACGTTAAATACTGGAGATGTAAGAAATGAAAGGACAGTAGAGAAACTTGAAAAGATTTAGTGTGAATTCTTCTGATATTGAATAGGATGTCCTCGCTGATTTTAGGTTACCAGGTCAGTTCTTGGGGTACGTTTAGGCGTTATAACGATGAGAAAGAAGGTCATTAGATTGAGGAGAATGCCGTTTCATCCCCCTACAGATTACTACTGCGAACAGTTGGCACCAATCGATGAGCAAATCTGTGCACTTATCACCAAGCGTAAAGAGCTTTCCGAAAATAATCCAGGTTTTCCGAGTCTCGGGTTAATAACAACATGGTGTCAACGATATGAGCTGAACGAAGCGATGACGCAGAGCATCTTTACAATGCTGTACAATGAGAAAGAGTTTTCGGCTCACTTTCAAGTAGAACCCACTGGGTTCCTTAAGTTCGTACCAATATTAAAATGGGTGGAAATAAACAGCGTCTTGTATTCTGTTACGCACATGAAACAATACGAAAATGCCAGTGTAGTTTATATCGAGATTGAAGTCCATAACTCCGAACGATTTGTCCGGCTGGGACATGCTCGCCTTGATTTGTCTATCTCACCAGACCATCAATGTCGGCAACATCGAGGCAGCGGGCAAGACAAAGGGATGCAGTATTCTTTTGTGGTAGCACCACAGTTGCCAGATGATCTTACGGGTGTTGAGTTTCGTCTTGACGTAAAACCATTTCCTGAAAATCAGGAGATGCTCACAGTAGCTCTCGCGGAAGCTACTGTGAGCATTAAATAAGAAAAATTAAGCTTTACAGTTTAGCTGTTTGCTAACCGTTACCGGTTGTGGTAGGGTTCTGATATCGAATATTGCATAATCCTCTGATAAGTTCACTAACCTGCAGATGGAATTGCAATTCCACACGAAGTCAGTTTCCTGTATTCCCTTTAGAATGTGGAAGTGATAATCATCGGACGGAGGGTATACAGTATTCTAAGAGCTCTGGTTAGTATAAAGGGGGGGAATAATTTGAAAAGGCAAATTAGCAAAGCTAACTTCTCCTTAGTAAGTATAGAACTAGAACATTATGAAAGTAGCGGACTTATCACAGGGGGACAAAAAAAGGAGATCCTGGAGATCTATGAAATCAAAGGTGGTCTCAACTTTATTCGGGTTGTGGTTACGATTGGGGCCATCTTAGTGGGCCTTGGGATTTTGAGTTTTATCGCCAGTAATTGGGATGGGATCAATCATTTAGGCAAACTTCTTATTATCTTTGGAGTTTTCGGCGGAGTGAATCTTGCAGGTTACCTGCTTACAGAGAATTATCCCAAGACAGCTCGAAGTCTTATTTATCTGGGCATGTTGGTTTATGGAGCAGGTATTTTTCTTATAGGACAGATGTATAATTTTGGAGGGGAATTTACCACGGCGTTTCTTTTATGGTCCTTGGGTGTAATTCCGATGGCTTTTCAACTTCAGGACAAATATTTAATGCTCTTTGCCAACATCCTGTTCGGGGTCTATCTTAACGCCTCGTACAATCTGGGTTTCCCTTACGCGGGTTGGGTTGGGGTACCAATTGTGTATCTAGCGTTTAAGTGTTTTGGAAAGTCAAAACTTTTGTTGTTTTTTGCCAACCTGACAACCTTAAGCTTTATCTTACAAATCACTCTGAGATATGAGGTAAAGGGTTTATACGTTGCCCTCATTTTTTTCTTGATTGGACTTCTGATGTATGGAATAAAACACAATCTTGGGTCCGAGATCTTCCGTGTTCAGGGTAACATTTTGTTTGGGGTAACGGGTGTGATTCTGACTATTCCTGAAATATGGGATGTCCTTGTAAGTGTTCAGTCTACGCGTTTAGTTAGCATTCTATTTGCACTTGCTTTGCTTGTCTTGCTGTTTGCCCTCATCCGAAAGGGAAGTATTATAAGTCTGATTTTTGTATGTATTACTATTTTTAGGTATTATACAGATACCTTTGCGTTTTTACCCAAATCACTGTTCTTCATCGTTGGAGGGCTACTGCTCCTTGGCTTCGGTTATTACTTTGAACGGATGATCAAAACGCCAAAAGGGGGAACACTCGAATGAATAAGCAGAATAAGCATAAGACGTTTTTTCTAGCAGTGTTAATTCCCTTATTTATCCTTCTGGCCATGACTATTAAACCTCAAGCGACGGTTCTTTTCGGGAAAGAGATTTTGCTTGAAACGAAGGCCATTGACCCAACGGATCTATTTAGGGGGGACTATGTTTCCGTAAGTCTGGCGATCTCAGATGTATCCAAGTCAAAGGTGCCCCTACCAATCGATAAGGTGAGTAATAAGAATCTTTATGTAAGCTTAAAACAAGAGGGTAAGTACTATATAGTTGACCAAGTAAGCGAGAATAGACCCAAGCAAGGTGCTTATCTTAAAGGAAAGTTTCAGAATACGTACAATGAGTCCGATGTTTTTCATGTAGATTACAGTCTGGATAAATATTTTCTGGAACAAGGAAGTGGAAAGGAACTTCAGCAGAAATCTCAGAGCGGAGAATTGGTAGGTACTGTAAGGGTTCTGGGTGGGTATGGGGTTTTGACGAGTATCGCGCCACGCTAGGTGCTCTAAATAATCCTAGCTATTAAAAATTGGTTGGCACCCACGGACACTGTCTTCGCACCTATTAACCCTTCTTGCAGACACTGTCTTCGCACGTATAGACTTCTTAGTCTGTCGCCGAAGAATAAGAAAACCCTCCAGAGCCTTGCGGCTTGGAGGGTTCGTTTTTAATCAATCAGCGATTTACCAATTGCTGCGTGTACGTGGTTGATAGCACTCACGGCAATATACTGGTTTGTCACCAGAAGGTTGGAAAGGAACAGTTGTTTCTTTTCCACAGGTAGCACAGATGGCTGGGAACATTTCGCGTTGTTGACGACCATATCCGCCACCGCCGCCTTGATTTCTGTTTTGTGCTTTTTTGGCAGCACGGCACTCTGGGCAACGTCCAGGTTCATTAGTGAACCCTTTTTCAGCATAGAACTCTTGCTCTGATGCTGTAAACTCGAAATCCCGACCACAATCTTTGCAATTTAAAACTTTGTCATTGAACATTATAAAAAACCTCCACTAAAATATTACCCGCGCTACATGGCAAGTTCACCAACTTCTTCCCGGAGCCTTAGGTAATAGAGAAGGTTTGCTTAAATCCACTAGTTTTAACGAGCTTATATTAGTATAACTAAAAAAACCATTGTTGTCAAATTATTATTCTTAAGCATACATTTTTTCTAATAAAACCTTAACATCCTCATTTTCCAGATACTCATCGAACGTCAGCTGGCGATCTAGGAGTCCTTTCGGTGTAATCTCAATAATACGATTAGCAATCGTTTGGACAAACTGGTGATCTTGAGATACAAACAAGATGTTCCCATCGTGGTTCGTTAGAGAATTATTCAGAGCCGTGATGGATTCCATATCCAGGTGATTCGTGGGCTCGTCTAATAAAAGGACATTGGCACCACTTAGCATCATTCTGGAAAGCATGCAGCGTACCTTTTCTCCCCCGGAAAGAACGCGGGCCGATTTCAGGGATTCGTCTCCAGAGAAAAGCATTCTCCCCAGAAATCCGCGGACAAACGATTCATCAGGGTCTTTAGAAAATTGTCTAAGCCACTCGACAAGATTAAGATCCGTATCAAAATAAGGAGAGTTATCTTGAGGAAAATAGGCTTGGGTCGTTGTAATTCCCCAGTTGATCTCCCCTTGGTCCGGGACGATTTCTCCCATAAGAACTTTAAATAAAGTTGTCTTAGCATAGCCGTCAGGGCCAACAAAGGCGATCTTATCTCCTTTATTCATCATAAACGAGATGTTGTCCAGTACTTTGGTACCATCAATACTAACCGTCAAGTCCTTGACAGTTAAAATATTGTTGCCTGCTTCTCTGTCAGGTGTGAAAGCGATATAGGGATATTTACGGGAGGAGGGTTTAATGTCATCCAGCGTCAGCTTATCGAGCTGTTTTTTACGAGAGGTTGCTTGTTTCGCCTTTGAAGCATTGGAGCTAAAGCGTTGAATAAATTTCTGTAGCTCTTCAATTTTATCTTCCTTTTTACGATTAGCTTCGCGCATGAGTCTTAAAGCCAGTTGACTTGACTCATACCAGAAATCATAGTTACCAACGTAGAGTTGGATCTTCCCGAAGTCGATGTCAGCGATATGCGTGCATACTTTATTTAAAAAATGGCGGTCATGCGAGACAACGATGACCGTATTTTCGTAATTATAGAGGAAGTTTTCCAGCCAAGCAATCGATGTTAAGTCAAGATGGTTGGTTGGCTCATCGAGGAGGAGAATATTGGGATTGCCAAAGAGAGCTTGAGCAAGTAAAACGCGAACTTTTTCATTTCCACTCAGTTCTTTCATTTTGCGGCTCTGCAGATCCTTGTCGATTCCCAGTCCCATTAATAGTTCAGATGCTTCGGCCTCAGCTTGCCAACCATTGAGTTCAGCAAAATCTCCTTCAAGTATGGAAGCCCTTATGCCATCTTCTTCTGAAAAATCTGGTTTGGCATAAAGCGCGTCCTTCTCTTCCATTATTTCGTATAACCGGGCGTGCCCCATGATCACAGTATTCAGCACTTCGAATTCTTCAAACTCGAAGTGATCTTGCTTTAAGACTCCTATCCGCTCGCCAGGCGTTAGAATAACTTCTCCAGTAGAAGAGTCTATTTCACCGGATAATATTTTTAAGAAGGTTGATTTACCTGCGCCATTGGCTCCAATTAAACCGTAACAGTTACCGGGCAGAAATTTCACATTAACATCTTCAAATAAGGCTCTTTTACCAAATCTTAAGGTTAACCCACTAGTACTTATCATTATAATCGTTCCTTTATTATAGATTTACTTATATTCAAGAATATAGTATATCATTTTATCACCAGAAGGTATAGGTTGATAATAATTGGGTCTGGAGAATTGAGCAAGCCCCCTACCTTCAATCAATGGTAGAGGGCTAAAAATTGAGATTACATAGTCGCTGAAAATCCTATGTTTTTGAGAGTTCTAGTGAATTGAGTTCGTTTCAGTTTCCTGCAAGAGACTTCTTAGAACTAGAATTCCTGACATTGTTTTGGGAAACCCAGCGCTAGGAGCCACTAAGAGAATAGCGTGTTCAATTTCTTCCTTTGTGCAACCGCTACTTAAGGCCTTTAGAATATGGGTTCTCAGCGCCCGAGGATACTGGCATTCTGTGGAGAGAGCAACTTTAATCAACCAGCAAGTTTTTTCATCGAGCGGGCCGCCTTCTTCGTGGACTAAACGACCGTACTTCTCATAGGCCTGATAAATACTCTCATGATGCTCCGTAAAATACTTTAAATTGATCTCCGTGCTGTCTATGTTATCAAAATAATCGTCCATGTGAGGTGTGCTCCTTACTGTTTTTGAACATTATTCTCCAGTATAAGGTGTTTTATTCATAATCTAAGACCAAAGCATAGCACTGTTTGCGTAGCTGTTCGCAAATAAGTTAGAATGGAATTAACGAATAAGAGGGGGAGATTTTATGCCGAAAATGGAAATAGAACTTAAAAAGGAAGTTCGTGAGGAACTTATCGAATCCATTAAGAGATATTTCTGGAGCGCAAGAGATGAGGAAATGACTCGCTTAGGCGCGGAGTTGTTGCTGGACTTTATTGTTAATGAAATTGGTCCTTACCTATATAACCGAGGAATTGAGGATTCCTATAAATATATGAACGAACGGATCGAGGATTTACTGGGTCTTGAGAAACGGCCTAGGTAATAAATTAAGCGACGTGTGAAGGAGAGATTTGGTTGGGTCTGTTGCGTTCCTTTCCACCTATAGTAGAAGCGCATTCACGTGTTTTAATCCTGGGGTCTATGCCGGGGGTGGAATCTCTTAGATTACAGCAGTATTATGCCAATCCTAGAAATCAATTTTGGAAAATAATCTTTGCCCTCTTTGACTTGGAACCCGTTGCGGATTATGAAGAGCGGACTCATTTTCTAAGAAGTCAGGGTATTGCTTTATGGGATGTCATCGCAATGTGTTCTAGGGAAGGAAGTCTTGATTCGAAGATCCGGGAAGAGCAAGTGAACGATTTTGGTAGTTTGTTTAAGAAATATCCCTATATCACAGCAGTAATGTTCAATGGGGGCAAAGCCTATGAGACTTATAAAAAGTGGATAGGGTTCAGTGCGCCTACAAATGTGACGTTTCATAAACTTACATCGACGAGTCCAGCAAATACGAAGAAGTACGCTGAGAAGTTGAGTGAGTGGTTCATGCTCCGTAATCTCCTAGAGGCTGCTACAGATCGTTAAGATTGAGCTGTCCTTCAAGCCAATCGACAAATTGGCGAGCGGTTCGTGCAGAGCGACCATTGTACCAGAGTGCCCACTGTAAGGCTTCTTTGTGCAGTATATCTCGCTCAAGGTTCAGATTTCTTCGCCCAGCAATTCCCTCGACGATATCCAGATACTTGGTTTGATTGGGTGAAGTGAACACAACATTGATGCCAAATCGATCGGCTAAGGAGAGCTTTTCCTGCATTGTGTCTCCTGCATGAACTTCTTCATCGCGGTTGTTAGACTGCAAGCCCGCTCTTTCCTGGAAATATTCCTTAACTAAATGCCTGCGGTTAGAGGTGGCATAGATGAGAATATTGGGTGTTTTACTTTCTAAACCACCCTCGAGTACGGCTTTCAGCGAAGTATAGTTTTCCTCATTATCACCAAATACCAGATCATCGACGTAAAGAATGAATCTTTGAGTTCGATTTTTTAACTGCCGAATAATTAAAGGGAAATCAGCCAGATAGGCCTTAGGGATCTCCAACATGCGTAGGCCCTGGTTATGGTATTCATTAAGGATGGCCTTAACGGTTGAAGATTTCCCGCTGCCTCGATCTCCATAGAGAAGAACGTTATTGGCAGGGAAGCCCTTCAAGAATTGAACAGTATTTTCGATAACTCTGGAACGTTCAGTTTGGTACTCTACTAACTCGTCTAAAGTGATCGGGTCAGGACTTTCGATTCCTCGAATGTAACCTGAGCCATCAATTCTTTCCCAAACAAAGGCAAAATAGCGGGCGAATAATCCGCATCCGTAGTGCCTGTGGAACTTCTTGAGATCTTCGATACAGTCAGACCAACGGTCGCTGGCCCTGAAGCATACTTTTATGTGTTCTAAATGGTTTGAGAGGTCGAGAGAATCACTTACTAAAACCCACTCCGGAAGTTTCTCAAGGAGAGAATGGTCGTTATCATTTGGGAATAGTTCAGCTAGGTGGGCTTTAACCGAAGCAGAATCAAGCTGAGAGATGAGTTGAAGTCTGTTCAAATCCTGAGCGGCTACTTGCTCAATGACTCTATTAGAACTATTAAGTTGCACTGCTTGTTGTTGAAAAGTGAATGGATTTTCATCAAAAATTATTAGGTCGAGAAGATAATCTTCAAGTGACATTGTTGTGCTTTTCTTAGCCAATTCAAAGTAAAATTCATGATAGCTGTTGATTACTTCTCTTAGTCCATCGTTGGTTTCGTTTAAAGAAATGAGTAGTTCCTTTAGCTTGCTAATTAAGCTATCCTTTAAAAGTCCTCTGTAAATTGCAAGAGAATCCAAGGCTAGTAATGTAGGCGATATTTTGCTGTGTTCCATAATAATCCCTCCAATTATCCAAGTATAGCATTGGAGTAATTAATAGGAAAGTTAGGAACGCAAAGTAGCTGGAGGTTTATTCCAGAATGTGGTAATGGATGTTTGGATGGTGTATAATGCTGATAAGAATTAAGATTAAGTTGTCAATGTCAATGTCAATGTCAATGTCAATGTCAATGTCGAGGGATGCCATACTTTAGAGGAAAGGAGACAAAGATATGAGTAAGTCAGGTGAAGAGCTAGTGCGTAAATATACATATTTTGACTACGTAACATGGCCATCTGACAACCCTGTCGAGTTAATTGACGGGGTACCTTATGCAATGACGCCTGGTCCTTCTAGAATTCATCAGAAGATAAGTATAGAATTAGTTCGTCAGATTTCTAACTATTTACGTAGAAAAACATGCGAAGTATATGCGGCTCCCTTTGATGTCCGATTGACAGGCAACGATGAGGCTGATGAGGAGATAAAAAATGTAATCCAGCCAGACATTTCAATTATTTGTAACAAGGAAAAATTAGATGATCAGGGGTGCAAAGGGGCCCCCGACCTAGTCATGGAAATTGTCTCTCCCTCAAGCATTGCAATGGATTATATTAAGAAGTTAAACTTATACGAAAAGTATTCTGTCCGTGAATATTGGATAATTCACCCCATCGACAAAATAATTATGGTTTATACGCTCATAGAAAACGGTAAATATGCCAGGCCGGAAGTTTATCAAATAGAAGAAGTAATTAAGATCGGAATATTTGAAGATTTGTCAATTTCTTTGGCTGAAGTATTTGGAGGATAAATATTTGTTAGAACCCAAGAAACAGTATGAAAAACGAAAAGCGTATTATAAGCGGCGGTTAGAGAACTTAACTCAGACGATCAACCGTTTAAGCAATATAAGACTTGTGATGTTCCTTGCTGGCAGTGGGCTGGCCGTATTTTTTTATTGGACTCATCGTACTTCATTGAGTATAAGTACTGTTGTTATTACCGTTGTTGCGTTTGCAGCCTTAGTTATTTGGCACCAAACCTTAAGACAACGCCAAAGTTATCTGCGGTTGCTTTATGAAGGTTATGATCAAGCTTTGAAGCGTCTCGCTGGCGAATGGAAATCCTTCTTAGATTCAGGTGAGGACTTCAAAGATCCAGCTCACCCTTACTCAGGCGATCTCGATCTTTTTGGCTTGGGCTCATTGTTTCAATGGATCAATACAGCCAGGACCTTTAGAGGAAGGGAAACGCTGAAAGAGAGGTTGTCCGAGCCCCCAGTGGAAATCGGTCCGATTATTGAAAGACAAGAAGCAATCCAGGAGATGACGAAAAATCTAGCTTGGCGTCAGCGTTTTTTAGCGGATGCCAGCATGACAAAGCGCACGTTGAGCTCTCCTAAAGGCATGATTGAATGGGCCAAGACATTTGATGCTACCTATCTGCGTCTTGATGTACTCATTCTAGCTCGGGCGCTGCCGCTCATAACGATACTGTTTTTATTCCTTTATTTTGAGACCTCGAGAGTTTCTTTTTGGTATCCCCTGACGGGTTGTTTAATTCAATCGATCATACTCTTTTGGGGAAAGCAAAGGGGCAAAGTGCTCAATGCAGTCTATGCTTATAAGGAAAGTATTAAAGTTTATGAAAAGATGTTAGAGAGGTTTGAAAAGCGATCATTTCAAGCGCAGCACCTGCAGTCTCTAAAAAAGGGCTTACGTGATCGTGAAGGTAAGTCTGCTTCGGAACAAATCAGAAAACTAGCGAGTCTGGCCGATTTAATAGCGAATCGCAGTAATGCTATGTTCTTAGTTATTAATATCTTAACGCTGTGGGATATCCAATGCATGATTGCCTTGGAATCATGGAAAGAGAAATCGGGTCGTTCGCTCGATCGGTGGGTGGATACGATCGCCGAATTGGAGGCCCTAGCCAGTTTGTCAATCATTCACTTCGATCACCAAACTTGGAGATACCCAGAACTAATTGCGGAAAATCCAGGGATTGCCGCAGTTAAAATGGGACACCCGCTTCTAAGAGAGTCCGTTTGCAATGATTTATCGATTGAAAAGCAGTCTGGAATATTGTTAATAACGGGTTCCAATATGTCAGGAAAGAGCACATTACTGCGGACGGTGGGTATTAATCTTGTGTTGGCCTATGCAGGGGCGCCAGTTTATGCTCAGTCCTTTAGGTGTTCGCTGTTTCAGATTTATACTTGTATGCGCGTGAGCGATAACCTTGGCGAAAATATCTCTTCATTCTACGCAGAATTATTACGAATCAAACAGATTGTCATTGCTTCGAAGACAGCAGACAAAAAAATCTTCTTCCTCTTAGATGAGATCTTTAAAGGGACAAATTCGCAGGATCGTCACGCCGGGGCCAAGGTTTTAATTCGGCAACTGAGTAAAGCGGGCTCGATGGGAATGGTATCTACCCATGATTTGGAATTAGGAGAGCTAGAACGAGAAAGCGCTCGCAAGATTCGAAACTATCATTTCCGAGAGTATTATCAAGACGATCAGATTCGATTTGACTATAGACTTAGGACTGGGATCTCTACGACTCGCAATGCTATGTATCTGATCAAAATGGCTGGAATTGATGTGGAGGGGGAGGGTACCCTGTGATTATTGTCAGCGCGTGTTTGTTTGGGCTGAATACGAAATACGATGGTAAAGCAAATGCCCATGCCTTGATCCAGAAATACAGTTCTCAGGGAAAATTCATCCCGGTTTGTCCAGAACAGCTCGGTGGGTTGACTACTCCCCGGTTTCCGGTGGAAATTATCGCTGGGACAGGGCAGGATGTCCTGGCCGGACGATGTATGGTCAAAGGGGAACTGGGAGAAGACGTTACGCAACAATTCATCCAAGGGGCAAAGGAAACGATTAAGATTGGGGAAATGGTTAAAGTAACTGCGGCAATCCTTAAGGAACGAAGTCCTTCCTGTGGAGTGAACACCATTTATGATGGAACCTTTACCCATCGAATATTACTGGGGCAGGGGGTAACCGCTGCAATATTGAAAGAGTCTAATATCCCTATTTATTCGGAAGAGGAACTGACTGAAGAGAATTTAATCAAGTTATTAGGTGATGACACCTAATGAGAAAAATGATGAGGCGCCTTAAACTTTAAGAATCATGTAAAACTAACACAGCACCCAATGAAGAGATTGGGTGCTGTGTTAGTTTTACATAAGGGTATATGCGGATTTTTTTCGTCGTGAACCAGACATTAATTATGTCGTGTAGATTTCATTTGTTTTTTCTTAACCATTGTAAAATAGCAATAATTTGTTACAAAATTATTAAGAAGTAACCCAACCTTCATAAATTGTTTTAAAAGAGGTGAACTTCAATTCAATTAGTTAGACCCTTGTAGGTATGAGTATAATATTAAGCCTCGAAGAGAGAAATATTTCTTCGAGGCTAATTTGTCCATTAATTTTTAACACAGAGCAAAGTTTGACAGTAAATTTGTTTAATCCAGCCTAATCGATAGCTGGTTTTTTATTGTGGATAATAAATGGAAAAGTCTGATTATTTAAGCGTTAAGAGCTGGGGGGAGATTTTATATGTCGATAAGGATCAAACGTTCCATGTCAATTAAGACCCGAATTACCTTTTTAGCTGGTGTAGTGGTCATTGTTGTGGTGGCAGCGTTATCAGGGGCAAGCCTATGGAATGCCCAAAAGCTACTCAAAACGAGTGAGCTCCAAACGGAGAAACTTGTAGATCAAGGAATACAGGATGAATTTCTTAATCGCCTGGAACGTGCGAAGTCTTTAGCTCTATCGATGACCATGAATCCGGATGTGGCTAAGGCTTTAGCAGAACAGGATCGGGTTACCCTCGCGCGGCTGGTTCAACCGGTTTTTGAAGTGATCAAGCAAGAAGGCTTCAGCCAACTCCAGTTTCATCTATCACCGGCTGTTTCCTTTTATCGCGCCCATTCCCCCAACAAATTTGGAGATGATCTTTCGAAAATTCGACCTACGGTCGTGGCGGCCAACAAAGAGCATAAGATGGTGGAAGGGCTGGAAGAGGGTGTCGAGGGATATGGATTTCGAGTGGTAGTACCCGTCAAGTATCAAGATCAGTGGGTGGGGAGTGCGGAATATGGAATGAATTTCGGTGATGACTTTTTAAGAACCTTACAGAAGAAGAACCCGGGGGACTATTTTATCTATCTTCTGGATCCGGCAACGTCTATGGTCAAAAACGTGAAGGAGAATGGAGGACTTTTGGCGGGCACTGGACCAGATGATTTCCCAGTATCGAAAAATTCGCTGCAAACACTCGTCACGGGCAAAACTCAATTTACGGTGAGCGAGGACGGTCAGTTCAATATTTTGCTCGTTCCTTTTAAAAACTATCAAGGGGAAGTAAAGGGCTATATTAAGACGGTGCTCTCCCGGCAAGGCGTAATTGAAGAGTTAAACTCCTTAAAACTGTGGGTCTTCATGGTGGGGTTACTGGTGCTTTTCTTTGGCGTGGTTTCAGGTTATTTTGTTTCGCTAAGCTTTACCCGACCCCTGATTCAGTTAGCAGAAGATGCAGAGGTTTTAGCCACAGGTAACTTAAACGTTGCCATTAAGACAGGTTGGTATGGGGAGTTAGAGATCCTGGCCAATTCCATGAAAAAGATGCTGGATAATACCAAAGAGATATGTTTCTCGATTAACCAAGCAGTAGCCCAGGTAGAGGATTCAACGAGGGAAATTTCAAGCGCAACCGACCAGACCTCGCAAGGAGCAGACCAAGTGGCCTTGAGTGTCAGTCAGGTAGCCGGTGGTGCTCAAAAGATTGCCCAGAGTACGAGTGAGATGGGTGTGCAAAGT
Organism: Desulfosporosinus sp. OT; assembly: GCF_000224515.1. GTDB lineage: Bacteria > Bacillota > Desulfitobacteriia > Desulfitobacteriales > Desulfitobacteriaceae > Desulfosporosinus. Next base: position 14,780 of record NZ_AGAF01000250.1, on the reverse strand, counting down.
GAAGGGATCAATAAAAGCGTCCAAATCTTGGCGGATCACATGGAACGCGTCGCCGGCAGTACTTCTGACGTAGCGGAACGGACACTGCGTGGCGAAGAAATCATGCAAGACTTGGCGGACAAGATGCGAATCTTCTCTTCTAAAGTCGGGGAGATCCAGACCGCCAGCCATATTCTCACCGAGCAGACGGGGCAAATTCGCGGGATTACGCAGATCATTACTGGGATTTCTGAGCAGACTAATCTTCTCGCCCTTAATGCAGCTATTGAGGCGGCCCGCGCCGGGGAAGCCGGTCGAGGATTTGCCGTTGTGGCTGAAGAAGTTCGCAAACTGGCTGAAGGGTCCCGACAAAGTGCCTCTCAAATCGCAGGTTTGATCGATCAAGTGACTCTGAATGTTGAAAATTCAGCCCGAGCTTCAGAAGAAGCAGTCTGTCTGATCGAGGAACAATCAGGAATTGGGGATCGGGCCTTGGGGCAATTTATGGAGATTTCTCAGGGAACAAAAACAGTCTCTCATCTTCTGGGGGTAATGGAGGGCGAGGTTCAAGAAGTTGTTCGGATGGGGCAGGCCATAACGAAGTCAGTCTCTGAGATCGCGGGTATGACCCAAGAGGATGCTGCATCCGCAGAAGAGATTGCCGCTTCAACAGAGGAAATGAGTGCCACGGTCAGTATGATTCGAGATAGGGCGCGGCAGTTGATTTTATTGATGGAAGAATTGAAGGTCCAAAGTAAGCGCTTTGAAATTTGAAGTTAAGTTTTTAATCATGTATAATTTAAAATCAGGAAATTCTTAGACCCTCAATGGGACATTTTGAGGAGGATTAACATGCAATCGGTAACAGTTAAGGAAATTTACAGAGAGACGGAGCGGTTTCTCAATCAGACGGTAGAGCTATCTGGTTGGGTACGGACGGTACGCTCCTCTAAAGCCTTCGGTTTTATTGAAATCAATGACGGAAGCTTCTTTGAAAACATTCAAGTGGTTTTTGAAGATAGTCTTGCCAACTTTGCGGAGATTGGAAAGTTAACGATTAGTTCTGCCCTGCGTATTCAAGGAACGCTGGTTGCTACACCTGGCGCAAAACAACCGTTCGAATTGAAAGCGGAACAGATCGAGGTGCTCGCCCTAGCCGCAGCAGATTATCCTCTGCAGAAAAAGAGGCATACCTTTGAATATTTACGAACGATTGCGCATTTGCGTCCCAGAACGAATACATTTGCTGCTGTCTTTCGCGTACGTTCTGTTGTTGCCTACGCGATTCATAAGTTCTTTCAGGAAAAAGGCTATGTTTATGTGCATACTCCAATTATTACGGGAAGCGATGCCGAGGGTGCAGGGGAAATGTTTAGGGTGACAGCCCTGGATATGGCTAAACCTCCTCTGGACGAAGCCAGTAACGTCGATTTTTCCAAAGATTTTTTTGGTCGGATGGCGAGTCTTACGGTTAGTGGCCAGCTCAATGTTGAGACGTACTGTATGGCCTTCCGCAACGTGTATACGTTTGGACCTACGTTTCGAGCCGAAAATTCTAATACTGCGAGACATGCGGCAGAATTTTGGATGATCGAACCGGAGATCGCGTTCGCTGATCTTGCGGACAACATGAACCTGGCCGAAGAGTTGATGAAATTCGTTATTCAATATGCTATGGACAATGCTCCTGAAGAAATGGCCTTCTTTAATAATTTTGTCGATAAGACCTTGTTTGATCGGCTGGAAAATATCTTAGGCTCTGAATTTGGGCATATCACGTATACTGAAGCCGTAGAGTTGTTGGAAAAGGAAAATGCTAACTTTGAGTACCCTGTACAGTGGGGAACCGATCTTCAAACCGAGCATGAGCGCTATCTGACCGAAAAAATCTTCAAAAAACCAGTTTTCGTATCGGATTATCCGAAAGGAATTAAGGCCTTCTATATGAGGCTTAATGACGATGATAAGACTGTAGCGGCTATGGATTTGCTAGTTCCTGGGGTTGGTGAAATTATTGGGGGAAGCCAACGGGAAGAACGCTTAGAGGTATTGCAAAACCGAATGAAGGAATCCAAGTTGAACGAAGAGGATTACGGCTGGTATCTGGATATTCGAAGGTACGGTGGCGTGAAACATGCTGGGTTCGGGCTTGGTTTTGAACGGGTGATCATGTATTTAACCGGAATGTCCAATATCCGAGATGTCGTTTCTTTTCCGAGAACAGCGAACTCTTGTGAGTTTTAAGAGCTGAGTTTAATTTGTAGATCCGAAGTCTTAGAGCTAAAGGCCAGAACTTTGGATGACCATTATTTCTGAACAGATGTACACTTATTTGGTACATCTGTTTTATTATGCAACGCTCAAGCCGCAAACCCTTTGTTGACACGTTTTTGAGGGAATGCTAGAATTAAGAAATGTTTGAATGTATAGACAATTAGATGGAAATAGGTGTTTTAGGTGATTCAAGACGCTATGATCGATAAGAGTTCTGTGATTCCAATCTACTACCAATTATTTAAGTTGATCGAAGATCAAATACGTAGAGGTGAGCTTAAACCAGGTGAGTCCTTACCAACCGAGCACGAAATTTCCTCACGTTTTGAAATCAGCCGGATGACGGTCCGACGAGCAATTTCAGAATTGGTGTTAGCCGGTATGGTTTATGCTCAGCAAGGCAAAGGGACATTTGTCGCCACACCTAAATTAGATAATATTGTCTTTGAGCTGAATGATTTTAACCAAGAAATTAAGCAGCGAGGTTTGAACTATAAAACGACTCTCTTAGAAGCTAAAATTATCCGAGTCGATGAGGAGCTGCGGGCCAAGTTTCAAGTGAGTGAAGAACATAAGCGACTCCTATATTTTCGAACGGTACTTTCCGCTGAAGATGAACGTCTTTCCTATGAAGTGAAATACACCATCTATAGTAAGAGTAAACCGATCTTAGAATCCGAACTGAAAGATCCAAGTTTGCCAGGTCTTATAGCAACTCATACGGAATACGTGCCGATGAGCGCCAAAAAGGTTCTCCAGGTTGCGACATGTACTGAAGAAGAAGCGTTAATTCTCGGAATTGCACCGAGCTCACCTGTGTTTCTGATTGAGCAGACGATCTATGACCCGGATTTTAAACCTGTGGGTTGGAGTAAAGCGGTTTACCGAGGAGATCGTTATAAATTGACGAGCTATGATGGATGGTATAAAAAAGATTAAGCTGGGCGGGGGTTCATAATATGGAAGACGAACTACAAAGAGCTATGGCGGACCTTGATGAAGATGAAACCCTTAGACTGGTCGAGGAAAGAATCCTAGCTGGCTACTCCTCTGTGGAGATCATTGAGAGTTGCCGTCGAGGCGTAGAAATCGTTGGCGAAAAATATAGTGATAGTCACTATTATCTCTCGGATTTGATTATGTCAGAAGAAATTCTTAAAGAGGTTATGCAGGCTTTAGAACCTCATATCCCAATAAATAATTCTCTTAATGGTGTATCAATTGTTATGGGCACGATCGAAGGGGACATTCATGACCTTGGTAAAAATATCATCATCTACCTTTTAAGATCATCAGGTTTTCAAGTACATGACTTGGGTGTTGATGTAAGGCCTGAGAGGTTCATTCAAGCTGTAAGTGAAACGAAAGCATCAATTTTAGGGATCAGTGTTTTGCTATCCTTTTGTATTGGTTCGATTAAGAAAGTCGTTGATCTTTTAGTTGATGCCGGGTTAAGAGATCAGGTAAAGGTTGTGATCGGCGGCTATCCAGTTAATCAGCAGGTCAAAGAATTTACAGGTGCGGACTTTTACGCCAATGATGTAACGGAAGCATTGAGAATCTATCGTCAAATTCTTGAATTAGACGAAGGTATGAGCAAGAGGTTTTGAACTGAACAGAATTATTGAAAAATTCAGTATTGACGCTCTATACTGAAGCGTGTTATTATTTGGACAAATAAGTTGTCTATACATTTGTACATTTTATATAATTTATATATTTTTGGCTATAAATTTGTATAGACAATAGTACGTATTAAGAATGCTTAAGTGCTCAAGGTGTGAGGGAGGTATCGAGTGGACATTACCAATTTGGTCCGGGAAGCTTTAGAGTTGCAGGCAACCCACGCTGCACTAGTAGACGTTTTAGACCTGAAGTTTAATGAAGAGTTTAGGACTTTGTGTGAAAAGAATACTTGTGGGTCGTATAACAAGAACTGGATGTGTCCACCCGCAGTAGGCCCTATTAGCATCCTGAAAGAAGAAATTTTTCATTTTAAGCAAGGTCTTCTTCTTCAAACTGTCCATGATTTAAAAAGTTCCTTTGATTGGAAAGGAATGATGGCAGCGGGTGTTAAACATACGACCATTTTTCGTACGATCTTAGGTAGCCTTGAGATAAACTACGCTTTAAATGACAACCTACCCCTGAATGCTGGTCCCTGCACTTACTGTGCTAAGTGCACATTTTTGGAAAATGAGCCGTGCCGATTCCCCGACCAAGCTATGACCTCAGTGGAAGCCTGCGGCATTGACGTTCTGACCCTGGAAAAATCCTGTGGTATGCCTTATTACAATGGTAAAAATACCGTTTCCTATGTAGGACTTATATTGTTTAACGTTGACGTATGAACTTAGGTAAAAATGTAACGAAGCCCAGTAGATACAATTAGACTTAGGGAGGATTGCCCGACATGCTGATTATTGGAGAGAAGTTAAATAGCTCAATTCCGAGTGTTCGACAATTGATTAATGATAAAGATGCCCCTGCTATCCAGGACTTGGCACTGAGACAGGTTGCAGCAGGAGCTGACTACTTAGATTTAAATACTGCCCAAGGGGACGAAGTAGTCAATATGGAGTGGCTTGTGCGCATAGTTCAAGAGGTAACGGATAAACCTTTATGTATCGACAGTACGTCAGCAGCAGCGATTAAGAAGGCGTTAGAGACTGTTAAAGGGGACAAAAGCAACGTTTTGATAAATTCGATTTCCTTAGAAAAAAAACGTATTGATGAGGTATTGCCTCTCGTTCTGGAATATAAGTGTCCGGTTGTCGGCTTGACTTTAGATGATAATGGAATTCCTAAAACAGCTGAAGAGAGAATGGTCCTCTCAGAACGTCTCGTCGAGATACTAACTAAAAACAATTATGATTTAGCAAACTTATATATCGATCCGCTGGTACTCCCCCAGGCTGTAAGCCATAATAATGCCACGATGTTTTTTCAGTGTCTGACCGATATTAAACGAATCTTAAAGGTCAAGATAGTTTCTGGCTTGAGCAATATTTCGTTTAATTCACCCAAGAGAAAGATTGTAAACCGACATTTCTTAACCCTTTGCATGGCGTTTGACATGGATGCTGCCATTCTCGATCCCCTGGACAGGAAAATTATGACCTCAGTCATCACGAATGATTTTCTCTTAGGTAAGGATCGGTTTGGTAAGAAATTCTTAAAGGCTTTTCGTAGCGAATTATTAGAAGACTAAAGTTCTTGGGTCTTGTGTAAGTGCTGATGTTAAAAACTATTTGAAAACGTTGGAGGGGAAAATCAGTATGAATGAAAAGGAAATGCTTTATCAAAAAAGACTAGAGCGCTATACGACTGCCATGGATTGTGGAAAGCCCGACATGGTGCCTGTCGCCTTTGGAATTGGCGAATGGATTGTTAAGTATACGGGTACCACACTCCAAGAGATCTACTATGATCTTGATAAAAGTAACCGTATTGTGAGTGAAATGTTGCCGGGCTTAGATTTCGATATTTTCAAGGGCGGTCCTTCACTCTGGTGGCCGCCAATGTTTGATGCGCTGGGTTCTAAGTTATATAAGTTCCCGGGCATGGGCGTAGATGAAAATTCGACCTTTCAATTTAATGAGCAGGAATATATGAAAGCAGACGACTACGATGAGTTTATTGCCAGTCCGACGGAATGGCTTGTTAATCACTATTTACCGAACATCAGCACCGAACTAGAAAATCCTGGTTCCTATCGATCCACTATAGCTTTAATCAAAGGAGCAGCAGCCTTTGCTATGCAAGGAGGGATCATGGGTGCGGCCTGGGCTAAATGGACGGTGGAGCATGGGATCGTTGGACAAGGGACAGGGTTTACGAAAGCACCCTTTGACACTTTGGGTGATGCCTTACGGGGAATGAAAGGGGTACTGTTAGACCTTCGCCGTCGACCAGACAAAGTCTTAGCTGCGTGCGACGCCATTACTCCCCATAATGTCAATTGCAGTCTGGCAGGAGCTGGAGCAGATACGCGTTTCCCTTGCTTTGCGCCCCTTCATCGTGGAGCGTATCCGTTCCTTAATCCTAAACAATGGGATACCTTCTACTGGCCATCCTTGAAAGCGACGATCGAAGGTATGTGGGCTAAAGGGAAGAGAATGTTGTTTTATGCTGAAGGGGACTGGACCCCGTATCTTGAAAAAATTGCGGAATTGCCGGATAAAAGTATTATTTTTCAAATTGATACGACGGATCCTAAAAAAGCAAAGGAAATCCTGGGAGGTCGATTCTGTCTCCAGGGCGGCGTACCTACAACCCTGTTAACGTATGGTACTCCAGAAAAAGTTAAGGAACATGTTAAGAGAACTTTCGATGAATTAGCCTGTGATGGTGGATTTATCTTGGATACCGGTGGAGTTGTCATGGGCGACGCTAAGAAGGAAAATGCGCTTGCGATGATCGAAGCTGCAAGAGAATATGGCGTTTATTAAAAGGAGGGGTATTTCATGTCTGAGAAAGAAAAATTATTAAATCCTGATCCTGGTGTGTGTTTGCCATGGAAAGTAAAAGTTGAAGAAATCGGAGAATTTCCTGGTAATGAAGAAATAGCCAAAAAAGAATGGGAAAAGCTCGATGATTTTGCTTATAACTTTATTTGGTTTTGGGCGCAGCGCTAGAGTAAGAATTATAGACGAATTTAGAGCTTAGAGGCAACATCGAAGAGGAGTGAAGTAAATTATGCTTACAGATGCTTTATCTATTGCGATTGCTGAACTTGAAGAACAGCAAGTGGCTGATTTGATTAAAGAGCGGTTAGACAGCGGTGTTTCTCCTTTGGAAATTGTAAATTCATTACAGCAAGGTATGGCTGAGGCTGGTGGTAAGTTTGAAACTGGTGAGTATTTCTTAGGGGAGCTAATAATGTGCGGCGAAATTATGCAGGATTCGATGGTTATTTTAGAGCCTCTTTTGAGCGGAAGTAATGCTGAGTACAAAGGAAATATTGTCATGGGCACGGTCAAAGGAGATATCCATGATCTAGGTAAGAACATTGTCGTGATGCTCCTCAAAGGGTCTGGTTATAACGTCATTGACTTGGGCGTCGATGTTTCAAAGGAGAAATTTATCGAAGCCATCAAAGAATCCAAGGCCCCATTGGTTGGGATGAGTGTCCTTTTGACTGGTTGCCAAGAATCTATGAAAGAAATAATTGAGGGGATTCGAGCAGCTGGTTTAACGACGAAGGTTCTTATCGGCGGTAACTATATTGACCAGGTTGTTAAAGACTATGTCGGAGCAGATTACAGTGCCCAAGCTGCAACGGATGGCGTGAAGATTGCAGATGAGATTTTTGCATAGGAGCATGTGCGCCTGAGCAAATAATTAATAGAAAACGCAGAGAGTTAACTTATGAAGAGTAGAGGCCTTGATAGGTCTCTACTCATTATTAATTTGTAATTACTTCATGATGATAGTTCCATTTGAGCAAATTGCGCTGCAAACTAAATGCTATTAGAATGGAGTTAATGCACAATGAACATTAATGCTTGAGCAGCTCAAGGGAGATACTGGAGCAGTTGTATTCCTGATGTCCTTTGCCTTCACTGTCTTTGGCAGTATTGGAAAGATTACGCTTTTAGTCAAGTAAAAATGTTCAAAATATATCCTTAGCTGTCATCTTGATAAGAAACGAGGTGTTTGTCTTGAAAACCGTTGCCATAGCTTGTCGAACGATTGAGGATGAACTTAAAGCTGTCTACGATACCTTATCTGAGCCTTTCCCGATGGTGTGGGTTGAATCCGGCTTGCATAATTTTCCCGCTCAGTTAAAGGAAAGAATACAACAAGAAATCGACCAAATTAGTGGTGTGGAGAATATTCTTCTGTTGTTTGGCTATTGTGGTAATAGCATCGAAGGTCTTATTGCGGCACAAGCCCGCTTAGTGGTGCCCAAAGTTGAAGATTGTATATCCTTACTGCTTGGAGGAAACCAGACTCGTCTGGCCTTTAGTCGAGAGACTCCGGCCTTTTATTTAACAGATGGTTGGTTACGGTATGAAAAAAATATCTACTGGGAGTACGAACAGTGCCTAAAGAAATACGGTGAGGCTAAATCGTTGCGGATTTTTCGGGCCATGTTTGCGCATTATTCCAATCTCAATTTCATTGATACGGGGAGTTATGACCTGAAGTCAGTAATGAATAAGACGGCGGAGTGGGCTGGGAAATTAAACCTTAAACAAGGGATTGTTCCTGGTACTTTACGGCTCATCACCAAGGCATTTAAGGAAGAATGGGATGAAGACTTTCTCATAGTTCCGCCAGGAGTACCCTTACACATTAACTATGAAGCGTAAACAGGACATTTGCTATTATCCAAAGGAGTGTTAGAAATGATTAAGATCACGTTTCTGCCATCGGAAAAAGTTATCCGGATTCCCGTTGGGACTTCGATTCTGCAAGCTGCCGTGGAGGCGGGTGTGCAAGTGGAAAGTACATGTGGAGGGAAGGGAACTTGTGGCAAATGTAAAGTCCAAATTTCCACTGAAACTCCTTTTGAGAATACGGAGATAGAAAAGAGATCGCTCAGTGCTTCTGAATTAGCCACTGGTTGGGTTTTGGCCTGCCAACATCTTTGTGTACAGGACATGAGTGTGAGAGTGCACGAACAGCAAGATGTTTATCAACGAAAGACGGACTTTATTGGAAAGCTGCAGATCATGGCAGCACCAAGTGTGCGGAAGTTTCCCTTAACATTGTCTAAGCCCAGCGTAGAGGATCAGACTCCGGATTGGGATCGGCTAATGGCGGCATTGCCCGTTGCAGGAATTCAGTTTAACCGCACGGTGGCAGCTTCCTTGCCGAAGGTATTCCGTCTGGGAGATTTTCAGGTTACGGCAGTGTTGGATGGGAACAAACTATTAGCGGTGGAGCCGGGGGATACCTCTGGGCGCTGCTTTGGTGTGGCAATCGACGTTGGAACAACCACTGTGGTAGTCTATCTCATGGACCTGAACAAAGGAACGGTTGTAACCAGTGGAGCCGTGACAAATCCTCAGCAAGCCTTCGGTGCGGATGTGATTTCCCGAATTACCTACGCTTCACGTGGAACTGATCAGTTGCGCGAGTTGCAAGGGAAGGTGGTCGGTGGACTGAATGAAATCATTGCTCGCTTGGGTCAAGAACATGGAATTGGTTATGAAGAAATTTATCAGGCAGCGGTCGTGGGCAACACAACAATGGCTCATTTATTCCTGGGAATTGATCCGACTTATTTAGCACCAGCGCCTTTTGTCCCGGTCTATCGGCAATCCGTGGAAGTCAAAGCGAACGAGATAGGGCTGAATATTTTAGAAACAGGAACTGTGGTCATCCTCCCTAATGTTGCGGGTTATGTCGGTTCGGACACTGTGGGAGTCATGTTAGCAGCAGAAGTGGATCGCTTACCAGGGATTAGTCTTATCGTGGATATCGGAACAAACGGGGAAATTATTCTGAGCGGTAGAGATCGAATTCTCACCTGTTCGACGGCTGCTGGTCCTGCCTTTGAAGGAGCGGAGATCAAATACGGCATGCGAGCGGCAGAGGGTGCTATCGAAGGTGTCCGCCTCACTGAGGATGTCGAATTGGATGTCATCGCCGGGAAAAAGGCACGCGGGATTTGTGGTTCTGGTCTGATTGATGCAATTGCGGAAATCTCTAAGGCTGGGGTTATTAGCCCTACAGGCCGGTTTATCCACGAACCCGCCCAACAAGAAAAGTTACCCACCTCAATACGCGAACGATTGCGGAAAGCTGAGCGGGCAAGTGAGTTCGTGCTTGTGTGGGGTAAGGATTCGGCTTCAGGTGAGGATATCGTGCTCTCCCAAAAGGATATCAGAGAAATGCAACTCGCCAAAGGCGCAATTATTGCAGGAATTATGATTCTCGTAGAGGAAATGGGAATCACTCCCCAAGAAATTGATCGGGTACTTTTAGCGGGAGCGTTTGGCAATTATATTAGGAAGGAAAGCGCCCTAGGCATTGGATTGTTACCAGCTCTACCGATGGAGAAAATCACGACGATTGGGAACGCCGCGGGTGACGGGGCGAAGCTGGCCTTACTTTCCATAGAAGAGAGAGGACGGGCAGATTTCTTGGCTAAACAGGCAGAGCATATTGAGCTTTCCACTAACAAAGAATTCCAAGCACAATTTATTAAGGGACTCGATTTTAAGAGAATGGGTTAACCCAAAAGGGTAGCTATTTGGCTTGCGAATTTTCGACAAACAGTGTATAATAGGAGAGCAACTCTGGATGATCTGGTTCCTGGGGTGGAGAAATTCTTGGGGGAAACTAACGTGAAAAACGCTTTAAGGTATTGTAAAACCGAATGAAGGAATCTGGACAGAACGAAGTGGTTGACGGTTGGTAGCGTTATTTTTTACCGAGAAAATCAATACTTGTCGGGTTTATATATGGCGAATTATTTAAATAGAGCGGCCTAGGCTGCTCTATTTCATTTCCAGCCATAAATTTTTCATATACCAGTCATAGCAACAGTGGAGCGTACAGGTATGTTATAATATGTACAAGAAGTGAGGTGGAGTGGTAATGTATCGGTTGGACGATTTGAATCCAGTGCAACGCGAGGCTGCTGAGCATAAAGAGGGTCCACTTCTAATTCTTGCGGGTGCAGGGTCGGGGAAGACTCGTGTGCTTACCTATAGAATTGCCCATTTAATTGCTCAGGGAATTGAACCCAGTGCTATATTAGCGATTACGTTCACGAACAAAGCGGCCAAAGAGATGCGGGAGCGGGTGACGACACTCGTAGGCAGTGAGGGAAACGGATTATGGGTTACCACCTTTCACTCAGCTTGTGTCCGCATTCTACGACGCGAAATTGATAATTTGTCAGGGTATAACCGGAATTTTGTTATTTATGATACAGGGGACCAACAGTCTCTACTCAAAGCATGTTTAAAAGAACACAATTATGATGAAAAGAAATTCCCAGTGCGCAGTGTGGCGGCAGTCATTAGTGATGCCAAAAACAAACTTCAAGACCCTGATGAGTTTTCCTATAAAGCAACAGATTATTTTCAGCAAAAAGTCGTTGACATCTACAAAACGTATCAGAAGAAGCTTAAGAGCAATAATGCTCTTGATTTTGACGATATAATCATGCTCACGGTTCAGCTATTTCAGCAAAGCGATCATGTCTATCGGTATTACCAAGATAAATTCCGCTATATTATGGTGGATGAGTATCAAGATACGAATCATGCTCAGTATATGCTGATCAAACTTTTGGCCAGTGAATATCGGAATCTCTGTGTCGTTGGCGATGATGATCAATCGGTCTATGGATGGCGCGGGGCGGATATCCAAAATATTCTCGATTTTGAGCGGGATTATCCGGAGGCGAGAGTCATCAAACTCGAACAAAATTATCGTTCGACGCAAAAGATTCTCGAAGCTGCCAACTCCGTGGTTAAGAATAACGAATCTCGTAAAGAAAAGTCCCTTTGGACAGAAAACTCAGAAGGGCAGGCAGTTGTCTGTTATGTAGGGTCTGATGAGCGAGATGAAGCAGCCTATGTCGCTAATCGAATTAGACGTTTACATGAGCTAGAAGGTCGACCTTTTAATGATTTCGCCATCCTTTATCGGACGAATGCCCAGTCGAGGGCTTTAGAAGAGCGTTTGATGAAGGATACTATGCCGTATCGTATTTTTTCAGGGCTGAAATTTTATCAGCGTATGGAAATCAAGGACATCTTAGCCTATCTAAGAGTCTTGTATAATCCGGCGGATCAAGTGAGTTTTGCTCGTGTGCTCAATGTGCCTAAGCGTGGCCTCGGGGAAAGCAGCCTGCAAAAGGTATTAGAATATGCCAATGAACAAGGAATGCCTGTACTAGACGCTATTTTAGAAGCAGAGTATATTCCCGAATTATCGACACGCGCTAAGAAACCATTAATCGCGTTTGCCCAACTGATGCAGGGCATGCAGAACATTGCTCGTGAGTCGAGTGTATCGGCCTTAGTGGAAGAGATTCTGAACAAGACTGGGTACAAAGCGATCCTTGAGGCAGAAAACACGCCCGAAGCTGAGACTCGTCTGGAAAACTTGCTGGAGTTTCTCTCAGTAACGGCTGAGTATGATGCGAAAGCTGCTCAAGCCGCGCAAAATGCCTTGAATGATGGTGTTGAAGAAGATGAGACCGTATCAGGCTTGAGTGGATTCCTGGAACAAGTTTCTTTGGTTGCTGATATTGACGAATTAGATCAAGCAGAAGAAGCTGTAGCGTTAATGACGATGCATAGTGCAAAGGGTTTAGAATTCCCAGTCGTTTTCGTAGTAGGGATGGAAGATGGAATTTTCCCCAGTAGCCGCTCCTTGATGGAACCGGTTGTTTTAGAAGAGGAACGCCGACTTTGTTATGTCGCCATCACTCGCGCGAGAGAGAAACTATACCTGTGTAATACAGAAATGCGGATGCTCTATGGCAAGAGGCAATACAATCAGCCTTCTCGCTTTTTGATGGAGATTCCGTCGGATTTAATGACGGACATAGACCCACTTGATCCACCGAAGCGTCGTCCCAGTATTGCATCGAAACCGCTACGTAACGGTGTATCAGATCGTAAGATTCCCTTGGGTTCAGGATCGTGGGAAAAGGACTTTGGCAGTACTCTAGTTATTAAAGGAGGTGAGGCGCATCAGGTAGGAGAAAAAGTGGAACATGCGACGTTTGGTCGAGGGATTATTGTCTCCATTAAGGGAGAGGGAAATCAGGCGGAACTGACGATTGTTTTTGACAGTGGAATCAAAAAACTTATGGCTGAATATGCCAAGTTAACGAAACTGTAAGTGCAACTAGAGTGACGCCTTCGCTTGGCTCGGCGCCGGCCAAGTTTTCTATATCCACGGTGCAATTCAAAAAAATTTGAAGAAGAAAGGTTTAGGTGTTAAATATGTCAGATAAAATTTACATTGTAGGACACAAAAGCCCAGATACAGATTCCGTTTGCTCAGCGATTGCTTTAGCTAAGTTAAAAGAATTAACGGGAACTGCTAATGTTGTTCCTTGCTCAGCTGGCAAACTCAATAAAGAAACTGAGTATGTCCTCAATTATTATGGAGTAGCTATTCCTGAAGTATTAGAGTCTGTAGAAGCTAAACAAAAATTGATCCTCGTCGACCACAATGAGTATGGTCAAGCTGTTGCTGGTGCAGATCAAGCTCAACTCGTGCAAATTGTTGACCATCACAAAGTCGGTGGATTTCAAACATCAGAACCTCTATATGTTCGCATCGAACCAGTTGGTTCCACCTGTACGATCGTAGCTGAAGCTTTCAAGGAAGCTGGTTTAGTTCCTGAAAAAGCTATTGCTGGGATTTTACTCGCAGCAATCCTTTCCGATACCGTTATTTTCAAATCTCCGACCTGCACTGAGCTGGATAAGACGATTGCTGCTGAGCTCGCTGCTATCGCCGGAGTTGAACCTAAGGCTTGGGGCATTGAAATGTTTAAAGCTTCTTCCAACATTGCCGATCGTACTCCTCAAAGCATGATTGAAGAAGACCTCAAAGCCTTCACCATGGGACCTCACAAAGTCGGCGTCGGTCAAGTTAGCTTAATGGGTATGGATGGATTTGAAGACGTTCGAGCAAACTTAACAGCAGCCATTGAAGCACATCGTGTAGCTCAAGAAATGAAATATCTCTGCTTGATGGTCACCGATATTTTAACAGATTACACAGAGTTGATCGTTAAAGGTGACAACCCAGAAGAAGTAGCTAAAGCATTCGGCAAAGAAATCGTTAATGGCAGCGTTGCACTTCCAGGCGTTCTTTCCCGTAAGAAACAAGTTGTTCCACAAATGACAACATATTTCGCAGGTTAATTTTATATAAGGCGATAAGTGAATGAGTTAACAACTAGAATTTGTGGGAAAATAGTATTACCAAGTCATTTACTATAAAGCCTTCTTACATCATAATACGGATAAGTACAGTAACGTTAAAGAGGGGAATCGGAGGAATTTCAGTGCAGGATGAATTCGAGCGCGCAGCATGGTTGCGGAAAGAATTAAATGACGCAAACAAGCAGTATTATGAGCTTGACCAGCCTCATATAACCGATGCGGAATACGATGCTCTCCTGCGAAAGTTGTTGGAGCTGGAAGCAAACCATCCGGACTGGGTTACTCCGGATTCTCCGACTCAACGTGTAGGGGGAGAGGTCGCCAAAGAGTACGTTAAAGTACGGCATTTGGAACCTCTTCTCAGTTTAGACAATGCCTTTGCGGCAGGTGATTTAAGAGAGTTTGACCGACGCGTACGTCAAGTAGCGCCGTTAGTCGACTATGTTGTCGAGCTCAAAATAGATGGCTTAACGGTCGCCTTAACCTATGAAGAGGGGCTTATGGTTCGTGGGGCAACTCGTGGAGATGGTACCGTTGGCGAGGATATCACGGCCAATGTTAAAACGGTCGGCTCCATTCCTTTGCTTCTGAATAACGCGATTGCGAAGTTAAGCGTTCGAGGCGAAGGTTATATGCCCAAAGCCTCCTTTG
>NZ_AGAF01000251.1 GCF_000224515.1 Desulfosporosinus sp. OT | reverse complement strand
CCCACCCGTTCGGGATCCACACTGCAGGAGAATTTGTTTCGGGACGTAGTGTGGCGATAAGCTCGTCCGGTTTTCGTCACACTGCTGGAGTATGCGTTATGAACCGTAGTGTGGTGAAAACCTCGCCTTCGCCACGAAGCGTCCTTTGGGGTTGGTGGTTCCGCGATAGTGCCCACGACACTATCATGTCTTTCGTAGTGAACATGGGAGTTATGGACTGCAGGACCATGAATGGGGCGCAAGCGCTTAAAAACGTGGGTCATAACCTAGGAAGGAGTTAGCGGTAAATAACGTTTCCTGGAGTATGATTAATCTTCAAATGCCTTCAGATTATTGGACAATTCCTCAATAATCTTCAATGGCCGTGAATAAAGATAGTTTAAAAAAGTTTAAATTTGAATACAGTTCTGATTAACACCATCTATAGTTGAATTTAATCTGAGAATATTCGCCAGATTAAGTTGATAATCTACAATAAATGTAGTATTTTTCAGAGGATTTGTGATAAACTGTAATCAATAATGGAGGGATACTCTAGGATGGAAAACATTAATCATGAACCATTGGCATTGGAGGAACCTGAAAAAAATCTTATTAGAGAATATGGGACAGTAGTTAATTACTCCAAAGGACAAATAATTTTTTCCGCTGGTGATACGGCTGACCGGATATATCTGATAGAAAAAGGTTTTGTGAAGATTTATCGTATTACTACGGATGGTAGAAGAGTTACTGTTGGAAGTATGAGAAGTCCAGGGCAGCTAATGGGTCTGGCTGAAACTTTATATCATGGGGAGCGTACATGCTTTGCAGGTGCGATTAACAATGTGACGTTGGTAGTTGTACGTAAAAGTTGCTTTGAAAGATTGCTAATGAGGCATCCGCTTATTGCCATTAAAGTGGCTACAACTTTGGGTGTAAGAATGCGAGAAGCTGAAGCTATTATCCAGGAAATGGTTTGTTGGCAGGTGCCGGGTAGGCTAGCAATGTTACTTCTTAAAATGTCTGAACGTGCGGGAGTAGAGACGGATACAGGCACGAAAATCACTTTACGTTTAACTCATGAAGAGATAGCTTGTATGATCGGCACGTCAAGACAAACAGTCACTTCATTGCTTAATATGTTCAAGCAGGAAAACAGTATATCGATTGAGGAAAGAGAAATGTATATCCTCGATATCGAAAAGTTAAATAAGTGGATTGTTTAGAGAGGCTAGCAGATGATGCTAGCCTCTTAAATTTTTAAACGAATTGTCGATTTTAATATCATACATGTACTATTAATAATGCCATCTAGACGACAATAATTGCGTATTTACAATGACATTAATAACGTCATAAGTTTGACATAAATAAGTATTAGGATTTGTTATTCTTTTATTAAAGAATAGTGGGAGTGAATTACGTCTTTAGCGAATCCAATGTGAGCGTAATTCAGAAATCCTAGAGTGAGGATTTAGTAGAGTCGAGTGCAAATACATCATGAAGGGAGGCGTAATAAGGATTCAGGATTGTTTCTTCTAAAATGTTTGCAAGTGAGGCGTTTCCTATGACAAAAGTTTCTGAACTATTGAAACTCCTAAATAACCTCCACACAAAAAAAATACAGCATTTTAAGGAGCGTTACCAGGAATTAGATGATCTTTCAAATGTGGCAGTTGAGATAGGTGATGCAGCGGCCTACAAATCCCTTCAGGCGGAAATGAAAGAAGTATTCTTTGATTATTTAACAGTTGTAGTAGTAGACTCAGTTTACAAATTAGTTCCACACGTTCTTATAATTTGGATAATCAGCTTAAAATGGCAAAACGTTACTGTTCCAATACTTAACTGGCAAGTTAATATTCTGGGTGCATACCTAGTCTCATATCTGATATATAATGTCGGACAATTACTTGCAAACCCAATCAAGTCTAGGTTATCCAAATTAGGTATTCCTGGTTTTATCAGGTCGTCTGTTACAAATAAAATTTGAAAATGGAGGAAGATGTTATGCATTTCGCATTAGCTGGTGTAGATGCTAATCCCATCGGTCTGTTACTTTGGGGAATTTTTGTTGGTTATGTTTTTACATCAGTAGGAGCAGCTGGCGGCATTTTAGCAGGCGTTGGTCATATGAGTATTTTTGGACTTAAAAAGGCAAATATGGTTAAGCCGATGAATCAGATTTTAACCCTTGTTAGTCCTATCGTTGGGACCCCCTTATATCTCCGTGAGAAACGAATTGTAGTACCTACCGCCGTTGCTTTAGGATTAGGTGGTATTGTCGGTGCGATGATTGGTTCCACTCTCTCGTCCTCTTTTTTAACAGAGATGAAGAACTTTCAACCCTACTTTGGTTTCTTCACCTTAGCCATTTCTCTTCGTCTTTTCTATGAGTGCACAGCAAAATTTATAGATGGTCAAAAGGGTGTAAAAGCTGCCAATAATCTCTTTGCGGCTAAGGTTAAAGAACTTAAGGCCTCGGGCAAGATGAATGAAATTAAAGAAATCGGTGTGAACTTTAGCAAAATTGGTATTCAAAACACCTTTACTTTTGCTGGTCAAGAATTTAAGTATAGCGCCATAACCGTCTTCATTACAGGTCTTATTGTTGCAATTATTTCTGCATCTCTTGGTGTTGGTGGTGGTTTCTTACTGGTTCCCTTTATGACCAGTGTGATGGGATTCCCTATGTATATTGTGGCTGGAACATCCGTGCTTTCTATCCTAGTATCATCTTCGACCAGTATTCTCAACTATATTTCCATGGGTAGTCATGTGGACGTTAAGTTTCTAGCGATAGAACTGATTGGTGTTGCAATTGGTACTGTAGTAGCAGCCCGCGTATCTAAGTACGTTAATGCTCGTTATATGAAAATTTTTCTTTCTATTATCCTGTTCTACATTGGTCTGAAGTATATGTTGCCCCTAGTTGGCATTCATATCTAATCTCAAGTCTGATTTATTGTATTGAAAATAGGGGGTTCGGCAATGAAATGTGCGTCGTGTAAAATGAAGACTAAAAACATGTGCGACAAAGAGGGCTTTGATTGTACTGGGGGCAAGTATACGCTAGATGAATGTCTCGATGAATCAAACAAACCCTTTCACCGTCTAAGTGGTTGTTTTCAAGCTGAATATGGCAATAACTTGAGCCGTCTGGATGAAGTAATAATGTTTGCGAAGAAAATGGGTTATAAGAAAATAGGTATGGCCTTCTGTATAGGTTTGGCCGATGAAGCTGCAATTCTTGAGAAGATTTTATCTCAACATTTTGAAGTATATTCAGCTTGTTGTAAAATTGGCGGACTTAAGAAAGAGGATTATGAAATACCAAAAGTAAAAGAAGACAAAATCGAAATTGTTTGTGATCCAATTCTTCAAGCCAAAGTACTAAATAATGATCAAACCGAACTTAACTTGGCAGTAGGTTTATGTGTTGGTCATGATATGTTATTTAATAAATACTCAGAGGCGCCGGTCACCACCTATGCAGTTAAAGATCGAAGTTTAGGTCATAATCCTTTGGCAGTTTGCTATTCTAGCTATTTGCGTAAGAAATATATGAATAAAAAATATGAATAGCAGATAACTTAAAAAAATAACCCTGCCTTTTAAGGTGGGGTTATTTTTCTTAGAATGAGGAACACTAAGCAGGTAATAAAGCGATAATTATATTTTTGTAGGCTGGTTATTAAAACGGGTACCACGTCCGCAAAGGGATTTTGCAATCCTCTAACATACATCACGCAGGTAATACATCAATCAGATGCCATACAATAAATAATAGTTATAGAGACAGACTTAAATGGAATCCGTTACATTCGTTGCAAGGGATGGGACAACAGGATTTACTTATGAGGTGCGATATAAAACTCCATTTTAAGACAACTGTGCATAGTAAAACAAAAGCGGCAATTAAACTGACGGCTAAGAGAAACCTCCTCTTTGTTGTTTGACGTAGTCCAGGATCTGTTATAAATAATGGTGTTACTATATTTGAACCTACATAATGATGTAAAATTTTTGGCATAGAGTGTAGGTTTGCTCACCAGGGACTATAGAAAGTACCAAATATACGCTTGTATTATAGATATTCATGTATTATAATACTTTTTGGACGTAAACTATGAATCTAACAATAATATTGTCTATTCATGTAAGTATTACATGGTCTCTGTCCATTATATTTACCTGAAAGCCTTTGAATTAAGACTATTGCTTGCCGTACATTCTAGTCGAAAATAGATCCTCAACTGGATGTGCATAAGTGAGGTAGTAAACGTGCTCAGAACCTTACTGCCATATTCAAATAAACAAAAGTTTCAATTTGCTAAATTCATAAGGCCAAAAATAAATTTATAAAAAAAGGTTGACATTTTAACATCATTCAGCTATACTAAAAAAGTTCTCAAAACGTGGCCCGTTGGTCAAGCGGTCTAAGACACCGCCCTTTCACGGCGGTTACACGGGTTCGAATCCCGTACGGGTCACCAACAATATCTTGGGTGATTAGCTCAGTTGGTAGAGCGCCTGCCTTACAAGCAGGATGTCGGCAGTTCGACCCTGTCATCGCCCACCAATAAATAATGGCCCCGTGGTGTAGTGGTTAACATGCCTGCCTGTCACGCAGGAGATCGTCGGTTCAAGTCCGATCGGGGTCGCCATACAAATGTTGTTTCTAAACTAAATGGGTAGGTGGCCGAGTGGTTAAAGGCGACAGACTGTAAATCTGTTCCGCGAGGTACGATGGTTCGAATCCATCCCTGCCCACCAATTTCAGAAGTCCAAGGTTTGAAGCTTAATCCAACAAGATCATATCACAAAAACGTCGCGGGGTGGAGCAGCGGTAGCTCGTCGGGCTCATAACCCGAAGGTCGTCGGTTCAAATCCGGCCCCCGCAACCAAGGTATTGGGTCCATAGGCAACCGCCTAGGCTTAATATATAGATTGGGGTGTCGCCAAGCGGTAAGGCACCAGACTTTGACTCTGGCATTCGTAGGTTCGAATCCTCCCACCCCAGCCATAACGGGCCATTAGCTCAGTCGGCTAGAGCACCTGACTTTTAATCAGGGTGTCCCGCGTTCGAGTCGCGGATGGCCCACCAAGAAATTGCGGGTGTAACTCAGTGGTAGAGTGTCACCTTGCCAAGGTGAAAGTCGCGAGTCCGAATCTCGTCACCCGCTCCAAAAAAATATGCGCTCGTAGCCCAGCTGGATAGAGCGTCTGACTACGAATCAGAAGGCCGGGAGTTCGAATCTCTCCGAGCGCACCAAAAAATTAAAACTCGCCGTTGTAGCTCAGTTGGTAGAGCGTATCCTTGGTAAGGATAAGGTCACCGGTTCAATCCCGGTCAATGGCTCCATCAATGCGGGAGTGGCGTAACTGGCAGACGCGCACGTTTGAGGGGCGTGTGGGTAACACCGTACGGGTTCAAGTCCCGTCTTCCGCACCAAATAAGAAAGCCTTGGAGAAGTACTCAAGTGGCTGAAGAGGACGGTTTGCTAAACCGTTAGGGTGGGTAACTGCCGCGAGGGTTCAAATCCCTCCTTCTCCGCCAAATACATTCCTCGATAGCTCAATGGTGGAGCAACCGGCTGTTAACCGGTAGGTTGTAGGTTCGAGTCCTACTCGGGGAGCCATGGCAGGGTAGCCAAGTCGGTCTAAGGCAAGCGGTTCATACCCGCTCATGCGAGGGTTCGAATCCCCCCCCTGCTACCAATATGCGGGTGTAGCTCAATGGTAGAGCACTAGCCTTCCAAGCTAGCTACGTGAGTTCGATTCTCATCACCCGCTCCATAAAAAAATTACCGCACTACAAAGTGCGGTTTTTCTATGTTAAAAGCTTGTTCAAAATTCTAAAAAACTTTATCTCGTGCTTGGATCAAAACGCACTGATTGTGAATTACAGTGATCCCATGTGCTTCGGCGTTACGGATAGCTTCTTCACTTTCGCTACCAGGTTGCAACCATATTCTGTTGATTCCAAGCTCGATACAATCTTTGATAACTTGTTCAGTGATTTTAGGTGGCACGATAATGCTCACTGCATCAGGTTTTGTCGGTAATGCGGCTAATGAAGGATAGCAGGGATCCCCGTCAATGCTCTCGAGTTTGGGATTAATTGCATAAACAGAGTAACCTGCTTTTTTGAGTTTAATGTACACCTTATAACCATATTTTTCTAAGTTACTAGACACACCGACAACAGCCCAATTTTTATGACTTAATAGCTCCGTTATATCACCTAGCATATAAAATCCTCCTCTTCCAGTTTATACTATAATAAGTTTAAAGCAAACCCTCTCGGATAGCAACTTATGATTAATGCATTGCCTTTCGTTCATTGAAAGGCAAGCTACTGGATATAGAGAAACTGGCCAACGAGGGTGACCACCTAAGTTGTACCTATACCATCAGAAATTAATATTTTCTGATTGGTAAAATAAAGGTTGACGACGTTCGGACAAGTGTGGTATATTTTATAACGTTGCTGGTCACATTAAGAACTGATACATATTGCAAACCTCTTGCAAATCAAATTTTATAGTTGACAAAAAAGCAATATAATGATATTATGGTTAAGCGTCGAAAGACGTGCC
>NZ_AGAF01000252.1 GCF_000224515.1 Desulfosporosinus sp. OT | reverse complement strand
ATCTTCTTTAATTATCATAAACCATAATCGTTGCCCTTCCATAAACTTTGTATGAAGAATATGTTAGGGCGCGAAAAACCCTTTCTTTTGAGCATGAGCACAATTCATATATCCATTGACTCAAGCCGCCCCATAAAGTTGTATTGTAGTTTCTGATTGGCAGTGGCTATTATAGTTTTGTGCTTTTCGGCTGGAAAGAAAATTGGCGGCAAGGAATCTTAGTTACTGAACGAGCGTTTTGAAAAAGAGTTGCTTGCTTTAGTCCTGCTATACCAGGATTTACGTTCTTTTTGAACGATCGTTTATCAACTCTTTTTGGAAGTGGAAGTGACTCCGAAAAAAGCACGAAGGTGGTCAAAGATAGAGGGTCAAACGTGTGGAAAGCATACACCTTCGAAATTTCGGTCTTTAACGAATCAAATAGCAGGTTCACTTCCGATCAGACCATATACAGCGTATCCTATCGATTCTCGAATACCGCCAGTCTGTCATTAGTGCAGGTGTGAGTTTACGACTCTAATTGCCTATGTATTATAAGATGCTTCCGATATTTGTACATCCGTATAAACTACAGGATATATAAATATATTTTTAGTAGTTCCTACAGGTTAATTCGCAATTGATAGAAGAATACAAAATATTTGCCACGTAAGGCTTTAAATGGAAAATGATACGAGAGAACCCTGCCGATTTGGTTTAGGTGTCAATTGCGGTTTACGGTGGCACTCGCCAGGGGGTCATAATTTCTATATAATTAAAGGATTTTTACAATATCTATCGTATGTATAAATAGGTGCCTTTTTTGGAAAAGAGGAAGAGATTATATTGCTGTCTTTAGGTCTAGGGGCTTTGACTATTGGGGGGTGATGTTAATGGCAAAAGATAAGGCAAAATTTCTAGTATTAGTTGCTATTCTACTGATAATTGGGTCTTACGGATTTTCCGTTTACACTAATAGTAAAGCGTACATTGCGAACAAAGATTTAACGCACGATGAACTTACAAAATGTATTGACCAATACTGGTTTCAAGGTAAACCAATAAACTTTACTATTGAGTTAGAAAAAGATGTTGACAACTTGCGTTTACTGCTTTTGTTATACCAACCAACCCCAAATTTTCCAGAAGTGACTGGACTAGCAGTATTTAAGCGTCTGTCAAATAATAAATACAAATATGATATCTTCATTCAAGGTTCCTCTATGGTATTGGCTACAAATGAAGGGACTAATTTAGAGAAATACTATGGCGTATTTTCTGGCATGATTACCGATAATCAACCAACCAAGTATATAATCACAGTTGATGGCGGTAAAGAGTTTACCGATACTCTTGAAAAGAACAAGTATTTTATCAGGGTATATGATTTGAACAAGCATAAAGGGTTTGAAATGCGACCAATTTATAACTAGGCGTAGGTTGTATGATTGACTTCGCATTGGCACTAT
>NZ_AGAF01000253.1 GCF_000224515.1 Desulfosporosinus sp. OT | reverse complement strand
TTAGGAGCTAGCACAGTAGAAAGGCACTACACATTAGATAGAACCTGGAAAGGAACAGATCATGCAGCATCTTTAGAGCCAGATGGAATTAGAAGATTAAAACGAGATTTAGAGGTCACTCATAATGCATTGGCATTTAAGAAAGAAGAAATTTTAAGTATCGAAAAAGTTCAAAGAGAAAAGTTGAAATATAGGAGGGATAGTGTTGAGTACTAAAATTGGGAAAACTGTCGCGTTTATCCCAATGAGAGGTGGAAGTAAATCTATTCCGCTTAAGAATATAAAAAAAATTAATGGTCGTCCACTCGTTTATTGGGTTCTAGATGCTATAGTTAATTGCGATGAGATTGATAAGGTTGTTATTTCTACAGATAGCGATGAAATTAGAAAAGTTGTGTGTGAATATGGATCTAATAAAGTAGAAATTGTTGGAAGGTCTAAAGCTGTATCAACTGATACCGCAAGTACCGAGTCAGTAATGTTAGAGTTTGCTCGGGAATATGATTTTGAGGATATTATTTTAGTGCAAGCCACCTCTCCATTATTAAAAGCTTCTCATCTTAAGAAAGGAATCTGTAGGTATAACGAAGTTTCAATTGATAGTGTGTTATCTGTAGTTCGTCAAAAAAGATTTATTTGGGAAGATTCAGATTTCAGGTCGTGCCCTATGAATTATGATCCAATGAATAGACCTAGACGTCAAGAGTTCAAAGGATTTTTAGTTGAAAATGGAGCTTTTTATATTACATCAAGAAGGCAACTATTAGAATCGGAATGCCGAATTTCTGGCAGAATAGGTACTGTTGAAATGCCAGAAGAATCATATTTTGAAATAGATGACCCTAGTGATTGGATAATAGTTGAAAATTTACTCAAGGATTCTTCTGATATTAAAGTTACTATTTATGAGAAGTTAAAGAAGATAAAATGTCTATTAACCGATAGTGATGGAGTATTAACTGACGGGGGAATGTATTATTCGGAAAATGGTGATGAGCTAAAAAAATTTAACACGAAAGATGGTATGGGATTTAAACTTTTGAGAGAGAATGGCATTAAAACAGGCATTATTACTGGAGAAAACATAGATCTTGTTAAAAGAAGAGCGGAAAAAATGAAGCTAGATGTCGTTTATATGGGAATTCAAGATAAAATAAAAACTCTTAATGATGTATGTGATAAATTCGATTTAAAATATGATGAAATTGTTTATATCGGCGATGATATCAACGACTTAGATGTAATAAAAGCTGTCGGTTTCGGTTGTGCGGTTAATGACAGCATGGAATGTGTTAAAGAAATAGCTGATTATGTTACTAAAGTTGACGGCGGTAAAGGCGCTGTAAGAGAAGTCGTGGAACTAATATTAGAATATAGAGGTAATACTAATGAAATTTGATATATTTTGCATAGCGGAGAATGAAACTCTTCTCTGCGCCTTAAAAAAAATCGATGAAAACAAAAAGGGTTTCCTATTAGTTATTGATGATGGAAATAGAGTATTAGGAACTTTAACAGATGGAGATATAAGAAGAGCCTTTATCAATGAAACTAATATCAATGATGAAGTCGCTAATGTTTATATTAAGAAATTTGAAAGAGTTCTTATTGACGACGAATTCAGCAAGATAATTGAATATTTTAAAGATAATAGAATTAAATTTCTACCTATTGTTGATTGGCAAGGTAAACTAATGAACATAATTACGAAAAGTAATATGCATGTATTGCTATTAGAAGATATTGTTTTTGGCTTAGATTATGATTTCCTCTCATTAGATGAGGACAAACTGGAACATGAAATATTTAATCGACCATGGGGTCTTTATAAAACTACATTTTTAAATCCATATTCACAATCAAAGATCATCAAAGTAAAACCGCTAGGAGAATTGAGTCTTCAAGAACATAAAAGAAGAGAAGAGTACTGGGTGATTATTTATGGTATGGGTGAAGTTATAATCGGGGAATCAAAGAAAAGGGTTGAATCTGGAAACTATGTTTATATTCCGAAAGGCTGTAAACATAAGTTGATTAACACTTCTGAAGATAGCTCATTGATGGTAGCTGAAGTACAGCTAGGAGACTACTTTGGCGAAGATGATATAATAAGATACCAAGATATTTATGGTAGAAAATAATAAACAAAGGGTGCCGGTGCCTGACACCAACTTATCAACTTATTGTTTACTAAAGAATGGTAAGCACTTAATACTTCCCAAAATTTGTCGCATAACTAATTTGATCTACCACGATGATAAGCTATTCTGATAATTAAAATGAATCATTGGAAACCAGTGGCATCTGGTACTTCAGGGATTATTTAATGTAACACGATGCGATTGAAAATGCAAATGTTAAGTGCAGGAGTTTATCAAGCAGACCAGTTATCCCTGGATTTTGTATTGTAGTTTCGAATATATCATAGATAGGGAGATGTTTAAAAAATTGGATAGTGAAAATTTGTTTGGATTTGATTTAAGTAAACAATGGGATTATGAAAACGGTTTCTATTTAACGAGTCATATTACCAGAATGTCAAAAATGTTAGCGCATTATGAACTATACAAGTCCATAGTTAATCTCCCTGGTCATATTGTAGAGTGTGGAGTGTTTAAAGGGGCGTCTTTAATAAGATTTGCAACATTCAGGGAAATCTTAGAAAGTCCATATTCGAGAAAAATCATTGGTTTTGATGCCTTTGGTGAATTTCCCAGACAGAACGAAGTAAACGATTCTAAGTTTATTGATAATTTTGAAAAATCTTGTGGTAATGGGATTTCAGAAGATGAGTTAAATAATGTTTTTTGTCATAAATCATTCAAAAACTATGAGTTAATCCAAGGTGATATTTCAAATTCGGTTCCTAAATACCTTAAAGAACATCCCGAACTCAAAATTTCACTATTGCATGTTGATGTCGATGTTTATGAGCCTTCAAAAGTTATTTTAAAATATTTATACAATAGAGTAGTTAAAGGCGGACTTATTGTTTTTGATGATTTCGGAACCGTATTCGGAGAAACGAAAGCAGTAGATGAATATTTTTTCGAACAAAATGTAATTATTGAAAAACTACCAATCTCCCACATACCCTCTTATATAAGGAAGAGATAGGATATTAATAGTGAAGGAATAACGTGTTTAGACCAAATTTTGTTCGATAAGATGACCCATTTAGTTAAGTTTTTTTCTACTAATGAAGTTAAAAGGCCATGTTTCCAAACCTTTCAAAGTGTTTAGAAACATGGCCTTGCTAGACTTTTTTACCTTACTATTTTCAGACTTCTGCTACTGCGGAGTTTGATGATCTGTCCGATGCCCAGTTCAAGCGACTGATCAAGAAGCAGTATAAATACATCCAAGATGTTGCAAGTGAAGGATTTTTGTACCATGCTATTTGTTCCACCGCTTACAGAATTTTTAAGGTTTTTCAACACCGATACTAGCTGTTTTTAATATTAGCCCTTCTCAAAGCATGCAATAATTGTATCACAACAGCCTATTGATGCAAGAGCATTTTCATATTCGTTGTTTAATTTTACTGAATCTATAAAGTGCCATTTTTCGTGCCCACCTGGTTTGCCCTTACTTAACCAATACAAATGATTTGACAAGGGATATCTTTGTATTTGTTTAATAAATTTAACTTTTAGTCCAACTTGTTTAGCTAATTGGGAAAGTGTCGAATTGTTGTATAAAAACAGATGGCAACTCCAATAGGTAAATTTTGAAAATGCTTCATTTTCGTATACCTTTAATAAGGCATCATCAGCATTTGGAACCTCTATAATAATTACACCCTCGGTTCTAAGCTTTAGCGCTAACTCAGACAGTATAAGTCTGGGATTCTCAAGGTGTTCCAGAACATGAAATAGTGTAATAACATCGTAGTGACCAATGACTTCGTTAATGTTTTGAAATACAGTTAATTTTTCACTAAGAAAGAAAGACTTAACTGTATCATAATTAGGTTCTACTCCTTTTACATCCTTGGCGATTTTTTTCGCCATCCTCAAAAAGCCACCAAATCCACAGCCAAAATCCAGAATGTTTTTATTAATTATCAATTGGTTAAGATAATTAAAACGACGCTCATCGTCTTTCGCCGATAGTGCAAGAGACTCTTCAATATCCACTTTATTGCCGCTAAACATACCTGAATTCTCATAAAAATCACTACTAATATGAGAAAAATCCGATAAAGAAACCAAACCACAATTCATGCATTCATATACTTCCAAACTAGGATTGTCTCGAACTTTGCCACGTCTTTTAATGAATTCCTTACCACTGCATAGATAACATGAATCCATATGATCATCCCTTTTCTTAAAGAAGTTGTTAAACAATTTTTACAAAGAAAATCAATATGTTCGATCATAAAGATAGAGTACAAATTGCTGATTTTTCAAGGGCGGCAGTAGTCGAGTTACTGTTAAGGCTGGAGACCATGACTTCGGTGGTGACTATGATTAGTTAATCTTTACAAAATTTAACTTATTTCGGCAGACCATAATATACAATTATTTCTCCGCTCATCGCAGACTCCTGTTCTACTGTTTGTTATTCGATATTCTTGTTATGTTTCCCAGTTAGAAACCTAAGCAATAGCTCGCGCAGGTCATAATGCAGATAATCCCGCATGCGAACATAATCTTTGACTTCCAAGGTCTCAATTACCTTCTTTAAAACTTCGTTAAGCTTAGTGGTCTGTTTTGTTGTAAGAACGGGGAATACTTCTTCAATATGTTCAATCAGAGCAAATACTAACGGAATGCATTTTTCAGGCCATATACGAAAAGAAAAATCATAATACTGCTCGATATCTGTAATCACTTTGGCAATAGTGCTATTAAGTTCGCTCATGATCTTCCCTGCCGTTCTGTTCTATCATCTCAATTTGCATTTTTTTCAAACGCATTACACTCTCATGAACTGCAGTATCTAAACGTTCGAGTACTATTAGTAAACACCTCTTCAAATCAAGATAATTTTCTATTTTTTGCTGGAAATTCATACCTTCCCGCATGCGATACTCGACTAATTCCCGATAGGGTGCTATTCCCTGTTTTAGATGTTGATAAATACTTTCCTGAGATAATTCCTCAAAAAAGCTTACAATCTGACCTATTATTCTGTCATATAAAGGTTCGCTCCATTCTATACCTTCTTCAATTTCTCTAACTACCCCAGTGAAAAATCCCTCTGTTACCTCGCACGTTCGGGTGATATCCTCTCTGATATCCAATAGCACTTTGAGTAATTCAGTATTACTTGGAGCTTCAAATCGACTGAAAACCTCGTCGGCAATTCCGTTAATCAAAATATTCTCAGTAAGGAGTTGATCATATACTTCTGATAATTTGAGTTGTAATGTTCCAGAGATCTTTGCCCCTCCTTCTGTAGCGTTAATAAACGTGGTTCCGGGATTGAGCTTAATTATGGTCTCAAGATATTGGATAATATCTCGCATTACAGGTTCCGTCGGAACCTCTCCTCCATCATAACCCGGAACATATGTCTTTTGTTCATTCCTAAGATACCCGCTGGCTCGCACACCCTTAGCATGCTGAGCAGCAGTCGGATCACTTGGAAATGACAAATCTTGTCCGACAAAAATAATCGGATCAGCTCCGCAGTGTAGGGCAAAATTAAGTGCGAAAGTAGCGACACTAAGATTCGCTTTCAATCCTTCTGTATCTGGCAATAAGTGCCCGACTCCTTTAAGAGTCATTGTGGTCCCATCAACAGCAAATAATCTTTTACCCGGATATTCAGACACCACCTTATGCTGAACATCATAAGGTGCTAATAAAATTGCGCCGGGATCCAGAACCTCTGCCAGTACATCGTACATGGCGACTGAGGTATCGGCAACAGCTAAAAAACAAGGCCTAATCTCATGAGCAAATAACGCACCCATCGTCGATCCCGCTGCAATCACAATTGCTCTATCCGTGCATTTCCTAAGAACTTCGATATTTTTGTTTAGAGATGGTCCTGCTGCCACAACAATCACTGGTTTACCCGCAAAGTGGTTGGCGAACGCTGTAATACCAGGGCTGTTGCTAATATACGGCACATTGAACCAAGCATTCTCCATCCTTCTAATTCCTTGTGCAATACTATTATTAAAATTAAGACAAAATAGTTCTTCAACCTTCGGCACCAATTCTTCCTCAATCCGCTTGTAAAACTCCATATATACAGCCATGGCAGGATAATAGCGACAAAATTCCACTCTATTGATACAGCGTTTGCCCATATCCACTGCTAATGCAGCGGCCAAATCTCTTAGTGTATCTGTAGCCCAATAGCTGATTCTGTAGTCGTGTATCCATGAGCTATTGGGAAAAATTTTAGATGCTGCAGCGAGTAAATTACCTTCCTGAGAATACTCTAGTACATAGATATGTGATCCCTCTGGTAAGTTTTCTAGTAACACCTGTATATGATAACCCAGTCCAGAACCAAGAACAAAATAGGCAGTGTAGGGCCTCAGTTCAACTCGATCTAACCAATCTCTTGCCTCCTTTATTGGATCAACGGTGCTATGTAAAAATATTTCCGGGTGATCGTCTATCTGCACCGAAACAGTACTCATACCGTTCTTAGCTTTTGATAGATTAAAGGATACTCGCCGTTTATTCATTGTTATATTCTCCTGTTTCGAATCTTAATGGTTAAAAGGGATTGGGTATCACCCAATCCCTTTTGCCAATTGTACAGTCAACTTCCGAATTAATTGAAGAATGACTTGAGGATGAATTCTGCTAAACCAATTATTGAAGTAATTTCAGAACGCCTTGACCCTGTTGGTTGGCTTGCGCCAACATGGATTGCGCAGCTTGTTGGAGAATGTTATTTTTCTGGAAAGCGGTCATTTCTTTAGCCATATCTACATCACGGATATTGCCTTCAGCAGTAGTGATGTTCTGGGAAGAGGTTCCCAAGTTATTAATGGTGTGTTCCAGACGGTTTTGCACAGCGCCCAAATTGGAACGTTCAGCAGATACAGCAGCCGTAGCATCATCGATAACACTAATTGCAGCGGTTGCATTAGCAGCAGTAGAAACGTCAAGGGTATATTCAACATTAATGTTATCAGATCCATTGGATGCTGATTTTACAGCTGTTAGGGATGCTACCGATCCATTCGAGGCAGTAATAGTACCACCTGCCGTAGTCCCCGAAATATTTAGAGCTTGTGAACGCATGTCCTTAATAGCCACTGTCATAGTTTGCCCTGTATTGGCACCGATTTGGAAAGTAGCTTGGAAATCTTTTTGCACGCCACCGTCTTCAGTTGTAATGGAATTCGCTACTGTTCCGGTCTGAACAGAGGTTACGTCCATTACGCCACCGGTTGCATCAGACAAGGTGACTCCAGAAACATTCGCCTGTTTTACTATTGCGGCTACGACAGCAGCAGCGTTGGCTCCAGCGGTTGCAGTGATAGCGCTGCTGATATCAATACCTTGTTGAGAACCTGAATAGGCCCCATTACTGGAATCATAAAACTCTAATTCGGTACCGTTAATCGTGATACCTTTGCCCACTAAAGCTGTTGCGCCAGCAACGGTATTAGCCGTTGTGGAGAAGTCGATCGTCGATGAAGATTGTGTAGCATACGTTGTAGCACCTGTATCAGCAGTTGCGGCAGTACCCATATCAGCTGTTGAAGCGCCAATCGTACCATCTGCACCTGCATCTGTTCCAGTTTTGAGGGCCGAAATCGTAATATGTCCAGCCGAATCTGTGTTAGCTACATAGTTGCCTTTCAGGACGTCGTTGCTATCAATAAAAGATTGCACTGCCTTGGCAGCATCTGTCGCTGCGGTAGTAGCAGTGTTGTTGCCAGCAGTAGCGGATATATTAACTTTGGCTGTAGCGGTACTGGTATTCGCACCAGTCATCCCATATACTGCATCGTCAGCATAACTTGTATTATTTGCTGTAAATGTCAAAGTTATTGTTTGACCAGCCATGGTAAATGAAGCCGTATCAGCAGCAGCGGCACCCACAGTCATAGTTGTCGTCTGCGTAGCCTCTGTAGTAGATTGGTCAACTGCTCCACTTAGAGTACCAGTCGCAGAAATAACACCAGTTGCCGTCAAATTTGTTTTGCCATCGCCCTGTAGCAGTTTCTGAGTATTAAACTCGGTTGTATTACCAATCCGATTTACTTCTGAGGTCAGCTGATTCATTTCAGTTTGCATAGCAACACGGTCGCTCGTGGTGTTGGTATCACTGCTTGCCTGAACAGCGAGCTCACGCATACGTTGCAGAATGCTTGTGGTCTCATTCAACGAACCTTCAGCGGTGGCGACCATGGAAATACCGTCTTGAGCATTACTCGTAGCTTTGTTCAAGCCACTGATCTGACCACGCATTTTTTCAGAAATGGCTAGACCTGCTGCATCGTCAGCTGCACCGTTGATACGCAGACCTGAGGACAGTTTGGCTAAAGAACTTTGTGTTGCCTTTTCATTGTTACCCAACTGGCGAAGAGTGTTGAGTGCCGCGAAGTTAGTATTGATAATCATATTATTTCCTCCTTGATTTTCAAATCAGGCATCCTTGCCCGATTTTATTTAGCTCAGACAGCTGTATCTCTTCCACCGGCCGGCTGGAAGGATAGAACTGTTTAGCGCTTCTATTTATTATATCGAGAGAGTAAGTCTAAAACTTTAGGGTTTTCAGAAGTTTTTTTCCTTCATCTCTTTAAACAATAGTTTTTTATTCTCTAAATTTAGGCAAAAAAAAGAAGCAAGCTACCGTTTAGCACCTTACTTCTTAATCCTTAATGCTTTCAGCCTATCCAGCTCAGATAACTCGATAGGGATGGCTGCTTGTAAGTTTTCTTCTACGATCGCATCATAGATTTCGCCACGATAGACCTTGATCTCTTTGGGGGCCTCGATTGCGAAGCGGATACTGTCCCCTTTAATGCTGACCACGGTCACTACGATGTTGTCACCAATGACGATTCGTTCGCCCACTTTGCGAGTCAGTGCCAACATATCAACCTACCCCCTTGTCAGCTTCCTTCGGAAAGCCATCAGGAAACAGTTTGT
Source organism: Desulfosporosinus sp. OT (assembly GCF_000224515.1). GTDB lineage: Bacteria > Bacillota > Desulfitobacteriia > Desulfitobacteriales > Desulfitobacteriaceae > Desulfosporosinus. Next base: position 7,660 of record NZ_AGAF01000253.1, on the reverse strand, counting down.
GACAGATAGAATAGTCTCTTTTGTCTAGAATAACCTGCCTACCAACCCGCTTGACCCCATTCATAACCACCGGGGCTAACAGATTGACCGTCATCTCAGCCAATTTTCCTTTCACCGTCGCGATCAAGAACACTTGGGGAGGACTTTGCTGGGAAAGGCCTATTTCTAGAGCTATTTCATCATCTAGGACAAATTCATAATCTGGGAGGAAGGCAAAAGGATCCACCAAAACGAAGGTCAGATTACCCTCGGTCGTCGACTGAAGAAAAGAAAAGGGACTTCCTTCCTCATAGTGGAGGTGGACGAACGTTTTCTCATCCGGAAAACCGGGGATTCCGTGTGGGAAGTTGAACACTTGCTCTTCCGCCACCTCCAGCTTCCCAAATCTTGTGGACTCTATTTTCAAAGTATTACCCTCCTTTGAGATTAACAAAAATTCCCTAACTCAAATAATCTACCAGTGATGGTTGAATAATCTTGGCCCCCACCTGTAAGGCAGCCTGATAAACATTCTGCTGACTCGTATAATTAATAATCGTCGATTCAATATCCACATTTTGAATCGTAGACAAGTTCTGTTTCAAATTAACTGAGGTATTATCTAACTGCCCCTGAAGTGCACTCATCCTATTCATACGAGCTCCTAAGTCAGCACGGGCAGCGATAACACTATCAAGGTTTGTGTCAATTTTGTCTAAGTAAGCCGAAATGTCTGCAGAGTCACCATTCTTTAAAGCGTCACTCAGGTCACTCAAGGTTGTGAATATTCCCGAAGGGAGAGCTGGATCAACAGGATCGCCAAACAACGCTTGCCCATCGACTGAAACGTTAATCGCGACATCATTGCCAATCTGATATTGAAGTTCGTTACTATTAGCTGATGAGTTCATGGTTCCATCCGAGTTTACCAGCTTCTGATCCGTGGCTGTACCTGAGAAGACGTATTTAGTCCCTATTTGAGTATTGGCCTCCACGCCAAGTTGTTTGGCGATCTGGTCCACTTCAATGGCCAGCTTAGCCCTATCCTCCGGGGTTGAGGTCCCATTGGCCCCTTCTGCTGCTAGATCCCTTACCCGTTGGATCTGAGAGGTAATTTCCCCAAGCACACCGTCGATCGTACTCATATAGGATGAAGCTTCCGAGGCATTACTCTTATACTGCTCGACGTTAGAAATAGTGTTCCGCATGCGAATAATACGTTGGATCGCGGACGGGTCATCCGATGGTTTGCTTACTCCCAAACCCGAAGACGATTGATCTTGTAACTTTAGCAGTCTTTCTTGAGACGTTTCAATATTATTCGTAATATTTTGGCTCATCATATTATTAGTAATCCGCACCATCATTCACCCCTATTTAGTCGTTCCCATGCCCAAAAGCGTACTTAACATATCATCCATCATTGTGACGACCCGAGCGGCCGCCGCATAACCTTTCTGATATCTGACAAGATTGATCATTTCCTCATCCAGTGACACCCCTGAAACCGTTTCTCTTTGGGTTGTTAGATTGGCAACTAAAGCCTCTTGCCCCTCTTTCATCCGAGTGGCCTGCTGCAGATCCACACCTAGCTGAGCCACAATAGTTGAATAAGAATCTACCAGTGACGTCCCATACGTAGCCTTAAAGTCATCTAAGTCTGTGCCTGAGATACTGGACCAGCCTTCCGAGAGAGAGGCAATATCAGCAGCAATGCCCCCATCCCCCGAGGTCCCATTCCCTGCCACAATGTCATTAGCCACGACTGAAGAGGATATATTACTAGCTGTAAAATCAGTAGAATCATCGGAAGTCTCAAAAAATCCACTACCATAAATAGTATTCACCGCACTAGCGATTCCAGCAGCTAAGGTATCATATTTCTCTTGTAAATCTGGCAAGTACGTGTCACGAACATTCATATCCGCTTGTAGTGAGCCCATATTCTCACCCAGCGTTAAATCGCTTCCCCCCAACTGAAGACCCTTAATTGAATTCCCGTCACTGTCCGTAGTCGTAACCTCATTGAGCTCGCTAACCGTCCCATCATCACCGACCAAGGTCTGAGGTGGATCTCCAATCGCTAATGTGTAACTATTAACCTTACCATTCGAATAACTAGGGTCAATGCCTTCCGTCACTGTGACATTCACGATTTTTGATAGTTTGTCAACCAGAAGATCCCGACTATCATACAGATCATTCGGATTGTCCCCAGTGACCTCTGCTCGTTTGATCTGTTTGTTGAGCTCTGCTATCTGATTCGCATAGTCGTTTACATCGGTAATTTGGCTATCCACATTCATGTCGAGGTTATTCTGCATTTCCGTAAGTTGATCCGAGATGGCGTGGAGACTATCCGTGAGCGTTAAGGTTCGTTGCACCAAGACCGCCCTAGTCCCAGAATCTTCCGGGTTATCGGCTAGATCATTCCAGGCACTCCAGAAATTACTTAGGTCACTACTAAGACTATAATCTGAGGGTTCATTCATAGCTGATTCTATCTCGGTAAGACTGGTCTCTTTCGCTCCCCAATATTCTTGAGTTGACGTCTCGGAGCGTAACTGCTTATCCACAAACGCATCCCGAGCCCTCGTAATCGTATCAATGGTCACCCCTGAACCTTGGCTCATATTTTTCCCAGATGCTGCAATAGTATAGGGATTGGTCGTCTTCAAATCCACCAGCTGCCTTGAATACCCTTCCGTATCAGCATTGGCAATATTATTCGACGTTATATTTAGAGCAATTTGCTGAGCAGACAGCGCCTTTCCTGCAATAGTTAAGCCAAAGAAGGTGGAACTCATATCTTAAATCCTCCAGTCCACTAGATGAAGTCGCCGGTTCTCTTCCGGTTCCTTACGTTTAGGATGAGTATAGGTATTCTGTTCTTGATGAGTAAGTAAGCCAACAGTAAACTCCACTATTTTCATGGCTTGCTGTAATAGCTTAGTGTTTATATCATGTATCTCTCGAAGACGACCAATAACATTATCAAGATCAAGCCGAACCCCCTCAAGTACCGGGAAATGCTCCGCCAATTCTGCCAAAGTTAGGTCTTGAGGTACTCTTCCAAGTTCGCCTCCGATAGCCTCAGCCCACAAAAGACGCTCTTTTTCTAGTCGACTGGCTTCAATTAATAATCTTTCTTGTTGTACCGTGATCTTCTCGATCTCTGCAATATCATTTTTGATTAGGGCTTTTTGTTTATTTCTTTCCAAACTATCCAGCTTTTCATAGAGAGAGACTTGGGATTTTAAGTTTTCATTTAAGTTCCGTACTAGTACTTCAGACATGGAATCCCCCCTCTGTGAAATGTGATAAACCGTTAAAAATCAGAGGACAATAATTTATTAGTAATTTTTTGCGAATCCAGCTGGAATTCTCCCTTTTCTATCTGATCCGAAAGGGCCTGCACACGTTCTTCATTGACAGAGGGGATCTCCTTAACTTTTTGCAGCAAAGTCTGAAAAAGTTGCCCTTTATCCGACACAGCTACTTTGTCCACTTCAGAAACTAACCTTTTCTTCTCCACTTGATCCAAGCGATTGGTTGCGTGAACACTCCCAACAGGAGACATGGATGTCCCGTCTATTTTCATATCGATCACTCCAAGATACATATTCTTACTTACTATATCGTAGTTGACCCGGCAAAACTGAAGAGAAACTTTATTGATTACGAAAATTTTTAAGGTCAAAGCAAGAGTTCTACCTCTCACTCAGCTTTTCCTGTATACTAAAGTATAGGATTATAAACTTGGCTGGTGCAAGTCTCAGCGAAAGCAGCCGCTTAGTTGCCTATTTATGCTAGCCAAAACTTATACTTTCTGATTTGGTATAAAGGGACTTAAGTTCAGAGTGAAATACGTCGATATAAACAATAGAGGATCACTAATTAAATCCTTATATCTTTAAAAATTATTGATAAACTTTCATAGTCTTAATTGAAGCGCCTCTCTTACCACCATAATAGCTAATGCATTTATAACCATATTTCAAAAAAAAGCAAGGGAGGTACGTCGAAACCCTTCATACGATTAGCCATTGAACTAAACGTATAAGGTACGCGACAACACGAACATGGATTTATCAACCATACTAGGTATCCTCACAGGATTCGGTGCCCTGATCGCTGGGTTTACGATGGAAGGGGGATCAGTCAGTGCACTCGGTCAATTATCCGCAGCCGTCATCGTTTTCGGGGGGACAGCGGGGGCAATCTTGACCAGCTTTCCGCTGTCTGATCTCAAGAAATTCCCTCAATGGATTAAAACAGCATTTACTGCCCAATCGTTTGGAACTGCCGCGGCATATGAAACATTGGTGCTCTTTGCTGAAAAAGCACGGCGCGAAGGATTGCTCAGCCTGGAACAAGAACTTGAAACTGTGACAGACCGCTTTACTCGCCAAGGAATGCAACTCGTTATTGATGGAACAGACCCGGAAATTACCAAGGAGATCTTAGAATCGAATATCGCTATCCTCGAGAAACGCCATAAAGTAGGAATTTCCGTTTTCGAAGCAGCCGGTGGCTATAGTCCGACTTTAGGTATTATTGGGACAGTTATGGGTCTCGTCATGGTGTTAGGAAATCTTTCGGATGCAGCAGCGCTCTCTGAGTCGATCGCTGCCGCATTTATTGCCACTCTTTATGGAGTCGCCTCCGCCAACCTTCTTTGGCTTCCTATTGCCACCAAACTCAAAATGAAGGACAAAGCCGAAGTATCCGCCATGGAGATGGTTCTAGATGGAATTTTGTCCATTCAAGCAGGTGAAAATCCCTCTATTCTAAAAGAGAAATTAAAAACCCACGTTGGAACACTACTCCCTTCTGAGGAAAAAGCTGAAGAGGGTGCAACGGCACCCGGCAGGGCCCCAGCCGTTGAAGGCCGATGAGTAGAAAACGGGAACATGAAGCTGAAAAAGAAAATGGCGAACGCTGGCTGCTTACCTATTCTGACCTAATTACCTTGCTTATGATTTTCTTTGTCGTTCTTTATTCAATGAGTAAGGTCGACGCCCAAAAATTCCAAGCTGTTGCCGAATCCTTAAGTAAAGCCCTCGGCGGGGGCACGCCCTCAAAAATAGAGCTGTCTACAAGCCCAGTTGGACCTTCTCTCTTTCAAACTGGAACTCCTTCCGCCAAAACTACTGTCCCTGGAAAGGGTAAAGATCCTAACAATACGACCTATACGGATCCCACTATGAACGGGGAAAATAAGAACGCTGGCCAGGGAAACGTTGATGCTGAAAAGATGAGTATCGACTCGATCAAAGCCAAGCTCGATAAATTTGCTGTGGACAACGGTATTCAGACAACTTTAGTGACTTCCATCGAAGAACGTGGCCTTGTTGTCAGCATTCAGGAAACGCTACTCTTCGATAGCGGTTCAGCCGTTATTACCCCCCATGCCCGCGCGATTCTTGAGAAAGTCTCTACGGTCCTTGCGGCAGCGCCCAACCAAATCAAGGTCGAAGGACATACGGACAATCTACCGATCCACACTGCACAGTTCCCCAGTAATTGGGAACTCTCCGTGATTCGAGCAACCAATGTGGTACAGATCTTACAAAGTGATGGGATTACTCCTGATCGCCTCTCGGCAACAGGTTATGGAGAATATCGACCGATTTCTCCCAATAATACTGACGCCGGACGCAGCAAAAACCGCCGCATAGACCTGATCATTCTCCGCTCCAAATATGATGTGACCGAGCCCAGTAACCAAACACCTCTGTCAGACCTACAAATTCCTGCTCCAACGATAAAACCTTAGAAGGCAAGAATTTGAACCGCTCGATAAATAATCTCAGAAGCCAGGTGAATCTGTTCCGGCTTCAGTAGCGCGGTAGTGTCCTCGGGCGTATGATTTTTATCTAACCAATCGTGGGTCATCAGGGTCAACGCCGGAATCCCTGCTGCGATGAAACTGACCGAGTCGCTGTTATGCCCTGCAGTTGGAGTTAAGACAGCACTGGCCCCACATTCGGACGCTGCCTTGTAAATAGCCTTTACCGCCGTATTTTCCCCATTCGACCAGAGCGCAAAATCCCCAATCATCCCATTTCCTACTGTATCGACATTAAGGACGGCCTGAATCTGGTGAAGAGGAAATGATGAAGCCTGGACAAACGCTGCAGACCCCACAAACCCCATCTCTTCGGCGCTCCAAAAGGCCAGAACGATTGTTCGTTTTGGAGTTTTTCCTTCACGAAGGATGCGCCGCATTACGTCAAGTACGCACCCTACACCAGAGGCATTATCGTTAGCCCCAGGGTAAAGCTGTCCTTCGAAAACTCCCAGATGATCATAATGGGCGGATATTAGGATGATTTCCGCCGTATTTTCTCCCAAGAGCCCCCCCAAAAGGTTAACACTCGGAGTTCTTAAGTTTCGATTTTCCCCGGGTCTAAAGGTTAGTCGGCCATTAACCCTGGTTTCAATTACCGGAGGAATTGTGAACGCTTGAGTAAACCCTGTTTCTTGATCTCCCATAGGCTTTAACCCGAGCATACTTAATTGGGAAGCCAGATACTCTGCCGCTTTAGCTTCTCCTACAGATCCCGCTTTGCGGCCTTGCATCTCAGAGCTCGTTAGAGCGAAGATATCATCCATTGCTGTAAGACTTAGGCTTTCTTCATTAATCACATTATTCGGTTTGCTCGTGAGGGGTGGGGGTAGCAACAGTTTAACCGACGGATGTCCTAACCCCGTCTTCATAGCCTCTCCAAAACGGGTCGGCAAAACACTCCAGGGTATGATAATTGCTACAAGACCCAGTAATGTTTTTAAAAATACTCTGCGTGTCTGCATTGTTTAAATCCTTTCTAAGAGGAGAATGCCTATGTCTATCCGCATCGATGCCCCACATCAATCCAGTACTCCGAGTCTCGATTCGCAAAATTCACTGGAAAAAAACAGTGACTTTAGTGGAGTCTTATCTCAGACTCAAAAGATTAAGCGGCAGGAACTCCAATCCTTTCTCGGCCGCCTTGAAACCCAAGGCAAGAAGTTAGCTCAGTCCCTATCCATCCGCGATCTGAGAGACTTCCGCAATATGGTTAAATCCTTCGTTCGTTCAACCTTTGGCCAAAGTCGCCAAATGCAGGAAGATTCGTTGTGGGATTCCCAAGGCCGGCCCAAGGTCATGGCACGGATCGCCAAAATCGATCGCTCATTAGAGGAGCTAGGGAAACAACTCTTGGATCAACAAGCCAAACCCCTTGAGGTCTTAACGAAGATCGATGAAATTCGCGGGCTGATCGTTGACCTTTTTGCCTAAGAAAATTTCACTGTCCAATGATTCCATATCTTTATTCGCTAGTAATTATAGATATCTTTTATTTCTAACTTGAATTTATGTAGCATCTTAAAGAAAAGAGGTGTAACCCTTTTGTCCTACTCATCCACGCCAAATACCTACGAAGAATTTGTTAAAGCGTTTCACCCTAAGAGTGGGCTCGATCTTAAGTTTTACAAGCAAAACCAAATGCAACGCCGAATCCTCAGCTTTATGAACTCCCACGGGTATCCAACCTATCCGCCCTTCCTAAAGGCTCTGAGTGCTGACTCCGTCTTGTATGATGACTTCTTCAAACATTTGACCATTAACGTTTCTCAGTTCTTTCGAGATGCTAACCAATGGAAAACACTGCGGGAAACGATTATTCCCCTACTT
>NZ_AGAF01000254.1 GCF_000224515.1 Desulfosporosinus sp. OT | reverse complement strand
ATTAATAATATAAATGATGGAGGTTAAAGCTATGCCGAGTTTTGTAATTGCAGAAAAGTGTGATGGATGTAAAGGGCAAGACAAGACGGCTTGCATGTATGCATGCCCAAATGACCTGATGGCCTTAGACAAAGAAAGAATGAAAGCGACCAACCTTGATCCATGGGCTTGTTGGGAATGTCTGTGCTGTGTAAAGGCTTGCCCACAACAAGCAATGGACCTGA
>NZ_AGAF01000255.1 GCF_000224515.1 Desulfosporosinus sp. OT | reverse complement strand
CCTAGTATGTGTCAAATATGAAATACTGACTATTAGCGGATCTTGAAAAACCACCTTTTTTACTCACTATCGCAATTAACAGCGTTGCTTTGTGTTTTAAATGACACGCTTTCAGATAAAACAGCCTACTCTGTGTACAAATCAGTGTACACGAAAAATGTACACACAAGAAAAAGCGGGTCAGGAAACTTTTATTTCTGACCCGCTTTTTTATCATTTCTTTTCGAAAATACCTCTTCTAGCACATCTGAAGCATGGTGATCCATATCAGGTAAAACATGTTGATATATTTCCCTTGTTGTTTGCACTTGACTATGACCTAGTCGACCAGAAGCAATCTTATCCGGTATCCCATACTTTAGCATGATTGTAGCATTAAAGTGCCGTAGATCATGGAATCGTATATGAGGGAGTTTGTTATCCTCCAAAAGCTTTTTAAAATGCCCACTATAAGAACCAGGTTTGTATTGACTGCAAATTCTTTCTGGGACAATTTTGAGAGATGATAGATATTTATTTATTGTGTCAGTAACGAATGCCGGTACTGATATTTTTCGTTTGCTAGTATCGTTCTTAGGATCCTTAATAATCCATCCTTTATTGAAACGGACATTAGTTTCTTCAATGGATATCTCATGCTTATTAAAGTCGATATCCCTTAACCGTAGCCCGAATATTTCCCCTCTTCTTAATCCACATACACCAGCCAGAAGAATACAAACTTCATCAAAAGTTCCTTCGACCATCCGCAGTAAGTGATAAAAGTTTTCTTCCTCTAAAATTGTTAACTGATTTCTTTTCTTCTTTGGCTTGTCCACACCATCGCAAGGATTAAATTTAATAAGTCTATTCCTGTATGCATCCTTGAAAGCACGATTAAGAAAAGTATGCAATTTACCCACTGTGTTTCCTGATAGGGTTTCAAGTTTTTCATTGTAGTATCCTTGGAGATCCATAGGCTTAATCTTCTTAAGTTTTAATTGTCCAATTTTAGGGACGACATGAACATCAATATACATTTGGTATAACTGCTGGGTAGTCTCTTCTAAATTGGCGGCGTAAACCTTAAACCATTCCTTAAGATAATTTTCAAGAGTTGCATTTGATTCTTGAACATATAGATTGTTTTCAATCTCATATTCGAGTTCATTTACCATTCTTTGAGTATCTTTCTTTTGAGTAGCGCTTCCGGGCACACCTTTGCCGTAAACCCTTTTCTGATTCCTACTACCATCTGATTTTTTCCAGGGAAGTTCAACTACACCAATCCAGCGTTTAGTTTTCTTATCTTGAAATACACTTCCCACTTGCCTCACCCCTAATCTTTATAAAAAATTACTCTTCTTTTTTAGACTTAATAAATTCAATATATTTAATTACGTCGCTTTTTTCGTTTTCAGACAGGTCTTTAAAAAGGTCTTGGAATGCTTTCCTGGCGACGTTATTCCTTTCCTCAGAATTACCAGTTATATAGTCGATGGAAACATTAAAGAAGTCTGCAATTCGTTTTGCGGCCATTAATCCTGGAACATGGAGCCCTCTTTCGTATTTAGACAAAACTGATTTTGTAATGCCAACGTGCTTTGCTAACTCTTCTAGGGAACACCCTTTTTCTTCTCGTAACGCAATCAATCTTTTCCAAAACAAATTATCTTCTTCCACTTTTACTACCTCCTTCGTTTATATTATACATATTTTGTGTCGTTTGTAAAACATAATCTTGCAATTCGTATCATAAAGTTAATATTTTAGGGTTGACGGCTAAGTGGACGAGGTGTAATATTAAGGTGTCGAAAACGACACGACTACTTAAGAAAGAGGTATATTGTATGGCAGTTGCGTCTAAAGCTAAAAAAATCACATTTGCCAAACTCAAAGGATTGAGAGCAGAACGCGGTGTTTCTATGGCAAAAATGGCGAAAATAATAGGTATTTCCGAAAGCGCGTATATTGCCAGGGAAACCGGACGAAGGGAATTCAAAATGTCTGAAGCCCGAGTAATGAGTAAATATTTCAGTTTGCCAATTGAAGAAATTTTTTTTAGCTAATTTGTGTCGAAAACGACACAACATTAAAACGTTACCAACAAAAGGAGGTGATCCCAACCTTGGCAGCGCCAAAGTGCAAATCCTGCAACTGGAACTTTCATTTCTATAAGAAAAGCTTCTGCAATCACCCTAATTCCCCAGATGCCAAGAAAAAACGTGCAACCTACATTCCCTCGAGGGAAGCGAAACCAAGCCCGGGTTGGTGCGCATTGAGAACTGAGTAACAAACAAGGCAAGGAAAAAAGGGGGGGCGTATGAAAAACCGCTTTGAAATCAGGGGTGATAAGGTCGCAATATTTTTAGATCGCAAAGATGGTTCGGTAATGGAGACAATGATAGACATTGAGGATTTAAATAAGGCTCAGGGCATTACCGGTAAATGGTTCGCTAGGTTTAGCTGTAATAATTTCTATGCAATAAACCTCTCTTCGAAGAAAGGTAAGGTTGAGACATTAAGGCTTCATAGATTGCTAACTAATTGTGCAGAGGGTATGGAAGTCGATCACATCAACCACGACACATTGAATAACACGAGAGAAAATCTTCGCGTAGTAACTCATATCGTAAATATGCAAAACCTTCCAATGAGGAATTCTAACAAATCCGGGCATCGCGGAGTTAGTTGGAATGAAGAGCGTGGCAAATGGAGAGTGACATTGAGATTAGATGGAAAAAAGAAATACCTAGGGCGATACAGCGATCTAGCTCAAGCGTGCCAAATAGCCCATCAAGCAATGTTGGACTCTATGCCAGGATACATTCCCTGAGTATATTAAGTTTCTAATCAAATTGGTGTCCACTGAGGACAAGCTTGTGAAAACGTTGGTTAGGAGGGAGGTGATGCCATGTCATATGAAATCGTTCCAAAGCGCGGCTACGTCGAGCTCTACATTGATGGTAAATTCGCGGGTAACTTCGACACTCAGGAGGAGGCTAAAGCGGAGGTTAATGCAGCGTAATGAGGGGAGGTGGAATCATGAAAGATCAGATCACAAATAAAGACCAAGCGCATGAAGCGGTAATAAGTATCATGCACACGCCGCGAGTCGGCTGGATTAAGAAAGGCAGTCGCGCAAAGTCGAACGAAAAAATCGAGATATCTCGGGAACTTGCGAAAGAGCTGGCCGACAAAGCTCTCGCCTTCTACCTGACGTTAGAATTACTTCCTTGTGATCCGTTTTGCAACTGCAAGCAGGTAGAAGCACTTCTCCTGAAAGCAGTCCATGAACTTCCTGATGGCGATACGGTCGATGAGCTGCAGCAAATCATGTTTAGATTCTGTCCGGCGTGCGGGAAGAAATATAAGGAGGAAGACGAGGTGAAATTATGCTCAGATCCATCCTCGAAGCAGAATTCGGCCCCATGACCGACACCGAATTCGAGGAACTCAAGGACCTCGTAGACACGGACATAAGGGTCAATCGATCTAACTTCGGCAAGAGGACAAGCTTCGCCGAGGAGTTAGAGATTGCCGAGAGTTGCTTTATTGCGATGGGGCGAGGGAGGGTTGCTTAAAAATTTGAGGGGGTGAGAAACAAATGAACGTCAAGGAAATCAACCTGGCCAAAGAAGGAACGCTCATGCCATGCGCTCCCGACGTTTGCCAAGAGTGCGCCGTGAAGCATGATCCAGCGATGCCACACAACCAACAGAGCCCTTACTATCAGTACAAGTTTTACCAGCAGAACGGACGTTGGCCATCTTGGGAGGACGCCTTAGCCCATTGCTCACCTGAGATGCAAAATCTGTGGAGAGACTCGCTGAAAAAGCGGGGAGTCATGATTTAGAGGAGGACAGCCATGGTACTAAAGCAAGCGTCAACCGCGCAATGTGTATGCGGACAAGCTGTAGAGTTTCCCGAGGCTCAGGTCAAAACGATGTGCCGTTGCGGAGCCATATGGGAGCTAGGTCATGCTGGATACTGGTCCATAACATCGTTTGTGCTGTTTTTAGCTAAGTCAAGGCTAAAGCCTGATGAGTACAAGCGATATCCAAGATCTAGGAAGCGGAGAAAGGCGGGACGAAGATGCTGAAAAAGGTCGCTAAGTTAATTCGCAAGCAACTTCTTAAGATTAAACGTTTCAATGCTCTTGTACAAACGTACCTGCAAAATCAGAAAGAGCAACGTCACCACGGGCAATGGAACCAGATCCTTCTCTCCATGGGTGGATCAGTGCGAGGTATGAACGCCGAAAAACAATCCCACAAAACTCTCGCTGAAGTTAGCGACGATGGAATCGTAGTCGACTACATGGATGGCCGAAAGATAGGCCAAAGGCATGTGAATCCTCTTTACATCGACAGTACGAATTGGGGAGGGGACCATGGAAGATTACACCTTTAGTAAATCGACCTGCGAAAAATACACTATCCGTTGGGGAAGTTACGGCTGGGCCGTATTCACCATTGATGAAGCAACAGGGTTATTTAACTGTCAATCCGACTATGGTGATTATAACTATATGTGGCCGAATCATGGCAGAAAGTCGTTTAAGCATTTTATTCTTGAGCTTGCGAGAGATACAAGTTACTTGCTCAAAAAGGTTAGTAAGCGAGAGGAATTTGATTACGAGGAAACCCTAAAAAGATGGAAACTCGTGATTATCGATGCTCGACGCGAGTTGCTTTGCAATAAGAGACAAGCTCGTGATGCATGGGATGTTATTACTGGATTAGATGACTATTCCGGTTCACTGGATATCCTTATTTATCAGATCATAGATAGTGATGCAATCAACGATGTTTGGGACGATCCTCTCGACCTATTCAGTATCAAGACGGATTACTCACCTCAAGCCTTAGTTTTTGCAAACGAAGTCATGCCGATGTTTGCCGAAATACTCCGGAAAGAAATCGAATCCATGGAAAAAGAAAAAGCCCCTGTTAGAGCAGGAGCTGAAAAAGAATTATCTCACCTAGATTGTACCATAAATCTGGCCAAAGTCGAACCGTTAGTGGATCGGGCATGGGCCGAAGAAGTTTTGGAGAGAGAGGATTGACGACATGTTTGTTTTGAGTGGCGATTTATGCCAAATGGCCGACCAAGAGCGCGAACTAAGGAGACGAGGCTTCTCTTTAGGGAATAGCGATGTGTATCCAACGGTGAATTCCGAGGATGAATATATCGATGCATTGCGGTTTATATGGAATCGAAGGGTTAATGGTTGGTGGAATTACAAAGATGATTACGTTAAGTATGGAATTTGCAGCGCAGAAGAGTTTAGTTTGGCGTTAAAATGGTCGGTTGAATCAAGGAAGTCCAGTATTTAGATTCAAACAAAAGAGAGCGAGGAAAGGAAAATGTCAGTAAACCAAACGAAAACCCAAGAACAATCTCAGGAAATAGCACTTTTAGGCGATGGAGCCGTATTTGTTAAGCGCACCGATTCAGGCCTCGTTAAAGCCGTTAAGGCACAAATCAAACTCGAAGAGAAAAAAGGCCACCTGGCCGAAATTCAAGGCAAAGTTATGATCACTGGTGCCGGCTACAACGAAATGAACAAGGTTGCAGGTGTCTCTGTTATTACCCCGGAGAAGTTAATGCTGCCAGATGGCTCAATGGTTGTGAATCCCTACCCGATAATTGATCCAGTATCAGGATCTATATCGAAGGTCTGGGTCAAGAAGATGGCAATTGGGTTAAGTCCGATCGGGAATTTGGTTATCACCACATCTACGCTGCTCTACGATATCCAGATGTATTTTATCCAGGACCTTGTGAAAAAGATCAAAAGAAATACTTCAGCTGGACGAATGTGCCTAGAATCTATGTTGACGGACGAAGATAAACAGAAGGGTATATTTTGCAGAATTGAAGGCGACTTAGGGGTTTGGGCTAACTTTAGTAATGTTGATACGCTTGCATGTATCGAAACCTTTATTCAAAATAAACTCTTTGCAGAGCGAAAAGCTCAAACCATTGCCGAACGCAATGCAATGAAAAAGCATCCCGCACTTGCAACAACCTTAGTTGTTCCGACTGGACCAGAGAAAGGCCGCACCGCTGTAGTCAACGTGGTTGGATTCTCCCATGATTTTTCACAGCAAGAACTATTAGATATTGCGCAAAAAGCAGCGGAAGGCGAACCGATTACGGTAAATAATAAAAAAGTTGAAGTTGTCGATATCCCATCAAGTGAGCTTACTGAGGAAGATTTGGTAACCAGTACTGATGAGGAAGAGAATCAGGAAGGCTCGAATGGCGGTGACCTTCTTTGATCAAAGAAATAACCATGCGCAACTTCAAGGGGCAAATGGAGTCCCAAAAACTCACTGGTAAAGACATCTTCGTCGGTCCCAATGGCAAGGGCAAGACAACTCGATTACAGGCTATCGGGATTGCCCTCCTTGGTTATGTGCCTGGTAAGGGGAAGCTTCCTGCAGAAACGTTTAAGCTCGCTAGTGCGGATACGATGTCAGTTGGTTTAGTGACTGATGATCTCACCTTTACCCGCACTTACACAAGATCTGAGAAGAGCGGTAAGGACGGGTCCAATAACATTACGGTTTCTCAAGGGATTGATTTATCTCCAAGTCGGGGAGAAAAGAAGGCAGCGGATAAAGAAGCAAGAATTGCCGTCGAGGTTGGAAACTTCCCTGTGATGCTGGATTTCAATGAGTTCCTCTCCCTGTCAGATGCCAAACGCAGGGACTTTATATACGGATTATCGGCTATTAAAACCGATCTATGGGATCGCACAAAAGTTGAGAGCCACATAAGATCCAAACTCCTGACTTTGGATCTTGAAGTAAATAATCCTGATCAATACAAAATTATGAGTGGATTAATAGCGGACGCCATGAAGGAATATCCCGAGAATGATGACATTCAGGCTGGGTTACAGTCGATGATCGAATGGTCCAAGGCTAAACAAACCCACTGGAACGACGAAAAGAAGAATGCAGTTGGTGCGGTCAAGAAGTTGGCCGACATGAAAAACCAATTAGCAGAGACTGACCGAAATATTGTGCAGCACAAGGCAGAATTAGAGCAGCTGCAGCAACAACTTATCGATAGCGAAAGCCAACTTGCCAAGGACCGGGAACGTAAACGCGCAATTGATCAGCGCCTTGTTAAGATCAGCGAACTTGGGATCATGATTGAAACACTGACCAAGAGTCAATCTGAGCCGGCTGCAGTAAATTATGATTCGATGATTGCGGATCGTCAGGGGAAGATAAAGCAGCAGGATTTTAAAGCAGAGTTTGTTAGGCTTGATCAAGAACTGCAATCTTTAAGCAATCAGTTAAAAGAAGCTAGGGAGCAGGAACGGGCCGCATATGACGCACTGTCCACAACCAAAGCCGAGAAATCAATGCTTGAGTCTACTTTGAAACAAATCGATGAGCAGTCGAAGAAAAATGGTACCGCTAGGGTTTGCGTTATACATCCTAAGATTGGATGCGACAAGGATTTTAGTAAGGCAGCGACGGTTTTTAGTCAACAATTAGTCGCGCTGGAGCAAAAGGAAGTCTATCAGCAGTCTGCATTAAAGGAAGTCAGGGCGCGGATTGAAGTTCTTGAGGAGAATAAAGCTAACATTGATGCGCAGCGCACAGAAACGCATAAAAAACAAACGGACCTCAATCAGGCGAACGAGGAAATCAGAAAATCGATTGCCGGCCTAGAAAAGAAAAAGGCAGACGAGGTAAATGCTGCAGCGCGAATCAGTGATCAGCTAAAGATGTACAAAGAGGAATTGACCAGGCTTAGAAATCTGCCTACTGAAGTGATTGCCCCTCTGGATATCCTTGAGAAGCAAAGCGAGGGTCGCAGGACACAGATCAAGGAACTTAAGGTCAAGCTTGAGGGGCAGGAGAAAGCTAAGATCACGTTAAGCAGCCTTAAGTCCACGATGATTGATTCTAAGACTGCAACATACAATGCTCAATGCGTAAAGGATCTGGCCGAAGCTCTAGGACCCAAAGGGCTACAAGGTGAGCTGGTAAAAGGGATACTTGAGCCGATACGATCTGATATTCAGACAAACCTCAAATTAATAGGACTACACAATGATTTCTATTTTTCTACTGAATCGGATACTGGCAAAGAAGTATTTCAATTCGGCTGGGAAAATGAAATAGGCGACAAACGCAACTTTGATGCCCTCAGCACCGGGCAACAGCTACTGCTACTTATTGCGATGCTGGTAACTTTCTTAGAGCGATCAAATCCACCACTGAAGGTACTGGCCATCGACAACATAGAGAACCTTGACCGAGTGAACTTCCGAAAGGCCCTAGCTGGCATGGACAAGCTCTCGGGTAAAATTGACAACATCATACTCTCTGGAGTCGTGGATTTGTACGAAACGAAGTGGATCGACGGCGAGGAAGTTAGAACATTGCTTCCGGAACTTAACGGCTGGGGAGTAACTGACCTTGGAGAGATTGCATTCGAGGAGGTGGAGCAAAGTGCCTAGCCTCTTAGATAGTCTAAACGAGCAACAGCTACAGGCAGTGACATCTGACAGTTCAATAATTCTCAACCTAGCTGGGGCAGGATCCGGAAAAACCCGGGTCCTTACCCACCGGATGGCCTACCTTCACCAAGAAAAGCGAGTGGGTACCGGAAATATGCTGGCGTTAACGTTCACCCGTTTGGCCGCTAAGGAAATGAAAGAACGGGTTATGAAGCTCGTTGGAACGAGCGAAGGGTATAAGTTGACGATTGGAACGTTTCATAGTTTTTGCGTTCAGGTTCTAAAGGAATGGGGGCACTTGGTTTCTCTAGAGAAGAACTTCACTATTTATACCGAGGATGATCGGAGAGCGATTATCCAATCGTGTATTGAGGAATTGGGGTACAAGGTTAAGATGCAGGATGTGCTAGACAATCTTTATACTATCTTCCCGGATGAATCGACAATATCTAGGGTGGCAAGCGAATATTATTATCGTTTAAAAAGGAATAATGCCGTCGATCTTGATGGACTGTTATTTTTTACAAAAGAAGCCCTTGCCTTTACTCAAGTTCAGATGTCATTGCAAAGTCGGTACCGTTACGTTTTTGTCGACGAGTTTCAAGACACTAACGATATCCAACTTGAAATCATTCAGTTATTGAATCCGGATAATCTTTTTGTTGTCGGAGATGACGCTCAGTCGATTTACCAGTTCCGCGGGGCTAATGTCCAAAATATCATCGATTTCCCGAACAAATATCCTGGCTGTGAAGTGATCAAACTCGAGCGCAATTATCGATCGACCAAGCAGATTGTCTTGGCATCTAATACGCTGATTAAGCACAATGTAAGTCAAACAGAAAAGAAATTGGTTACTGATCGTGATGGCGCGGATATTACTTATTTAGTTATGCCGGATGAAAGTATCGAGGCAGTGAATGTTGCTGACATGATAAGCGCGGAGTACAGGTTGACAGAAACGTGGTCAGATATCGCAGTTTTGGCCAGAACGAATCGACAGCTTCAAAAGATCAAAGAGGTCCTGGATCAGCGAAATATTTCGTCATTGATTATCTCGAGCCAAGACGATGTCTTCAAGAAAGATGATATCCGGAAGATCATTGCCTTTATCGAAACTGCCCTGAATCCAATGGATGACATGAATATTCGCAAGGTGATCAACTTCCCTGAAGCAAGGGTTACTGATCTCGAAATTCAAAACCTAGAGTTTGTTGCATTAGAACTTGGGCGCAGTCTATCAGAGGCTATGTATCTTGTAACAGAAAAAGAAAATCGATTCCTTAGTCTTTTGAAATTAATCAAAGAAATTACCGAAGAAAATGAAACCGCACTCGAAGTTATTAAAGAAACCATACAGAAACTTGACCTTAGATTTCATTATTACGATTTAGGACTAAATAATCGGAACGATGATATGGATACTATGCTTCACGAGGTCGAGAAGTGGCAAAATGTTCAAGAGTCACTTGGGGAATCCGGTGGAATCTATTCCTTCTTAAAATGGATAAAGACGAAAGACGTTCAAGAAAAGCTAGTCCAAGAAAAGGTAGATGCGGTCAAACTAATGACAGTTCACGCGTCCAAGGGCCTTGAGTTCACGGTGGTCTTCGTGATCGGAATGAACCAAGGTGTTTTCCCCAGCAAGAGAACTGAGGACTTGGAGGAAGAACGTCGGCTGTTCTATGTCGCGATCACTAGGGCAAAGGATCGGTTATACCTCACACGTCCGGAGCAGAGAGAAACTTATCCTGGCGGACCAATGAAGCTGCAAGTGGAGAGTCAATTCATTCGAGAGATTCAGGTTGAGCAAACGAAAGGGACAAATAAGCCGCAAAGAAAGGCGGTGGACTTTGGATGGCTGGAGTAGAATCTCTCGAGGTAAAGCTCAACTATTACGCCATGGCCGTTGCGATCCTCGCTAAATGTAATATCGAGACCGCCTTTGAAAAATTGCAGAATGACACCCCTGAAAAGGTTAGGAATTATTTTACGCCTCGGGACACCGAAGACATGCAAAAGCTAAGGGATGAAGGTTTATCGTACTATGCAATAGCCAAGATTTATGATGTTTCGCGGAGTACGATTATTGGCCGGTTGAACCGTAAGGAAGAGAGGGTGAGCTAGATGGGTGAAAAAAGAGCTGGCAAAGGTCCAATAATCATCAAGATACCACTAGCAAAATACCTCCGACAGATAGCGAAAGACTGGATAACTCCATATGTAACAAAAACGTATGGCGGTCAAGTTTGGATAAGCGACGAAAATCCAGGAAAATGCTTTGCCGATGAGGGTTTGAATTATATTGAGTTTAACGAATCGGACATATTTTATAAGCTCCCGAAGGAAGTTCATCAGCATATAGACCTAGAAACAGGATGCCATAAGTCATTGCCTGTGATACTGAAGGAGATAAAGCAAAAAGAATCTTCTGAATTAGAGAGGATTGATCCTAAATGAACAAGCAAGGAGAATACGGAATTCCATATTGTGACTATACGTGGAATCCTGTCACGGGATGCCTTCACGGTTGTAGCTATTGTTTCGCGGAGCGAATAGCAAAAAGATTTGCTGGATCTAAGGCGTTTCCCAATGGTTTTGCACCAATGTTTCACGAGAGACGGCTCGAGGAGCCTGAAAGGATTAAGAAACCATCACGAATATTCGTCTCGGACATGGGTGACCTCTTTGGAGAATGGGTGTCTGATAATTGGATTCTGAAAATATTAGATACGATCAAGGAATGCCCGCAGCATATATTCTTGTTGCTGACCAAAAACCCTAAGCGATACAACGAGTTTGAGATACCTGACAACGCTTGGATTGGAACATCGGTGGAGAACCAGGCTGCAGCCGACGAGAGAATACCTTTGTTATTGCAGGCACAGGCGAGTGTGAGACTTGTGAGTATTGAGCCGATGTTAGGGCCAATTAGCCTGAGATGGCTATCTGTTTGGGGAGGAAAGGGCCTGAATCCAAATTCATTATCTACTAAAGATCTTGACGGACTTAGATGCCTGGATTGGGTAATCGTCGGTGGAGAATCCGGACCAGGTGCACGGCCTGTTCATCCAACGTGGGTGCGAAGTTTGAGAGATCAATGCAAGGCGGCAAATGTACCATTCTTTTTCAAGCAGTGGGGAGAGTGGGGATGGTTTCAGGGAGGCCATGGTAGCATTAAACTTCCCGCAACATTTGTGGATGGCGAACCATTTAAGGCATGGATGGTCCGCGTCGGCAAAAAGAAAGCTGGCCGCATATTAGATGGCCGGACGTGGGATGAAATGCCCTGTGAACCAAAATGAGTAAAGATTCGCTATACGAGAAGCAATTCCAAAAAGTACATCAACTCCTAAAAGACCATGGGTGCAAGCCAACCTTTTCATTCTATAAAGATTATAAATCCCCCGTAATTCTTGGAGGATCCTCCTTTTATCAGACGGATAAAGAGAAGGATCTTAATCATGGTCCGAAAGAATGGCGCGAAGAAGTTGACGCCAACTTGGATGTTTGTGTACCAACCAAGAAAGCGTATTCCGAAAGAGAAAAAATCAGATTTGACATTGAATGGAGCCAAAAAGCCTGTCTGTACAGCATGTACGTTTCGTTACCAACGTCAGCCAGAAGTATCTCATTGAGCCGCAATAGGTATAAGACGCAAGAAGAATTGATGGCTGACGTTGAAAATTGGTTAGTCAAAGTAGGTTGCAAGAGGGCATCTAAAACGAAATTCAAAAACCCAGAATCTAAAGATTACGTTTCAGGATATAAGCAAATTGAATTGTTTGCTTGATTTCGGAGGTAAGCCAGCAGTGAATCCTCAACTAGAGATCATCGTCGATAACTTCGCAGGAGGCGGCGGAGCAAGCACTGGAATTGAAATGGCCATTGGACGATCAGTCGATATAGCAATCAATCATGATTCTGCCGCGATCGCCATGCACAAAGTCAATCATCCGGATACCTTGCATTATTGCGAATCCGTCTGGGAAGTCGATCCGAGAAAAGTAACAAATGGTCGCCCGGTAGCATTGGTATGGTTTAGCCCTGACTGTAAGCACTTTAGTAAAGCCAAGGGTGGAAAGCCAGTTGAGAAACACATACGAGGTCTAGCATGGGTAGCGGTTCGTTGGGCAGCTACGGTTAAGCCTCGAGTGATCATGCTGGAAAAT
Source organism: Desulfosporosinus sp. OT (assembly GCF_000224515.1). Taxonomy (GTDB): domain Bacteria; phylum Bacillota; class Desulfitobacteriia; order Desulfitobacteriales; family Desulfitobacteriaceae; genus Desulfosporosinus. The sequence goes on along the minus strand of NZ_AGAF01000255.1, from coordinate 27,652 downwards.
GTAGAAGAGTTTAAGACCTGGGGGCCACTACTCGTAAACGGAAAGCCAGATCCCAAACAAAAAGGACGCACATTCAAGGCTTTTGTCCATGCGCTAGAGCGTCAAGGATATCAGGTTGAATGGCGAGAGCTCAGGACCTGCGATTACGAAGCCCCAACGAGTCGAAAAAGATTTTTCTTAATCGCACGGTGTGACGGGCTGCCCATTGTTTGGCCCGAGCCAACTCATGGAGATCCGAACAGTCCTGAGGTTAAGTCAGGGAAGCTGAAGCCATGGAGAACTGCGGCAGAAATTATTGATTGGTCAAAACCATGCCCAAGTATCTTCGAGCGCAAGAAACCGTTAGTTAAAACCACTATGCGGCGGATAGGCCGGGGAATCCATAAATTCGTTATTAATAATCCAGAGCCATTCATCGTCCAGATTGGGCAAAACGGATTTAGTAAAGATGATCGAAGTTATCAGCTTAGTCAACCACTAACAACTATTGTCACGAAATCAGAGCATTGCCTTATCACTCCTTTTCTCACCCAATATCACGGTTACGATGCGAATGCTCGCGGACAGGTTATCGGTAAGCCTATCTTAACGATTGACACCTCAAATCGTTATGGATTAGTCGCGCCATTTTTATCTAAGTTTTATAAGACGGGAATAGGCCAAAGTATAACAGAACCGCTCCACACGGTTACGGCATTTGCCGGGCATTTCGGAGAGATAAGGGCATTCCTAACGACCTACTACGGAAATAACGACGATCTTGGTCAAGCCATGAACGAACCACTTAGGACTGTCACCACAAAAGATCGGTTCGGTATCGTGTCGGTTAGCGTAGCTAAAATGGATAATCTCAGGAACTTAGGGCATTGGCCTAAGGTTAGAACTATATTGAACGATTACTGCGGTTATAGCCTAGCTGATAATGAGATTTTACTGTTTTGCGTTAATGGAATTTATTATTTTATTTCTGATATTGGGCTAAGAATGCTCATACCGAGAGAATTATTCGACGGACAAAGTTTCCCTCATGACTATGTAATTGACAGGGATTACTACGGAAAATATTATCCTAAGTCGGCTCAGGTTGCCCGTTGCGGCAACGCTGTAGCACCAGTGATTCCCAATGCTCTGGTTAGAGTAAATTTACCTGAGCTATGCGGCATAAAGAAACCGACTAAGCTGAGAATGCAAATGTCATTGTTTTAAGGAGGAATTACATTGAGTATCGGTCCTGTCCTCAAATATCCCGGATCCAAATGGAGAATGGCCGATTGGATAGTTGCAAATATGCCAATACACCATACCTATCTCGAACCATTCTTTGGATCCGGTGCCGTGTTCTTCACCAAAGATCCCGCCAAGGTTGAGACAATTAACGACGTTGATAACCATATTGTGAATTTCTTTAAGGTTCTCAGGGAGCAACCTGACGAACTGGCCAGAGTTGTTGAGCTAACTCCATGGTCGCGCCTCGAGTATGAAACCTATTTAACCTCAGCTAAGGAAAAGGACTATTTCCTTCAGTCGGAAGACCCCATAGAAAACGCTCGACGATTATTAATCCGGATGAACATGGGTCACGGATCGCGATCCAGTGATATGGGGGGTGGAAACACAATGTACAAACAAAAGGTTGTGGGAATTCTAGCTCGAGTTTATGGAAAAACATTCCGAACAGAATCTGCTTAGCCGCTCAAAGGCTAAAAGATGCACAAATAGAGTGTCGACCAGCAGTTGAAGTTATTAGGAGATATGGGTACCCCGATGTTTTAATCTACGCTGATCCTCCTTATCCGTTATCAACTAGACACAATCGTATGTACAAACATGAAATGACCAATCAGGACCACATTGAATTACTCGAGACGCTAGACAGTCATCCTGGGCCAGTACTTCTTAGTGGGTATGCTTGCGAACTTTATGATTCAAGGCTGACACATTGGACACGCAAAACGTTCAAAGCTTTTGCTGAAGGAGGTCGTGAGCGAGAAGAAGTACTTTGGATAAATCCAGTTGCAGCGAAATCGATCGGGACAACACTGTTTTAAATGAAGAAGGTGAAGAAGTGGCAGATGTACAAATTGACTCAGGCGATTTTACCAGAATTGCAAATGTACTACTGGAGAATATAGCACGACTTCACCTAAACGGAACGCAGTATTCAATTGTTCTTACCGTTTGGAGATTCACTTATGGATTTCAGAGAAAAGAGCATGATTTATCTATTACTTTTATCGCTAATGCTACCGGAATTTCCGGGAGGTCTATCAAAAAAGAGCTAAAAGTTCTCATTGATCGTAATATCCTCTTGGTTACAAAGGAAAGCACAAAGGCAGAATCAAGGACCTTAAAATTCAATAAGGACTATGAATCATGGATTGATGAGGGGACGTTTTGTTCCCCTGAACAGGGGAACAAAACGTCCCCTCCTGAGCAGGGGAGCAATTGTTCACCAGGGGAGCAAAACGTCCCCTGTGAGGGGAGCAACTCTTCCCCTCAACAGGGGAGCAATCCTTCCCCTAAGAAAGAAAGTAAAGATAACTTAAAGAAAGATATATATATAGTCTTCTCGCATTGGAATTCAAAAAAAATTATCACGCACAAAACTCTTACTGAAAAAATAGCCAACCACATAAATGCAAGACTCAAAGAGGGATATTCTGACGAGGAAATTATTGCGGCGATCGACAACTATGAAATCATACTCAGGGATAACGCAAATTACTTTTGGACTTACAAATGGGGATTAAGCGATTTCCTTGTTCGAGGGTTAGATAAGTTTAAGACTGAGAGCGATCCATTTACGAACTATGCCAATAAGGGAAAGACTAAAGGACCGCCAAAACCAAATAATAAAGCACCATCCAGCAAGTACGAAAAGTTTTACCTGTGAGGTGAATATAAATGCCGCGTATGGGCCACGCAAACCCAAGAACCTACGGAAAAATTCTTAAGGATTCGAAAAGAGAGGTTACACACGTTTACTCCGAAACAACTCGGAAATTTAACGTTGCCCATTACGAAACCACCGGAGAAGTTAAATATCTTGATGAGGAGGAAGAGGATATGCCGACGGTTGATCAAAAAGCGAACGCAAAGCGAATGAAGACCGAGATCACAAGCATTGAGCAATTTGAGGCAATTGGAAACTACAAGGATGTTGCCATTAAGTATCATGTCGCTGTCATGACTGCTCATGGGTTGATGAGATCGCTGAGGTCTAAAAAATCAAGGGAGGAAGCTGGAATGGTCGAGAAACAAGAGCAGGTTGATCATACCCCAACCCTGGAGGATATCGAGAAGTTTCACACGGACGTTCCTAATCAGGAATTGCCAAAAGTTGAGTTTGGGAAAACGTTAATTTTAAACTCGGATGAACTCTATGAATGCCGAGAAATCGTTAGTGAACCCTTATCCGAGGAAACTCAAATTAAGATCAACAATAGGGTTGAGCAGCTACGAAACGGTAGAAACATGGACGAGCCAGGAGAGGAAGTTACCTCCGTTACGTTCTGCAAACAATGCGGAGACATAATTATTCATCCGCCAAGCATTGGTGAACTTTGTGGAGTGTGCGCGGTTAACTGTCGAGATGAACTCGACAAAGCAGTTGAACATCTGGAATCAAAGTGGACAGGTGTGGAAAAAGTCCGATCTATCGAAGACCTATGGAAATCTGTTGAGTCAGACGTTGCCATTCTTCACAAAATGACGATTGCTCAGGCCGAAAAAGATTTTCAGACGCGGCTTTCCGGAGTGTTTGAGGGATGTTAAAGAGTTTAAATCTCGTGGTTAGCGTAACTGTTGGCTGCATTGTTTTGGTTTGGGTATTTGCTTTGGCTATGGTCTCGAGATCAAGGGAAGAGGCGTGGAATCGGATGGATAAGAGAAAAACCAGTGGAGGAGGTAACTGATTTGGGTTACGAAAAATCGCCACGAATCCGAGAAATAGCCGAAGAGCTGATTGATGATCATCATCCCCATTTGAAGGATGCTAAGGAACTCCTCGAGTACTATGTCCGGGATGACGGGGGGGGTGGATTGGACAGGTAAGTGCAAAAAATGCACAAGCTTTGAGCGATTTTTAACCAAAATGACGTTTCATATTTTCATCATCGAACCGGCATTTGAGAGATGGCCGATGGAAAAACTCAAAGCCCTTGTCGACCATGAGTTGTGTCACATCCAGCGTAATACTGGGATGGTCATTACCGATCCGAACACTGGCAGAATCCTCAAAAAGGAATGGGCAGATAAAGATGATCCTGACAGCTGGCACATTCGAGAACATGACGTAGAAGAGTTTTCGGATATCATCCACCGGCACGGGCTTTGGGAGCATGGGATAGAGAAGTTTGCCGAAGCCGTCAGGGAAGCCGAGTATCAAATGACGATTTACGATGCCGAAGGCGAACGGGAGATGAAATTAGTGAAATGAACCATAACGAAAGCGATGAGCAAATCTCTCTTTTCCAGTGGGCTAATCTAATGCTATATCAACACCCTGAACTATCACTACTCCACTCAATACCAAACGGAGGCAAGCGAAACGCCAGGGAAGCAGCACGATTGAAACGAGAAGGAGCATTGGCAGGAGTTAGCGATATCTTCCTGCCGGTAGCCAGAGGCGGTTATCATGGACTATATATTGAGCTAAAAGTAAAAGGTGGAAAATTGAGCACTGCCCAGGAATGGTGGTTATGGGAAACGGAATGCCAAGGATATTGCTCGAAGGTTTGTTTCGGATGGATAGAAGCCAAGGAAGTTATCGAGAAATATCTAGGAGGAGGATTGAAGACAAATGTATCTTGAGATCGTTAGTGAAGACGCGAGAATCGTATCAGATGTCTTAGAAGAGCTTAAAAGGGCTATGTCTAAAAAGCCTTTGTTTACTTGCCCACATCACGGTTACGCCATCATCTTAGAAGAAATGGATGAGCTTTGGGATGAAGTGAAAAAGAAAAAATTCGAACGCGATATTAAGAACATGCGATCAGAAGCGGTACAGGTAGCAGCTATGGCAATTAAGTTTATCATGTCGATGGAAAATGACTGGAAGCCGATAAGCCAGAATAAAAGATCCGAAAGGGATTTCACGGAAGAAGAACTGCAAAACGAAATAAAGTGCAAACAGTGTCGGTATTCCTTTATGACGGAGGATGCACTTGCTGAGCTAGGTAGCGATCCATGTGATATATGCCATGATCTTAGTGGATGGAAACCGAAAGAGTAGGTGCTGGGACAAATGGCACGCATTAAAGTGTGGTACCGTTGCCCGACATGCCAGAAGCAGCACAATAAAGAATCCGATGCCATAGCGTGCCGGAATAACCACCCAATCCTCGCAGAAAGTTGGGCGGTAGGAAAAGACGGAAAAGCGGTTCGAATTTCCGATCACTGTGCTCCAAATGGGTTAGGTGGAATCAATTGGGCTTTGCGAGAGGCTGATTTGAGTGACAACATAAAAATTCGGACAAGGCAACTAGAGGAGGAAACCGATGAAAGAAATGAGCGCTAAAACAATTCTCAAAGCTCTGAGAGAAAGGCATCAAGAAAGAGAATGGGCGTTTTTTAGAGAACTAAGAGTTGGAACAGGCTATCGGAATGTTGAAAAAGGACTAAATCCAGAACAACGTCTTGATGCGTGGGCAATCAACCTCTATCCGAGCAAAAACTTCCTGCGTATAGCCTACGAAATAAAAGTGAGTCGTGGTGATTTCTTGCGGGAAATTAACAATCCTCAGAAGCGAGAACAGGCCCTACAACTTTCCAATCAATTTTACTTCGCGGCTCCGGTGGGATTGATTAAACCCGAAGAAATACCAGAGGAAGTTGGGCTAATCGAGGTATTTGACGAATGGCAAAGCATGATTAAAGTTTCGGCTCCAGTTAGAGAAGGTGGAGAGCTGCCTTGGCAGTTCTTAGCATCGATAGCTAGGCGGGTACAACGGGAGGAAATCGAACATGAAACATCTTCTAGTATTTAACGGTCAGTATTATGCCGGGGAAAATACAGAGGATAACAAACTTATCTTCGTTTCGGAAAGATCAAACGCTATGCCGATCGATGAGAGAAGGTTGAGATATATCATGCAGACTATATTCAATTGGTTTATGGCTAGAGAGATTGAGTTGAAGAGGATCGAGGTGCTTAAGGTTGTGTGAATGCCGAAAGTGTAAGGGACAAGCTTGCCAATGCCCAACTTGTGATGAAAAGGATAAGTGTAAATATCCGAAGTATGATATCTGCAGGTGGGACGTTCTTAGTAAAAGCATTAAAGCTTGTGGATAATGTTGTGGACAAGCTGTGAATAAAGGGGTGACTTAATTCGAAAGGGGTGGCCAATGGTGAAACAGCTGATTAAGGAGTATCACATTACCCTAAGACGTATTAACAGAGCAAAAACAGAGGCCACCAATACTGAAGATAAATCACTTCTAGCAAGCTGTTCAGATAGCTTGAGTTTCTCGATAAAGTACATGGAGATGGGTAAGCATCCTGATAACAGGCGAGGGATAACCAGAAGGAGTAGCCTACAAAGGGAAATACCAGTAGATCCTCAGGATGAGGCTTTTGTTCGGGCAGCTGCACTGCAACGTCAGCCATCAGAGGTTAGTGACAGAATACAAAGCGCTATAAAGGATCTAAAAATTGCAATGAGGGATTTAACGATGAAGGAGAAGGAAGCATATGCGCTAGTACGTGCCGATGGATACTCTTTTGGAGAAGTTGCGTGGATCATGGGGATACAAAAGAGCACAGTACAGACGTTAGTAAAACGGGCAGAGGAAAAGATTGGCGATATGGTTGAGGATCTAACTGACCGAGGAATTGTATTTAAGCAAGATATTCAACTGGAAATGTTCTAGTTTTGTCATACGATTGCCACCTATATGTAGGAGTGCTTTCCTTCTAACAGGAGTCTTCGGGCTCCTTTCTTTTTGTTGAGTAAAGGCGGTGTAAAAGATGGAATTAGAGAAAATAAGTGAATTAGAGTTTGTCATAAAGACGGCGATAAAAACAAAACAAAGTCTGGGTGTGTTAATCGAAATGCCCGGATTTGAAATGCCTGAGATGATTATAAATCCTGTTGAGAACCTAGAGAAGAAACTTGAATACTACAAGGCAACTTACGATGATAACCTCGAGCACAAGCACGCTAAAGGTATCAAGATAATCGGTTATACGTTTTGTTAACGTCATACTAAGGCGGTGATCAAGTTGCCTAAGCCAGCTTTTGAATGTGTTGGTTTTACTCCGAAGGAAACAGGCATAAGTCCTAATTGCAGTAATTGCAAGAATTGGAATGGAAAGTGTTTAGTTCGCGGGATGCTTGATGATTTGTATGCTGAGAGTTCGAGAGGACTGACGTTTGATCGGATGATGAGGAGTAATCGGGGCGTGAGAATAGAATGAGCTTTTATAAATCTGGCAAATGGAAGCGTAAGCGTCCATCAATACTTAGGCGCGATGAGTATCTTTGCCGAGAGTGCAAGCGTTACGGTAAGACCACAGCTGCAACGACAGTACACCATATTATTCCGCTGACTTGGTGTTTAGTCTATTGGGTAGCGCTAGCACTGATGAGTATTAATTTAATTAGCTTTTGTGATTCGTGCCATGACAAGATGCACGATCGAAATAGCCGGAAGCTAACTGACCTTGGGTTGTCTTGGGTTAAGCGGATGGGCGAGACTGGACTTAAGTGGATAGATAAGTACGCTGGTGATTGGTAGGCGTGGCGAAGGGAGCTTAAATGATGAGGACTAAAGGGTTGAGGTATGAATGCCTTGAGTGTGATTGGGTAGAGATCGTCTCACCTAACGACCAAAGGGTAGATGGTCGAAGGTGTAAAGAATGCGGTGGGCACTTGTCGCCAGCTGGCTACGTTGTCATTGGGATTGATTTAGCAAACGGACCTGATTGCACAGCGTATACCCCCCACCTATGACTTTAAAATTTTAACCCCTTAGGTACCGGAGGGGGAAACTTTTTCCAATAGAGCGAACTTCCATAAAACTTTTTTCAGGAGGTGAAGAGGTTGCCTGCAAGGACAAAAAAGGCCATCAAGTCAAAGACTGTCAGGGAAATGAAAAACCTTGATACTTACAAAAAAGAGTACGATTCAATAATAGACATCTACGCTGAACTTGTTGAGCAATACGAAATCATCACTGGAAAATTTGTGCTGGAAGATTACAAGTTTCAAGAAATGACTGCTGATGGTGGATATAAAAAATCTCCGATTGTGTCAACCCTCGAAAGCCTGAGAAAAGATATATTGGCGTACTCAGATCGACTATGCTTAAACCCCAAAGCCAAAGGGACGGCGGCTGTAGAGAAAAAGGGCAAATCGAAACTAGCCCAGGCATTAAGTGATCTTCAGCGTGAAACATAAAAACTTCGACCTTGTACTTGAGTACGCCAACAGCATAGTTGAAGGTCGAAAGGTAGCTTGTAAAGAACAGATCCAAGGTTGTCAAAGATTCCTCGATGACCTACAAAACCCAGCTTATGATTTCAACCCCAAGGACGCCGAGTTTGTCATTTTACTTATCGAAAGAACATTTGTCCATATGCAAGGTGAGAGATTAGATGGCACTCCGTTACGCGGGGAGCCTTTTTTGTTGGAACCGTTTCATAAATACATCGTCTATAACATCTTGGGATTCTATCATAAAGGAACGAAGATAAGGCGATTCAAAGAGGTTTTCATTTATATACCTCGGAAGAATATCAAAACGTCTTTTGCTGCCTCGTTAGCTTGGGGTATTGGGCTTCTCCAAAGGCTAAGTGGTTCAAAGATTTATGTCGTGGCAGCTGCGCTCAAACAATCGCTAGAGAGTTTTAATTTCATAAATTTTAATCTCGAACAAATGGGTGAAAAGGAAAACTTCAGAGTCATCGACAATAATCAAGAACACAGTATACAAGGTGAGATTGGAGATGGCTCTTTTTACTTTCAAGCACTAGCTGCCAATCCTGATAAGCAAGATTCGCTTAATTGTAACATTGGTATAGCTGATGAGATCCACGCTTACAAAACTCCAAAACAATACAACATCATCAAAGAGGCAATGAAGGCCTACACAAATAAACTTATGATCGGGATCACCACAGCCGGCGATGACATGACATCGTTTTGTTATCAAAGGTTGATGTACTGTAAAAAAATCCTAGATAAGACCGTCACGGCTGAAGCTGAGTTTGTCTTTATTTGCAAGGCCGACCAGGACGACGAAGGTGAAACTGATTACACGGATCCGCGTATCCATGAAATGGCCAACCCGGCCTATGGCGTAAGCATCCGCCCAGATGACATAATGAATGACGCACTGCAAGCGCAGAACGATCCGCAACAGAGAAAGGATTTCTTAGCTAAGTCTTTAAATATTTACACGGCTGCAATGCGAGCCTATTTCAATATCGAAGAATTCCAGGCGTCGGATAAGAAATACAACTGGACCATTGAGGAACTAGCGAGGTTTCCTATCAATTGGTATGGGGGGGCTGACCTATCTAAGATGCACGACCTTACAGCGGCTGCGCTTCACGGTCAATACAAAGGCGTTGACATTGCGATTACTCACGCATGGTTTCCTATTGTCGCTGCGCATAGCAAGGCTGATGAGGATGGTATTCCTCTCTTCGGTTGGAAAGATGACGGCTGGTTGGATATGTGCAACACACCAACCATTAATTACGACGATATTGTCAATTGGTTTATTAAAATGAGAACTATGGGATTCAAGGTTAAGCTGACCGGCTTTGATAAAAAGTTCGGTAAGAAATTCTTCATGGGAATGAAAAAAGCTGGATTTAAAATTGTCGATCAACCCCAATACTTTTATAAAAAGTCGGAAGGGTTCAGACATATTGAGAAGTCAGCGAAGGATGGAAATTTTTATTATCTGCATTCTCAAGCCTATGAATATTGCGTTCAAAATGTTCGGGCCATAGAAAAGACTGATGATATGATCCAATACGAAAAGGTAGATGGCGATGGTGGCACACAGCGCATTGATATCTTTGACGCGGACGTGTTTGCAACAGTTCAGATGTTAGAGGACCTTGAAAAATCTTCGAAAGCGGCGGGGTGGTTAGACTGAGCAGAAAAAGAAACCAAACACAAACGAGAGCGGCACCAACACAGAAGCGAAGTGATACCTCGTGGCTATGCTCGATTGATGCCTTTAATGTCCTGACATCCGGCCAATATACTAAGTTGTCAGATTGCCCAGAGGTTAAGATGTGCGTGCACATATATGCTGACCTCATAAGCAGTATGACGCTCTATCTGATGCAGAATACGGACAAAGGAGATGTCAGGATAAGAAATGAGCTATCAAGAAAGCTGGACATTAATCCGAATAAACTTATGACCAGCAAAACGTTTATTTACAATCTTGTATGGACTTTAATGCTGCCCGGTAATGGTAATCAAGTAACATATCCACGCTACGACAAGGATGGATATCTCGACAACCTTGAACCGTTTAAACCTTCAAGGGCAATATTTATTGATACTCCAACCGGCTATGCAATCAGATATGGCGACACAACTTTTAGCCCGGATGAGGTCCTGCATTTTGTCATCAATCCAGATCCGGAAAGGCCGTGGATCGGGACAGGATACAGGGCAGTCCTCAAGGATGTGCTTAAGGGTCTTAAGCAAGCTGGAGTAACAAAGCAATCTCTTATGGAAAGTCCAGCCCCTTCGATCATAGTAAAGGTCGATGGATTGACAGAGGAGTTTGCAAGCAAAGAGGGTCGTAAAAAACTTTCTGAGCAATATCTTGATAGCTCTGAAAATGGTAGGCCGTGGTTTATCCCGGCGGATTTATTTGATGTCAAAGAGGTCAAGCCATTGACACTCAATGACCTAGCCTTAGCCAAAAATCTAGAAATTGATAAAAGGACGGTAGCAGGTATTTTTACCATGCCGCCTTTTTTAGTTGGTGTTGGTAATTTCAACAAGGAGGAATTCAACAACTTCATTGGCACCCAGATAATGTCGAAGGCAAAGGTTATCGAGCAGGAATTAACTCGTAAGTTACTTTATTCTCCGGATTTGTATTGGAGATTTAATCCGCGCAGTCTATACTCTTACAGCCTAACCGAGATCATCGGGGCAGGAAGCGCGATGGTTGACCGTATGGCAATGAGGCGTAACGAGTGGAGGGAGTGGATCGGGATGTCTCCGGAGAGCGATATGGAAGAACTCCTTGCGCTTGAAAACTATGTTCCGGCGGATATGCTCGGACAACAAAAGAAACTGAATGGAGGTGATGGAAATGGATCGTAAAATTAGACAAGCCCGAAGCTTGCCGACTCAATTCAGGGCCGCAGAAGACAATGGGGAAAAGTTCATCGAAGGATACTTTGCGACATTTGGAGGAGTTTATGAGCTATGGCCTGGGGCAACGGAAAGTGTTGATGCTCATGCTTTTGACGGTGCTCTTGCTGATGATATACGCGCACTAATCGACCATGAAACAAGATTAGTTATTGGACGCAATAAGGCCGCAACGCTTGAGCTTAAGGTAGACGCTAGAGGTCTTTGGGGACACGTAAAGATGAACCAATCCGACCAAGATGCTATGAATCTTTATGCAAGAGTAGAACGCGGGGATGTAGATCAATGCTCGTTTGGGTTCGACATCCTAGAAGAAGAAACGGAATGGCGCGAAGACGGAACAGTCCATTGGACCGTAAAGAGAGTAAAACTTTACGAAGTGTCAGTAGTTACCTTTCCTGCTTATGAAGATACATCCATTGCAGCCCGTAAAAAGGATTATGACCAAATAAAAACTCGCCAAGTTCAAGCGTGGCAATCAAAAACGAGAGAGAGGTTACAGAAATGGCACTAAAACAATTGATGTTAATCAAGCGCATAAATGGGCTTAAGAGTAAGCTTGAAGAATTGCGTGCCAAGGATGCAGAGTTTACAACTAGATCTGAGGCAATGAAAACCCGTGAAGCTGAGCTAGAAGCTGCAGTCAATGAAATTACTGAGACATCCACAGAGGAGGAACAAACTGCAGTTGATGAAGCGGTTGCCGCCTTTGAATCTGACCAGGCTACCCTTACTACTGAGCAAACCGAAAATGACGAGGCTAAGTCAACCTTAGAGGGCGAAATACAAACCCTTCAAGCGGAGCTGGACGAAATAGATAATCGTTCCAAGGCTACTCCGCCAACCCAGGGATCAGAAAGAAAAAAAGAAATTGGAGGCGAAGTTAGAGTGAAAAACAACAGAAACAAATTCTTCAAAGATCTTGCCATTGAACAGCGTGATGCCTTTATTGCTAGGGAAGATATTAAGGATTTCTTAATCCGCGTGCGTGATTTTAAGGGTCAAAAACGTTCGGTGTCTGGTTCGGAGTTAATGATCCCTGATGTAATGCTTGAATTACTCAGGGATAATCTTTATCGGTATAGCAAACTGATATCAAGGGTTAGGGTTAGAACAGTATCAGGCAAGGCGCGTCAAACGATCGCAGGAGCAATACCGGAAGGTGTTTGGACTGAAGCTGTAGCATCGCTGAATGAATTAGCACTATCATTCACCCAAATTGAAGTTGATGGATACAAAGTGGGTGGATTTATTCCTATTGCAAATTCAACGCTTGAGGATTCTGACATTAATCTAATTAGCGAAATAATGGATTATCTCGGTCAGGCCATTGGGTATGCCGTAGATAAGGCAATTCTTTATGGTACTGGAACGAAGATGCCGATCGGTTCAGTAACACGCTTAGCTCAGACATCTCAGCCTTCTAACTGGGATGATAAAGGTCCAGCATGGACAGACCTCCACGTAACTCATGTCTTAAAAATTAATCCCAGCGGAATGACCGCAGAAGTATTCTTTGCGAATCTTATCCAAAACCTTGCAGTTGCCGTTCCTAATTACGCTTCCGGCGGAACGTTCTGGTGCATGAATCGGCAGACGAAAATTAAGCTAATGGCACAAGCATTAACGTTCAATGCGGCAGGGGCACTTGTTGCTGGCATGAATAACACGATGCCTGTTGAGGGCGGTGATATTATCGAGCTTCCGTTTATTCCTGACAACGATATCGTTGGCGGCTTTGAATCACTTTATCTTCTTGCCGAACGATCAGGGGCGCAACTTGCAATGTCAGATCAAGTTAAGTTCATAGAAGATCAAACGGTGTTTAAGGGAACTGCGCGTTATGATGGAAAACCTATTTTTGGAGAAGGTTTCGTAGTTGTAAACATCAATAATGTTGACCCAACGACTAGTTTGGCATTTTCCGCTGATGCCGCCAACACTGTAGCGACCCCCAAGGCCTTGCCGATTGCTGGATCTTATACTGGGGCACAAAGCGTATCTCTGACATGTGATACCCAAGGAGCAGACATCTACTACACCGTAGATGGTAGCGCACCAACTGCAAGCAAGACTAAATACAACGGTCCTATCGCTGTCGCGGCTACCGCTACCATTAAGGCAATTGCCATTAAGACCGGCATGACCGATTCTGCCGTGTTGAGTGCGACTTATACCATTAGCTAGGAGGAAAGTAATTGAAAGCTACAGTTAAAAGGTATTTTGTCGGTTTTGATCAGGAATTCAAGCCTGGCGAAATAGTTGAGCTATCAGTCGAGAAGATTGATCAACTGAATGGAGCAGGATTGGGGACCATTCTCGAAGTTGACGGTAGCCCTGAGTGGCCTAAGCATGTTGGTGGGGGAAGTTATGAATTATCCAACGGCGAAAAAGTCAAAGGAAAGGATACGGCTATTGCGGCTCAATCCGAGATTGACAAATCTGGTAGTTAGGGGGATCTGAGAGATGGATGCCGCAATAGTAATGGCCTTGGTTAAGGAGCGACTGGGCATTAGGTCAACGGTTCGCGATACCTATCTACTCGCCATAATCAATGGGGTAATCACAGAACTTGAAGATGAAAAAGGATTGGTGCTTGACGGTGCCAATCCTTATCAATTAATTTTTGTCGTTGATTACGCGACATGGAGATATCAAAGCCGAGATAGTGATACTGGAATGCCAAGGCACTTGCAATACAGACTTCACAATTTGGTGCTTCATGCGGGCGGTGTTGCTGATGACGTATGATTACGAGTTAACCTTGATCGGAGCGACAACATACATCACGAATGATATTGGTGATAGCGTCCCGGTCGAAGCAACGACAGTCGTATTATGTGATGTCCAATCAGTCACACGATCAGAACATTACTCTGCTGCGGCAAGCGGACTCAAGCCAGAGATTGTTTTTGTAGTCAATAAGTTCGAGTATGATGGCCAGAAGGAAGTTGAGTTTGAAGGAAAAAAGTATAAGGTTGACCGATCTTACAGTCCAAAGAAATCCAAGGGGATAGAGGACTTCGAGAACCTTGAATTGATTTGCAGCGGCCTTGTAAATGGGGTGATGTAATGCCTCTACCGCGCTCAGTAACAAAAATAACTCGCGATGGAGTACAGTTCACATCTAATGTAGACCGTACTAAGTATCTCCTAGTTGAACTTCAAAGAGCTGCCCTGAGAGACACGGCCAAGCTGATCCGGAAGAAGATGGTTGCAAAGCTCAGGAAACTTCCTGGAATGAAGAGATCCAAACGCCCTTACTCCTCGACTCAATACTGGGTAAGGAAGCGAGAGACAGACTTGCAAATCGGCTTTAAACACGACACCTGGTATGGCGTACTGCAAGAGCTAGGAACCAAAGGTCAACCGGCTAGGAATATCCTAAGGGGAACAGTCATGGATAACATCGACGATATCAGGCGCGTTCAAGGAAAATACCTAAGCGCGATTGAGTCGGAGAACGTAGCATTGGGCCTAATTGATCTTGATGGAAATGCTTTTTATGGGGATGGTGACGATGAGGAATGATTGAGCTAAGAACAGTTCTAAACGTATATCTGAAATCAATTTATCCGAACGTCTACCATTCCGAGTCCGTCCCCGAAACTGCCACTTTTCCTTATCTTGTATATGACCTGCCAAACGTCATCGATGATGGGGAATCAATGGAAACGGTTGTCGTTGATATCGATGGGTGGGACATAGATAAAGACACAACAGCGTTAGAAACCCTTATGGCCGAAGTGAATTACGGCCTAAGCAAAAGAACTCTGGCCACTGGAAATATAGCGGTCACTTTTTATCTGGATACCAAGCTGTCACTACGAGACGACGATCCACAAATAAGAAGAAGAAAATACACTTACCAAGCAAAATTATTCAGGAAAGGGTGATAAAATTGCCACTTACGCAAGCACAACTCGAAAACGTGCAAATCGATTATGGGATTATCTTCGCAAACTACGGTGAAGCAGACGCGGCAATGCTTGGACCCACTAGAGGCGGCGGAGAATTTAAGGCAACTGCAACTATTCGGGATATTGAATTCGACGGTCAGAAGGGGAAAACAAAAGGCATGCAGGTGATCGAGAGTATTAATGCCACGCTCTCGGTTGTTACTCTTGATACATCTATGTCGAGCTTAGCGATGGCTATGCCTTGGGCAACTTACGATGACGTATTGGGGACGATTACTTGTAAGAGTGAGAATATCGGGGTTATCCCGGGTGAGGCATATCTCAAAAATGTCACAATGTTTTGCAAAACCGTCAAGGGTGATTACCGGAAGATCACTCTCTACAATGCGATGTCGGAGAAAGAATTTGTCCTAGCTGCTAAGCCTAAGGGCGAAGGGGAAGTTTCACTTGAGATTTACCCGCACTGGGATCCAACTGACAGCCTGGCAGATCTATTCTTGGTAGAGACGGTGGCTAGTCTAGCAGCATAATAAAAGGCGGGGGAAACCTCGCCCTAATTTTTAGGAGTGAATAGAATGATCACGACAGAAAAAGCTTTCGACATGCTTCCTGCGGTCGTTGACTTATACGATAAATTAGATATTGACGCTTACCGAAAAAAGGTTACTGAAGAAAACAAGGGTAAAAAGCTTGACCAAACATCACTTGGAATCAACCTTTTTAAGTTTGTTCTGAAAAATTCAGCAAAGATTAAGGACGAAGTCTTTGAAATTGTCGCTATTTTCGAGAGTAAGACAGTTGAAGAAATCAAGGCTCAAAGCTTTATGACAACAATGAACTCCTTTAGAGAGATATTTGCGGACAAGGAAGCGGTATCTTTTTTCAGGCAGGCTATGCATTAGGATTTTCAAAAACATTAAACCTGTTGCATAGCCACTACGGTATTAATCGTTTAAGCCGGATGAGGGTCAAGGATCTCGGAAAATTGTTAATCGAAGCAGCTAAGAAAGAATCCGAGGACAGCCTTTGGGAAAGATGGGTCAGGCTGTGTCCTTACATGGAGATCGGTCAAATGAAGTTTATTAGCTTTGATGATTATAAAAAGGCTTTGATTAAGCCTATTGTAAAGTTGTCAGAAAAGACGTCCGAAGAGATCGTTGAGGAAATGATGGCGGTAGCGACTGCATACGAGTCCCAAAGGAGTGGTTAAATTGCCTAAAATTGATAGCATTACAGTTGGAATTGATTTTAATATGCAGGAATTTTACGATAATTTGATTATTTATAAAAAGAGTATTGAGGCACAGATTGAAACTCTAGCAAAAGAACCTTCGATATGTACGCACAAGAAAACAGAAACAGACGATCATTCGGGTGTTGATCTCTGCTTATCCTGCGGAAGAGTGATGGATACGCATGGAAAGTATGATTACATTTGCAGGAAATAACGCAAAAGGAATAGCCAATAAACCTCTTACATAGTGTATAATAAAGAAAATTATGTAAGAAAGAGATGAGGAAATGAAAAGGCTTCTTGGATTATTGGCTATTCTCATGCTTGTGCTGGTTGGTTGTGGGGCTAAGACGGATGCTCCTGCGAAGGAACCGGCTGCGGTTACGCCTCCTGTAGCTCAGGCCCCTGCACCTATTGAGAAGAAATGGGTTGTAACTAATACGTGGGAGGGGAACGGGTCAAAGACAACTGAGAATTTCGAGGTAACTGAGAATACAAGGGTTAATTGGGAATGCGATAAGGGCTATTTCAATATAACACTGCAGGATGAAGGAGGAACTCCTCAAGATATATTGGTAAGCACTGATGATGGAGGCAAAAAAGACACAACGTACCTACATGAAAAACATGGACAGTATTCATTAGATGTTGGGTCTAGTGCGAAATGGAAGATAACCGTAGAAAAACAGCAATAAAAAAATAGCGGATCTAAAAAAGCATCCTTTTTGAGAGGGTGTTTTTTTAATGCCGTTAAAAGGAGGTGTTTGACACGGAGATTTTTAAATTGTTCGGATCTATCCTAATAGACAACGAAAAGGCAAATCAATCTATAGATGCTACAGATAAAAAAGCTCAGGGCACAACAAAAACATTCGGGAGTATGCTCGGATCAGCCCTAAAAGTCGGAGCAGGAATAGCCGCTGCAATCGGGGCGGCGGCAATATCAGTCGGAGGCCTAGCTGTTAGCCTTACGGATGATTTAACGAAGTCATTAAATGGCGTGCAGGCCTCAACTGGCGTTGCCGATGACATGATGGGTGATATGAAGGATACCATGCTCGCAATCTATAATAATAACTTTGGTGAAAATTTTGAGGAAATCGGATCAGCTATGTCCCTAGTAAATCAGCAGACCGGACTTGCTGGAGATGCATTACAGGGAATGACCGAGAACGCTCTCGCGCTAAAAGACACTTTCGGAATGGAAGTGGCCGACAGTCTACGTGGAGCAAATCAACTCATGAAGCAATTTGGAATGGACGGTGACGAAGCTTATAATCTAATAGCCCAAGGTGCTCAATGGGGATTGGACGCAAATGGCGATCTTATAGATACGCTTAATGAGTATTCTGGAACGTTCGCTGCTCAAGGTTTTTCGGCTGAAGAAATGTTTAATATGCTTTCAAACGGTGCCGCGAGCGGGGTTCGTGACGTTGACTTGCTCGCCGATGCAATAAAAGAGTTTGGTATTAGATCAAAAGATGGAAGCACAACGTCGGCGGCAGGGTTTCAGGCGTTGGGATTGAATGCTACAGAAATGACCAAGGCCTTTGCCACTGGTGGAGAAACGGCAAAAACAGCTTTTGACAAAACAACTCAAGCCCTTATAAGTATGAAAGATCCAGTTGCTCAGAATGCAGCAGGGGTTGCTCTTTTTGGTACCCAATTCGAAGATCTTGGGATTAAGGGTATTACCGCATTAGTTAACACCCAAGGAGAAATAACTAAAACGAATGATGCGCTCGGTAAAATTAACGAAGTAAAATATAACACTTTCGGAGAGGCCATAGAGGGAATTAAGCGAAATTTACAAACAGGATTGCTTATTCCTCTCGGAGAACAGATATTACCTAAAATGAATGAATTTGCTGGATGGATATCTGGTAATATGCCGATCATTCAGAATGAGATAAGTTACGCGATGGGGATTGTTGACAAAATATTTGATGGAATTGGGAGCGTGATTGAGACTTATATAATGCCTCAATTCAACTCCTTTAAGGGTATGGTTTCTGAAAATATGCCACAAATAAAAGCGGCAATTCAGGCTATGTATGACTATGTTAAGCCGAGTTTTGATCAACTTTGGCAGGTTATCAGGGATGACCTGATGCCGATTATCCAAGGACTATGGGATCTAGTCCAAAGGGCCATGCCGACAATTCGGGTTATCTTTGAAGTTGCTATGTTAGCAGTAGGGGCTGCCTTAAAAGTGGCAATGGGTGTTATTTCTCTGTTTATTGAAGCGGCAAAAGGAATTTATGATTTCATTAAGCCAAAGATCGATTTAGTTATCGATATTTTTAATACAGTATCTACAGTTATTGAAAAAGCTCTTGGATGGTTGCTTAAATGGAATAAAACAGATGCCAAAGATAAAACGGTCAAGGTAAGTTACAATTCTACATCTGATGGCATGAAAGCAGCTCGTAACGCCAATGGAACAGACAACTGGCGTGGCGGACTAACGTGGGTCGGAGAAGAAGGACCTGAGCTTTTAAATCTTCCGCGTGGCAGTCAAATATTCTCGAATGAAGAATCAATGGCAATGGCCGGTTCGGGCGTAGCATCATCTTCGCCAGTTATCTTCGAACGCGGGGCATTTGAGGGTGCCAACATCATGGACGACTACGGAGTAGACCGCCTCATGGATCGCATCATGGACCGCCTAGCGCTCAAAGGGGTGAGGTAATGAGGACGTACGCCATTGCGGGAAATATCGTCACAACTCAGAAAAACTCACTCAGCTATAACGACACACTAAACGACCGGACAACCTGCTCATTCGTGGCCATTGATCCTGATTTTGAGATTGACGTTGGCATGGAAGTAATCGTCGAAGAGGATTCCATCACGATCTTTGCTGGTACGGTGGACAGTGTTTCTGAGAACGGAGACAAAACCAACTACGTCTCCGTATCTTGCGTTGACTTCTCCCAACTAATCGACAAACGAATTATTGCAAACTCTTACGAAAACCAACTTGCCGGAGACATCGTAAGGGATTTCATAACAACAGTCTTCGCGGACGAGGGAATCACGGAGGGAGACGTACAGGACGGCCCAACGATCTCAAAGGCGGTATTTAACTATGACAATGGAAACACCGCTATGAACTATCTCGCCGATGCAACAGGATACAACTGGGAGATTGATAACCTCAAGCAACTTAAGTTTTTTGATCGATCTACCTATGCATCTCCCTTTGGCCTAACGGATGTAAGCCACAATTATCAAGGATTGACAGTTAAAAAATCGCGCTCTGACTACAGGAACAGGCAATACGTCCGCGCAGGGACAGACACTTCGGCGGAAATCCCTCTCGAACAACCAACCCCAAAGCCTGACGGAGTATCCAAGACCTTTGTTGTTAGATTGCCAATCGCTCAAAAACCAAGGATATTTATAAATGATGTAGAGGTTTCTCCTTTGGACATCGGTGTTAATGGACTTGACACTGAAAAGAAATATTATTTTAGCTTTAACTCCAACACGATAACACAAGATAACAGCGAGCCAATACTACTCGATACCCAAGTCCTCAAAGTAACGTACAAGGGACTCTATCCTCTGTTTGTCGTTAGGGAATCTTCCGAGCAGGTGGCGGACAGGAAATCAGCTGAAGGAGGCTCGGGTGTCTATGAGAACATCATACAGGAAACCAACCTGAATACGAGGGAAGCAGCCCTAGAGTTCGCGCTTGGGAAGTTGGAGAAGTACGGCATCATTCCAAAAGTAGTAACTTTCAACACCTACAGCAAGGGCCTCAAGGCTGGCCAAATCCTACCGATCACGAATACTAAGCACAATCTAAGCGGCACGTTTCTCATTGACTCGGTATCAGCTAGAAACGACGGGGGTTTAACATTGTACTCGGTAAGGTGCCTCGATGGGACCACAGTCGGAGGATGGGAGAAGCTGTTCAAGACCTTGCTACAGGGCAATAGACAACTAGTGATCCGCGAAAATGAGGTTGTCGTTAGATATATACCCTTCACGGATGAATTTGTTAATCTAGCCATGGAAGAAGAAATGTCTTATGTCCTGCATCAGTATCATATTTGCGGTCAGACTATTTGTGGACCAGGAGTGATTTTATGAGTGTGACAGATGCGGCGAGAGCGCTGATCCTAGCATCAACGGTTGCAACAAGTATAGATAATATCGACGTATTGAGTGCCAGCGCTATTACAGGAGAACTGATTAGAATCGTCCCTCAGGATGTTGAGACGATTAGCGCAGTAGAACGCAAGTATACATTTTATCTCACCGAGTTTGAGGGCAATGGAAATCTCATTGACCTGTCTCTGTACGGTAATGGGGCAACTGTGGCACTCGGAACCGGAACTGAAATGGCTAGTCAAGCGGTGACTATCGCGAAAACTAATACACAGAGCTTGCTTATCCATTGGAATGCGAGGGTGATTTAATGTATATAAAAACGACTTGGGTCGATGGAGAAAATAAATATTCGATCACCGATCAAGCAGGTAACGTTATCCCTGGATTTGAAGATGTAAAGTTATTGTATACAGGGACTAGCGGAACTCCGATATCAGCAACAAATCTAAATAAAATTGAAACTGAGCTAAGCTTACTTGAATCAGATATAGCCCAGGAAGCAATAGATAGGGATGTGGCAGTGTCTCAAGAAATAACTGATAGGGAGAACGCTGTAGCCCAAGAAGTTATTGACAGGAACGCTGCTATTGACGCACTAAAAACGGAAACCATCGTATGGGAACTACTAGCTACGAAAACATTCAGCGTTGATACATCATATTTTATTTTCGCATCCATTCCTGCAGGCTATTCGGCTTTTAGAATAGTTGGAGAAGTAGTGGGGAGCGATTCCACTGAACGCGGTATTGCAATGTCATTTAACGGTGACACTTCAGCAGCCAACTATAAGTATGCTAATGTAGTTAATGGAGTATATACAGCAAATAATACTGCTAATGGCATTTATATTGATACAAAGTCAGATAGTACAGACATAACTGTTATAGACATATTTATCCCAAACTCAGGCACAAGAGCTTCTTGTTCTGCTACGCATCGAGGAGAAGGGCATATAGGAGATACTTCTGGGCATTGGTACGACAATGCACTCAAGACAGATATTAGACTTTCGCTTGGTAGTTTTGACGCAGCATCTAAGCTTAAATTATTCGGGTGCAAATCAATACTTTAGGGAGGTAATGATTGAATGGCAGAAGTAGTTAATACTTATCAAGAAACAAGAGAAGACGGAGTATTCACGATTGAAGAACTTGATAACGGAATAAAAATTGAGTCACTTATACAGCCTAGCGAGGCGTATTTACAGAAGTTAGCTATCACGTAACTTTGATAAATCAGTTCTAAACGCCTAATATGGCGTTATTTTTATGCCATAAATTAAGAAATGGGGGGATAACCTTGGAAAATCGTTTCCTGTTAACCTTAGATTTTAAACGCAGAACAATCCGAAACATTAATTTTGTGCAAAATAATGTCGGCACATCAGTTATCGAATTCTCTATCGTTGATGGCGGGCAAACTACTGGCCCGGACGGACAGCTTACCGGAGGAAATGTAGTAGACATTACAGGGCAAGCCATTTCTATCGCCTTTTTAAAGCCGGATAAAACCATCGTAATCCAGGATGAGACAACCGGAGTTTCTATCCTAGATGCACCAAACGGAAAACTAGAGTGCGTCCTAATGTCTAATACTTTGGCGGCTGCTGGGGTTATTAAAGCTGAGATCAGCTTCAGCAAAGATGGCAACAAGTTAAGCACAACGCAATTCAACTTTACGTGCTCTAGTTCATTAGATAACGGGGATGGCATATTAAGCTCAAACTTAGTGCCCTTTGTCGATGCCAAGGTAGTGGAATGGCAAGCGGAATTTGATGTCATTACTGCTCAGTACGAAACGGCAACTACGCAAAACACAGACATTGAGATCGTAGCGGCCCGCGGTGGAGAGGTTAATTTAGGTGCCAGGTTAGATGCTGCCGACGCAAGTTTTAGTACGTATAAGGCACAAACTGCGAACAATATAAAATTGAATAGTATACTTAATTATGGGGGTAATCCCGATGGTATAACTCCTGTTGATACTGCTTGGAATAATGCAAAAACAAAAGGTACTGTGTATTTCCCACAAAACACAACAGGTAATGCACAGTATTATTTTACCAACCAACCATCATTGAATGAGGTTATTATACATGCAGATGCTGGCGTTATACTGTCTTTTCCGACGACTAATGTAACAACGTTTCGAGATGTAGTGTTTACTGACGATATAATTATCTATTCGAGAGATAGAGACAATTACGCGAATGTGTTAAAAAATGATTATTCTAAATCTGCCTATATGTATAGCATGGATAATGATATAGATATAGGCATTAAAAAATTAACTCTCGTTGATGATGGAGCAGTCAGGAAAAAAATAGTATGGAATGGTGATTCACTTCCAGCAGATAAATCAGATGTAGATACTTCTGAAATTACGCTTATTGACGGATTTTACCAAGTATCAAACACGGCACAAGTGACTAATCTTAGCAAATGGTATGTAACGTCTTTACCCATAGAACTTAATACTGTTCTCAATTGTCTTATTAAACCTCGTTATATAGAGACACAGGGCGGTGCAAGGCTTGGTGTGTATTTTGGGGATAATCTATATAATTTTATAAACCATATAGATTATGCAGGTAATATCTATGGCTGGAAAATGGAAAATGGTATTTGGGCAACAATACCACCTAACCTCACTTATAAAGATTTACTTACTCCGGCTTACAAAGATATTAACAGTATACAAATAAGCATTAGAGCAATCACACAACGAAAATTTGACATGTTTATTAATGGTGTTTTGGTAGCTAGTACAGAATTAGAATTTGATTGCAAAGAATTCGGATTCGCACTATTAACCTCAAATAATGTTAATAGTGGTATTAATAATTTTACGTGGGGGGAAATAACAAAAGGTTATGCACGTAAAGTTAATTCTGGCAACACTTTTAATGCTATTGCATTTGGTGACAGTATTACGTTTGGAGCGGATAGTTCGATAAGTTGGCCTAATGCACTAAAAAATATTGTTGAGGGTCAATATGGTATAAATAAATTTGAAATTAATAATCAAGGGGTTGGAGGTCATAAAGCTGCAAATCAATTGGCAATTATGCAAGGTATCGACTTAACTTCTTATGACACGGTATTTATATTAATCGGCACAAATGATATAGGTGTTACACCAATTACAGATTTTGAGCTTCAAGTACAATCCATGATTGATTTAGCAAATGGGAAAAGAGTAATAATTGGTATACCTCCGATGTTTATTACCAGTGTATTAACGGGTGGGGGTATAGAAATGACAAGCTATACCAAAGGGGCACCGTATCGAAACAGCCTTTTAAAACTAATCGCCCAAAACAATGTCTATCTTGCTGATACCTTGTCGGAAATAGGACGCATTGGCGTTGATAACACGCTAACTTATGTATTGAGGGATAATTTACACCCGCAAACTTGGGGGTATCAAATGTTAGCACGATGTTTTGCTCGAACATTCTTGACTGCAATAAACCAATACGCAACGATGGAGGAAATTGTAGAATCTGTATTAAAGAAATATAGTATTATACCGTAGTCTATTATTGTCACATTTGACGCATTATGTTCATTAGATTTAGGCAAAAAAATAAGACCCCGGAGGGCCTTATTGGACTAGGTATTGATGATGTGACTGCTTCCGTTTCTCATTCGTCATGCTGGCGTAGATTTGGGTCGTAGCTGGGTCGGTGTGCCCGAGGAGCCCCTGGACGGCCACCAGGTCCGCGCCGTTGTTTAGCATCAATGTTGCAAAAGTGTGTCTAAATATATGCGGATGCACGTTTTTTGTGACCTCTGAGCGGTCGGCTACAACCTTCACTTCTCGCTGGATTCCCCGATCAGATAGCCTACGATAAGGTTTTCGCTCGGAGACAAAGAGAGCTGGGTCATTGTCAGTTCGGCGCATAAGGTACTTCCGGAGATGGTACATGGCCTTAAAACTAAAATAAACCGGTCGCTCCTTGTTACCCTTGCCGATAACCAGCACGGACAGAGCCTGATAATCTATATCGTTATGGTTCATCTTTCGGATCTCACTGAGCCTTCCTCCCGTTGCATACAAGACTTCCACGAGCGCCCGTTCCCTCGGTGTAATGCAGGCCTCGCGGATCATCTCAAGTTCTTCAATGGTCAAAGCTTTCGGGGATCGCTGCTCTTTCTTCGGCGGCTTGATCTGCTTTGTTGGATCGCGAGTCAGGATATCTTCGTTCACGAGCCAGCCAAACATAGACTTGAGGACTGATAACCGTTTGGATAGCGACGATGTTTTAAGGCGTTCAAATTCGGATAGATAGACCCGGATATCTGCTGTGGTAATCTCATTAGCAGCCTTCGGGACGTGTTCAGCAAATATCTTTAGTTCCAGCTCGTAACCCTTAAGAGATAAGGGGCTGAGGCCTTCAAGTCGTTTCCCTGCGAGGAACAGCTTAATCTTTTGTGCTAGATCCGGATGTCCGTTCATAACCAGGGCTGGTTTAATGTCATACTGAGAAAGGATGATAGAGAGTGTTTCCTGCAGTTGGGGCTTGTCCATATTGGGGCAAGAAATGGCGCTCACCACCTGCTCTAGCAATATCTCGGCGGTTGAGCTAAGTATTTGTGTCATGGTTCCCACGCTCCTCTTTCTTTGGACCGGAGCATCGTGGTATAATATCCAGGACACTCCGGTGTCATCATGAGCACTCGTACAGCTGCCAGGCTAGGGACGGGTGCTTTCTATTGCGTTGTGTAAAATTTCAATATCTCTGCTAGTTAACCAAACGTTGTCCACTTCGCCGTAGGAATGGTTAAATACCCCGATTAGGGATCCATTCAAAATCGTACATTCAGCGTAGTTTTTGCCATCGTAGAGACAGCGCAGGACCTTGGATGACTTTAGGTATTCTAGTCTGGTAACGGATTTCTGGAGAGCTTGGGGGAGTTCTTCGAAATTGCATTGTTTCATGGGGTTTCCTCCTTACGCTTCATAGATTACGAAGTCACTCATTGCGTTGTGGTTGTCATTGTAACGGACACTCGCTTGTTCCTTACTGTAAAGTTCGTACTTGGCAGGTTTATCAAGTGTGGCAATAAACTGTTTAGCGGCTTTAGTTATGCAAGTAGCATGAAGTGTTTCCATTTGAGCGCCGCCAGCTTTAAAGACTTTGTACAGTTTAGCTTTCATTACGACACCATCCTTTCCTTACGCCGGTTAGCCCCGGCTGGCTCCTTTGATTTAGTGCGTTCCGAGTTGATACATCAGTTCTTCTAAATCCTTTATCATGGCACTGTTTAAGTCGTTGGTTGTTAGTACTGATACAATGTACATTCCGTCATCGTCCGTGTAACGCTCCGCAAGCCCTCTGAGTTTGCATTGCATTCCGTTAGTGTCAAAGTCATAACCATGTTTCAAGAGTGATGGAATTTCGCAGATTACGATTGCCCGTTTTCCGTTGTAATTGTCGTAATAGATGTTTGGATTATCTTGATCGTCTGCTTCATTGACAATAATGTGTAAGGTTTGCAATGCGCGGTAACGGGGAGAACCATAGTTGTTTTTCTCAAATTCTACTTCCATTTTATCTTTGATGATTTGAGCTAACCAACTCGTGTCTTCTAGTTTTCTCATGGTAGGTTTTTGCCTTCTCATCTTCGTTTCCCCCTCAAATGTACTTGTGTTATTACATATAATATACCATAGCGTTAGTACATAGTCAATAGAAAATACACTAGCGTTAGTATATTTTTTGTGGTATGCTTATGTCGAGGTGAGGAAATGCCAACAGCGAGAACTAAGGCGAATAGAAAGTATAACGAAAAAGCTTACGACAGGATACCGGTTACCGTGCCGAAAGGGGATAAGGAGAAGATTAAAGCATTTGCCGAAAAGGAAGGATTAAGCGTTAATGCTTTTGTTAATATGGCCATAAACAAACAAATGCCCCAAAAACCTATTATAGAGGCATGGAATCCTGCTAGATGTCCATCTTGCGGAGAAGACCTAAGTGAGAGCTTAGGGGATGGTTATTATAAACACTGGTACGGAAAAAGAGTTTGTGATTGTGGACAAAAATTGAATTGGGAAGAAGAAGTTACTTGAAGATGACTAATTTAAAAAGACGCTGAAGCATAATCTTCGGCGTCTTTCATATTTCAAGTTTTTAACCGTCAATCGACGGTTATTTTTTATACCCAAACATCACGGGTAACAAACGAATCGAGGTGAAAGGAGCGAGAGCATTGGATCAAAACATTTCCCTCGCAGTTGTTGGAGCTGTATCTGGTATCGTGTTCGCTTATGTCGGGTACCTCAAAGGTCTAAAGAAAGACTCCTATTCCGCCGGCACAGTAAGAGGCACAATGGAAACCGATATGGCCTATGTCAAGCATCGGATCGACGATGTATTGCTTGAGCAAAAAGACACCAACAAAAGTCTTAATGCCCTCTCTGAACGAGTCACTAGGGTGGAGGAAAGCGCGAAGTCGGCCCATAAGCGTATCGACCAGATCGAGGAGAAAGGGGATTAAGCAAGATGGATGGAATCGATTGCGCAACTAAGCTAACCGTATCGAGCGCACAAGCACTTAATAAAGCCGGAATATTATCCGTAGGCCGTTATCTCGGTAGAAACTCATGGAAGGGGTTAACTCTTGATGAAGTAAAAGCCATCCATGACGCGGGTATGTCTATATTTCTCATATGGGAATTAGCTCCGACGAAAAGAGACTACTTTACTTATACCAAAGGGGTATCCGACGCGGCAGCTGCCATCGTTGAGGCTAAATACCTCGGGGCTCCTGATGGCGTGGCCATATATTTTACCGTGGACTATGATGCGCAGGCAAGCGATATGTCAGCTATTAAAGACTACTTTCAGGGCGTAAAGGATGGCTTGGGCGGCAAATATCTTATGGGTGTGTACGGATCTTACGCTGTCATGCAGGCGATCAAGGCTGATAGATATTTTCAGACTTATGCATGGTCCGGGGGAAAGAAGGCTCCGAATCACATCTATCAATATAGCAATGATGTATCCGTTC